>CP089984.1:10857000-11172500 GCA_037157815.1 Sorangiineae bacterium MSr11954
GCGGATCGATGGGCGCGCCCACCCAGCGATCGCGCTCCACCGCCATGTACAAATTGTAGCCGCGCAGGCCGTAGGCGAGCGCGGACATCAACGTGTAGAGCGAGTCGTCCTCCTGCAGCGGCGAGAAGAACGGCGGAAACCCTGCCCCCACCTCGGCGCCATAGGCGGGCGCGCGCAGGCCCGCGCAGCGCGAGACGAGCTCGCTGGTGCGGCGCAAGATGGCCGTGTGATCCTGCGGCGTGGCGCGGTGGTAGTAGTCGAGGCCGATCAGATCGAGCTCGATGCGCCCGGCGTTGAGCGGGGTCACCGCCTCGGCGAGCGGGAAGTTGTGCATGGTGGGGATGCCATCGAGCCCGCAAGCCGCCAGGGTGCGCGCCATGCGCTGCATCGCCTCGGCGAGCAGGTGCTCGTGGAACTCCATCCAGTCCATGTGCCGCACCAGATCGTCGGCCGTCTCCGCCTCGAACTTCACCGGCGGCGTCACCGTGGTGAACGACACGTCGGCCTTGCTCCAAGCGGCGCGGAGCTCGCGCGGCGTGCGGTATTTGGCGCGCAGAAAGCGCCGGAACAGGATCACGGCGTCGGGGTGGTAGTCCTGATCGTAGGCGCCGTCGCGGAAATAGAGCGCGCCCTCGTTGTCGACCTGGAGCAGCACGATCGGCCCCTCGGGGTGCCGCAGCGGCGCGAGCTCCTGGGCCACCCGCTCGAACCAGCGCTCCACCTCGGCGTGAAAGACGCGGCTCGCGTAGCTGGGCACCGGAAACGCCACCGGCACGATCGGCAGCATCACCGGGTTGTCGCGCGGCGTGCGCGCTTGGCACGCGCGGTTCCACACGATCCACTCCGGCAAGCCGAAGTACGTGAGCTCCGCGTTGATGTGCGGCCCCGGACGAACCACCGCGCGGAGCCCGCGCTCGTGCGCCATGCGAAGAAAGCGCACCACGTCGAGCCGCGGATCCTTGGCGCCGAAGTCGAACTTCCCCGGCTCGGTCTCGTGCACGCCCCAAGGCACGTACGTGTCGACCAGCAGGAGCCCCATCGCGCGCATGGCGTCGAGCCCCGCGCCCCACGCCTGCGGGTGGTGCCGCCAGTAGTGCATCGACCCCGCGTAGAGCGGCAGGATCGCTTCGCCGCTGGCGCGCAGATCGAGACCGTGCGGGTGGAGCAGGACGCGCGGGGCGGCCACCTGGGGAGAAGGATCGGGTGCGATCTTGAGGCGGCGTGCACGCGGTGTGCGCGTGCGGCTTTCGGGCATTGGAACCTCGCAGGTGCTAGCTGCTAGCACATGTTCCGTGCAGCGCTCTACTTTTGGACGGCGCTGCGGCTCTCCAAATCTTCCCACCGCGCCGTGAGCCGTTCGACCTCGGCGCGCGCCGCATCGAGCAGCCCTTGCGTCTCCTTGGCCTCGTCGGGCGACTTCGCCCAGAGCGAGCCGTCGGCCAGCTTGGCTTCGAGCGCGGAAAGACGCACTTCTGCCTCCGCAATGACATCGAGGATCTTCTCCAGCTCGAGCCGCTCGGCGTAGGTAAGCTTCTTCTTTTCGGGTGCCGCTGGCGTGTTGGACGGAGCGGCCTCCCCCACCCCAACCTTCCCTTTTTGGGGAATGGAGCTCGCCCCCTTCGTCGCCGATGCCGATTCGATCGCGGCCGCGCGGTTCTGGGCCAGGCGTTCGCGGTAGCTCGACCAGTTGCCGCCGTACAAGGTCACCTTGCCGTCGCCCTCGAAGGCGAGGATCGAGGTCGCCACCCGATCCAGAAACCAGCGATCGTGCGACACCACGATGGCGCAGCCGGGCCACGATTCGAGGAGCTCTTCCACGGCCGACAAGGTGACGATGTCGAGATCGTTGGTCGGCTCGTCCAAGAGCAGCACGTTGGCGCCCGTCTTGAGCGAGAGCGCCAGGGCCACCCGCGCGCGCTCACCCCCGGAGAGGGCCGAGACCTTGCGGCGCGACGATTGCCCGTCGAACATGAAGAGCTCCAGGTACGTGCGCACGTCCATGGTGCGATCGCCGATGGACACCGTGCCCGCGCCGGTCCGCTCGGCGCCTTCGCGCTCGGCCACGTTGTCGAGGACGCTCCAATCGTCGCGCAGCATCGCCCGCGACTGATCGAACAGCGCGATGCGCGTCTGCGTCCCGCGCTTCACGGTGCCGCGCAGCGGCTCCACCTCACCGTTCACCACGCGCAGCAAGCTCGTTTTGCCCGCCCCGTTCGGCCCCACCACCCCGATGCGCTCACCGCGCACGATGTTCAACGTCAGATCGCGCACCAAGGTGCGGTCGCCGATGGCCACCGTCACGTTCTCGAGATCGAGGATGGTCCCGCCGAGCTGCCCCGCGCCCTCCTCCAGCCCGGCGAAATCCACGCGCGCCCGCTGCACCAACCCGGGCTCCGCGATCTTCGCGTTGGCCCGCTCGATGCGCGCCTTTTGCTTGGTGCTGCGCGCCTTCGGACCTCGGCGC
The DNA here is from genome assembly GCA_037157815.1 of Sorangiineae bacterium MSr11954. NCBI lineage: Bacteria > Pseudomonadati > Myxococcota > Myxococcia > Myxococcales > Pendulisporaceae > Pendulispora > Pendulispora albinea. The sequence continues at coordinate 10,859,465 of CP089984.1, forward strand.
AGCCACTCGATCTCGCGCCGCAACAGGTTCTGCCGATTGCGCTCGACCCGCTCTTCTTGTGCGTCGCGCTCGGCGCGCTGCTCCAGGTAGTCGGCGTAGGCGCCCAGGTGATCGCTCCGCTTGGTGAACTCCGTCAGGCGACCGGCGTCGAGCTCGAACACGCGCGTCGCCACGGCGTCGAGCACGTAACGGTCGTGGGTCACCATCAGCACCGCGCCGGGGAACGTGTCGCGCAGGTAGGTCTCGAGCCAGGCGATGGTGTCGGCGTCGAGGTGGTTCGTCGGCTCGTCGAGCAGCGCCAAGTCGGGGCGGGCCACGAAGAGCCGGGCCAGCGCCACCCGCCGGCGCTCGCCGCCGCTCAAGGTGGCGACCGGGCGATCGCGGTCGATGACGCCGAGCCGATCGAGCATCTCGTCGACCTCGTGCTCGCCGCTCCATTGCCCGAGCTTCTCCGACACGAGCTCGCGCGCGTTGCGGGCGCCGTCGAGCACCGGCTCCTGCGAGAGGTACAGCATCGAGGCGTCGCGCCGCCGGTCGATGAGGCCCGAGTCGGCGGGCTCGATGCCGGCGAGCAGGCGCAGCAAGGTCGACTTGCCGGTGCCGTTCGGCCCGAGCAAAGCCGCCTTTTCGCCTCGTTTCAGGGTGAAGGTCGCGTCCGTCAGCAGTGGCCGGGCGCCGTAGGCTTTGTGGAGTCCACGGGCCGAAAGAATGGGCATGGCCCGGCTTGTATACTACGTCGGCGGCTTGGGGCCGCCGTTGCTCTGGGCCTGGGGCTGCGGCCGCGCGATTCCCTGCCTCGCCTGCTCGGTCCGCAAGGCGAAGCGAAGGGCGGCCTCCAAGGTGCTGAAGGCCGTGAGCTCCGTCAAATCGAGCTCCAGCCCCACGATGGTCTGCGCCATGTGCGGAGAAATGCCCGAGACCACGCAGCGGGTGCCCAAGAGCGACGCCGCCCGCACCACCTTGAGCAGGTGGTCGGCCGCGCTGGTGTCGATCTCGTCCACCCCCGTGAGATCCAAAATGGTGAAGCGCGCCTGCGTGCGCACGATGCGGTCGAGCAGGCTCTCCAGCATTTGATTGGCGCGGCGGCTATCGACCCTCCCGATGACGGGCAGGGCCAGGATGCCTTGCCATAGCTGCAAGATGGGGGTCGACATCGCGCGGATGGACTCTTCTTGCCGGCGGATGATCTCGATCTTGTCGAGCAAGAGCTGCTCGGTTTGTTTTCGATCGTGGATCTCCTGTTTCAGCCGCTCCTCGGCCTGTTTGCGCTCGTGCACCTCCTGCTTCAAGCGCTCCAGCGCGGCGTCGAGATCGGCCCGCGTGGCCTTGTCGTTGGAGATGAGCTGATCGAGCTGCCCGGCGATGGTGCGCGTGGAGGGGCGCACCAGAAACTCGTCGTACTCGTCGCCGCGCGCCAAAAACGCCGTCTGCTCCGCCCAACAATTGGTGCCGAACAGGATGCTGCAGAACCCCGCGAACCGCCCCGCGAGCGAGCTCGTTCCCCAGCAGACCCCGAGCGCGCGCTGATAGAGCGCCTCCCAACTGTTGCGCACCTGAAAGCGCGCCTCTTTCTTTTCGCGATTCAGGTACGTGAGCTGCCAGTGCCCCAGGCCCACCAAGTTGGCCGCGGCCCCGATGCGCCGCACGCCAGCCTCGAAGGTGGGCTCGGGCTTGAAGAACACGTTCCACTCGTTCTCGACGACCTCTTCCCCCGCGCCGTACAGCGCCAGCTGAAAGCGCTCGGTGCCGACCATCTTGTGGATGCCGGCCATGAAGCTCGCCATCGTGGTCTCGACCGTCATGGCGACCAACGGGATCCCTTCGCACAAGAGCAGTCCCCGGCCCTGATCCCATTCGAAACGCAGAGGCCCTACCATGTACTGCGGATTCTCGATCCCGGGCGTGCTGGTCGCCATACGTCCTCCGTGAGTGACTACTCCGATCCCCCATCGTGCCATGCCGACGCCGCACGTTGGTCCCCCGTCGATCGCAGAGTACTCAGACGGCAGTTTTACACGTTTGCGCCCGCAAACCTAGATCAAACCTAGACCCGAGTGGCGCCGTGATGACCTAGGTCGCGTCTTGGGGTATAGCGCGCGCGAGCACGGCCTCGAGTGCGCGCATGTCTTCATCGTGCGGTGCCAAACGCGCCAAGGAGGCGCGAATCCTGCCGAGGGTAGGTCCCACGAACTTCAGGAACGAGGAGTTCCCATTCACGCGGTCGATGAAGACGAACCGGCCGGCGTCCTTGAGTTTTCGCTGCACCGTCACCCAATCGAACTGCCGGCCCAGCTCGTAGCGCTCCTCGGCCCCGAGCCGCCGGGCCTTCGCGTACTCGTCGAGCCTCGCCTCCACGAAGGGGCGGTCGAAGTCCTGATGGCTGTCCGTGAGGAGCGCCACCAGATCGTAGACGCGCGGACCGAGCATGGCGTCCTGGAAGTCGATCCACACCAGCTCGGGCTCCGCGACCCCCTTGGTGTGCACCATCAAGTTGCGCGACTGGTAGTCGCGGTGGGTAAAGCTGCGCGGAAAGCCGGCGATGCGCTCCGCCATGCGCTCGGCGATCCGCTCGAACGTCTCGCGGTCGCTGGGGCTCAAATGGTGACCGCGGGCCTCGAGCACCCACTCGCGGAAGTGATCGATCTCGCCCTTGATGAGCTCTTCGTCGTACGCCCGCGAGCGCACGATGCAGTCCTCCGCCAGGGTCGTCAGCTTCTCTTGCGCGAGGGCCAGGTCGTGCACCGCTTTGGTGTAGAACGCATCCCTTTTGTCGGGGTGGCGCAGCAGGTAGTGGGCGAGCGTGTCGTCGCCGAGATCCTCGATGAGGAGCCAGCCGCGATCGGTGGCATCGCCCAGCACCTCGGGCACGCGGATGCCTTGCGCGCGAAGGAGCTCGGCCACCTCGAGGAAGGGCCAGCGACGGAGGCTCACGGTCTTCTGGATCTCGTCGGTCTTCACCCCTTGCGGGAAAAACATGGCCACCGCGGTGCGTCCGCCGGCCAAGGTGACGCGGAAATACTTTCGAGTGGAGGCGCCCCCGACCATGGTCTGGAGGCTGACCTTTTGCGTGCCGAGGCGAGCAAGAAGCGCATCGAGTGCGGCGAAGTCATGCGCGAGCATCGTAGCCCGCGTGCTATCACATGCCGTACGCATGGGCGAATTGGGCTCCAGTCTACGTGCCAAAGGAGTGAAGGAAGGTGGATGGGACCTCAAGTCCATGAGCGCCCACTTCAGTGTTTCCAACGCGGCGGAGGTCGACATGCGGCTCGGTACCTGGCTCGATCTTCTCGTCACCTGGAACGCGAAACACGATTTGACGGCGGCGCGCTCGGAGGGTGAGCTCCTCGATTTGATGCTGGCAGATGCGTACGCGTTGTCCGCGCATCTCCCCGAGGGCGCACGGGTGGTGGACATCGGCTCCGGGGCCGGCGCACCGGGCCTCCCGCTCGCCTTGATCCGGCCCGATCTGAAGGTCACCCTCGTCGAGCCGCTGGCCAAGCGCGTCAGTTTTCTACGCACGGTCGTGGGCGCCGTCGGGCGAATCGATATCCAACTTCATCGCGGAAAAGCCGCCGACGTCGCGTCTTCACCTACGAAGTGGGATATCGCCCTATCACGCGCCACATTCTCCCCGGCCGAGTGGCTCGCATGCGGAAAGACCCTGGTCGATCCCGACCAAGGGAGCATCTGGGTGCTTCTCGCGCGCGAGGAGCCTCCCGTGCTCGAGGGCGTGGAGCTTCGCGACACGCTCACATACGAGTGGCCGAACCAGGGTCGAGCACGGCGTGCGGTGCGCTACGCTCCGGTGAAGGCGGCGTAGACTTCGCCGTGCGCGCCTCGCCTCCGAACCAGCGAGCGACCCGCGCCTTGAGCCCCTCGATGAGCAGGTAGACCGCGGGCACGACCACCAGCGAAAGCAGGGTCGAGCTCACGACCCCACCGATGACCGCGATGCCCATGGGCGCGCGGAACTCGCTCCCTTCGCCGCGCGAGATGGCCGTCGGGAGCATGCCCAGGATCATGGCGGCGCTGGTCATCAAGATGGGCCGCAGCCGCTCGGGCCCCGCCTCGAGGATGGCTTGCAGCGGGGTCTCGCCGTGCTCGCGCACCCGCACGATGGCGCGGTCGAGCAGCAGGATGGCGTTCTTGGTCACGAGCCCCATGAGCAGGATGATGCCGATGAGCGAGCCCATGGCCACCGAGTTGCCGCTCATGAACAAGGCCACGATGGCCCCGATGATGGCCAGCGGCAACGTGAGCATGATGGTGAGCGGGTGGATGAAGCTCTCGAACTGCGAAGCGAGCACGATGTAGATGAAGACGATGGCCAGCAAGAGCGCGAGCCCCATGGAGCTGTTCGACTCGTTCATCTGCTTGATCTGACCGTCGAGCCGGTAGCTCGCCCCCGGCGGCATCGGGATCTTCCCGAACGCCGCCTTCATCTCCGGCACGATCTCACCGAGCGAGCGCCCCAGCGGCGAGGCCCAAATCTGAATCTGCCGCTCGCGATCCTGCCGCTCGATCACGTTGGGCCCCTCGCCGCGCTCCACCGTCGCCAGATCCTGCAGCGCCATCGGGCCCTTGGGCGACCACACCGTCATGCGCATCACGTCGTCCACCGAGGCGCGATCGTTCTCACCGAGGCGCACCAAGATGGGCACCTCGTCCTTGCCCTGACGGAGCTTGCTCCCTTCTTGCCCCTCGATCGACGCCCGCAAGGTGGCCGCCAGCTGCGAGACCGGCACCTGCGCGCGCGCCGCCTTGTCGCGGTCGATCCCCACCTTGAGCTCCGGCCGCCCGGGGGTGTACTTCATCTGCGGATCCTGCACGCCCGGGATGGACTTGAGCGCCGCGCGGAACTGGCGCGCCAGCGGCTCGAGCTCCTCGTAGCTGGGCGCGCGCACCAGCACCATGATGGGCGCCTGCGTCCCCGCGCCCTCGACGAAGGCGGGATCGGTGACCGAGACCTTCACGTCGGGCGCGATTGAGTACGCGATCGTGCGCACGCGCTCCTTGAGCACCTGGATGCCCACGTCGCGCGCGTGCTTGGGCACGGTGACGATGCGCCAGTTGATCTTGTTGCTCTCGCCGTTGGGCCCCAAGGTGGAGAACACGGTGACGAAGCGCGGATCCTCGAGCACCTTCTTCTCCAGAGCCTCCGACAGCCGCGCGGTCTCGTCCAGCGAGGTGCCGGCGGGGAGCTCCACCTCGGTGACGAACTGACCGCGGTCCTCCGCGTTGACGAAGTCGCTGCCCATCAAGCCGGCGATGAAGATCATCCCCACGAAGGCGGCGAACGAGAGCCCGAGCACCGTCCACCTGTGGGTCACGCTCCACCCGAGCACCGCGCGGTACACCGACTCGGTGCCTTGGTGCACCGACTCGATGGGCGCCTTGATCCACGCGAAGCGATCGCGCGCGCCGGGCACGTGGGCCTTGGAGAAGCGGCTCGAGAGCATGGGGTCGAGGGTGAAGGCCACGAAGAGGCTGACGAGCACCGACGCCACGATGGTGAGCCCGAACTGCCGGAAGAACTGCCCCACGATGCCGGACATGAAGGCGACGGGGAGGAACACCGCCACCACGGTCATGGTGGTGGCGAGCACGCTCAGCGCGATCTCCTTCGTGCCCTCCAAGGCCGCGGTCTTGGGATCGGCGCCGCGCTCGAGGTGCTTGGTGATGTTCTCGCGCACGACCACGGCGTCGTCGATGAGCAGACCGATGGCCAAGCTCAGACCGAGCAAGGTCATCATGTTCAAGGTGAAGCCGAGCAGGTACATGAGGAAGAACGTCGACACCACGCTGGTCGGCAGCGCCAGGGCGCTGATCAAGGTCGAGCGCAGATCGAGCATGAAGACGAGGATGACCAGGATGGCCATGGCGCCGCCGAACACGATGGACATCTGCACGTCGTCGGCGTTCTCGCGGATGAACTTGGACTGGTCGATGATCGGGTTCGCCCGCACGCCCGCGGGCAAGGTGGCCTGTAGCTTGGCGAGCTTCGCCTTGATGCCGTCCGAGACGGCCACCGTGTTGCGCCCGGACTGCTTGACGATCTCGAACGACACCGCCGGCACGCCGTTGGAGCGGATGCGCGTCTTCAGCTCTTTGTAGCCGTCCTCCACCTCGGCGATGTCCGAGAGGCGAACGCCCGAGCCATCGGGCGTGTTGGCGACGATGACATGGCGGATGTCGTCGACATTGCGAAACTCGCCGATGGTGCGCACGGCGACCTCGCGCGGGCCTTCGTCGAAGTGGCCGGCGGGCACCGTGATGTTCTCGGCCTTGAGCTGCGCCAGGATGGCGGCCGGCGAGAGCTTGAGGGCGTCGATCTTGGCGAGGTTCAAATCGACGTGCACCTCGCGCTCGGCGCCGCCGTTCACGTTCACGGCCGCCACGCCCTCGACCTGCTCGAGCGCGGGCTTGATCACGTCGCGCGCGAGCTGGCCCGTCTCGGGGAGCGAGCGCCCGCCGCCGCTCAAGGTGTAGGTGAGAACGGGGGTGGCGCCGACGTCCAGGCGGCTGATGGCCGGCTCTTTTACCTCGTCGGGCAGCTTGAAGCGGGTCTGCGCCACGCGCTCGCGCACCTGGGTGGCCGCTTCTTGCAAGTCCGTGCCGAGCTTGAAGATGACGATGGTGGTCGATAGGCCTTCGCGCGAGAGGCTGCGCACGGTGTCGAGGCCGTTGAGCGAGACGACGGCGTCTTCGATTTGCTTGGTGACCAGGGTCTCGACCTCGGTGGGCGAGGCGCCCGGGTAGGCGATGTTCACCGAGACGACGGGGAAGTCGACGTCCGGAAACAAGTCCGTGCCGAGGCGAGAGAGGCCCATGAGCCCGAAGACCATGAGCGCGAAGGTCACCATCACGGTGAAGACGGGTCGCTTGATGGCGATGGCCGAGAGGTTCAACGTGCGCTCCTTACTTGGCCGATCCGGCGGTCTCGGGCTTGACGTCCGCCGTCCGCGTCGGGTCCGCGGGCTTTGCGGTGGACGGGCCTTCGAGGAGGACCGATTCGCCTTCCTTGACGTCCGCGCTCGGATCGAGGAGCACCATGTCGGTGGCCGCCAGGCCTTCGCGCACGAGCCACGTTCCATCGGGCGCGGTGGTGGCGATGACGCGCGTGATGTGCGCGCGCCCATCGCGCACCGTAACCAGTTCGCTCTGCGATCCGGGGCGGCGCGCGTTTCCCGGGACGCGCAGGGCATCGACGTCGCGGCCCGCGTCGATGGTGGCGCGGACGAAGCTCCAGGCGAGCAGCTTGGCGTCGTTCTTCACCTCGATCTCGATGGGCGCGCGGCGCGTGGCTTGGTCGAGCGAAGGAACGAGGGTCGTCACCCGCCCGGTCACCGTGCGATCGCGCGTGGAGACCTGCACCTCGGTGCCGGGCCGCACGAGCAGCGCGTCGTCCTCGGAGACGGTGGCGCTCAGCCGAAAGCGCGAGAGATCCTCGATGCGCACGAGGGGCACGCCCGCTTGCACCACGCCGCCGGCCGCCGTCGGCGCCTTGGTCACCAGGCCCGGAAAGGGCGCGACGATGGTGTGATCGCCCTTGCCGGTCCGCGCGAGGCGCTGGGTGGCGCGCGCCGCTTCGAGCTGCGCTTTGGCGAGCGCCACTTGTTGCCGCGCTTGCTCGGCTTGCGCCTCGGGGATCGACTTGGCGTTGGAGAGGGCCTCGGTGCGCCGGAGCGCATCTTGCGCGAGCGCCAGGTTGGCTTGCGACGCGCGGGTCTTGGCCTCCGCCTCGCTCAACTGCGCGCCGGCGCGGCTGGCGTCCAGCACGGCGAGGACGGTCTTTTCCTTCACCTGATCACCGGTGGCGACGTTCACCTTCACGAGGCGGCCCGCCAGCTCGAACCCCACATCGGCGTCGCGCCACGGTCGGAGGGTGCCGGTGATCTCGATGCGCGGGCGAAAGCGCGCGGGCTCGGGGTACACGGCCCGCGAGGGCGCCTTTTGCGCGGCCATGGCCTGCGCGGCCACGCGCTCCTCGGCGACGTGGTGCTTCTTGGCGACGGCTTGCTTCACGCGCGCGCCGAGCACGCCCAGAAACCCGAGGGTCAAGAGGACCCCGAGCGCGATGGTGACCCTCGTGCTCCTGGACGTGCCGGACTTCGGCAGCCCAGAAACGGGAGATTCGGCGGAACGAACGTTCAATGACATGGACGGACCCAGATGGTTCGGGCGGTTCGGAGACGACATACGGCGGCGCGAAGGGCCGCACTTCACGAGGCCGAATGGCCGTAAATTTTCTTCAGGAGCGCACGCGGCGCCTGCGTTCGCTATCAATGACCGGCCGGTCAATGAAACGGGTCACCGACCGATCCAGCAATTCGTGGGCGGATCGGCGCTCGTTGGCCACCAGGGCGTCGACCAGGGCAGGTGTCCCCAACCCACGCACCAAGATGCCTTGCACTTGCTCCATCAGCTCGTGAAACACGGGCTTTTGCTGCAAGTGCATCATCTGCTGCACCAGCTCGTTCCACGCGCCTTGAACCACGGCCGCCGCCACGCGGCTGTCCAGTTCTTCGCGTACGAGCTTGGCCTTCTGGCAGATCTCGATCCAGTCGATGCAGTTTTGCTGGATCGAGCTCCGGAAGGTCTCGAACAGGTACTTTTGCTCGCCCTGACACGTCGGCAAAATACGAACGATTCCGCGGTTTTGCCAAAGAAACTCCATGATTTCCACGTCCTTCTCCTGCCAGTGCGCCAGGACTTGGGCGGGCTCGTTCATGGAGCTCGGGATCGGCTTCGGCACCGTGCACATGACCATGCACCGCGCGAGGAACGCCTCGACGACCTGCCGAAACGCGCCTTCTTTGCTCTCGAAGTGCAGATAAAACGCGCCCTTGGACAGGCCGGCGCGGGCGGTGATGTCCTGTACTTTTGCGGCGGCGAGGCCCTTTTCCGCGAACACTTCTTCCGCGGCGCGGAGGAGCGAGATCTTGGCGGTGGGATCGGCGGTGCGCGACATTTCTGACTCGCGGGTCAGTATAGGCGAAAACGGTCCCTTCGCCAAGGCCGCCAGGCGCGTTCGGGCGTTGAATCGAGACCGGCCGCGCGCGAGGTGCGCCACTTATTTGGCCCGCGCCACCTCGGTGTGCGAACGCTCGATGGTTCATGACGACGCGCGACAAGGCGACTTCGAACGGTGGTGGAGGGCGCGGAGCCAAGAGCGGGCGCTTTCACGAAGGGGAGCTCGTGGCGCTTCGCAAGTTGGCGGAGGAGCTCGCGCGCAAACGCAAAGAGCGGGTCACCACCGGGCACCTCCTCGCGGCCATCGCCGACCGTCGAAGCGTAGCCGCCGATCTGCTCAAGGATCGCCTGCTCGACGTGGACGTTCTTTTGAAAGCGGCGCGCGTGGTCACCGACGATGCGCCCGACGCGATCGGGCGCGCAGTGCAGCGGGCGCGCGAGTTCGCGGCGCGCTCCACCTTTCCGGAGCCGTCGGGGATCCATCTTCTGTATGCGCTCTGCCAGGATCGTACGTGCGCCGCGCACCGCGCGATCACACAATGCGGAACCGACGTGACCAAGCTGCGCACATCGGCGCTTCAATTGGCGACGGGGATCGCGATGCCGCGCCGGGTCTCGGCGCTGTCGCAAATGGCGCCGGCGCCGATGAGCCCGATGGTGTCGAAGGCGGCGCCCCTCGTCCCGCTGCTTCCGAATGCGAAGCCTGTTGCGCCGCGGGTTCGTCCGCCGAGCGCGCCGCGCCCCTCCGTTCCGCCCCCGGCGATGTCGTCTCCGTTGGTACCTCCGGCGACAACGCCGCCGCCGTCCGTTCCGCCTCCTGCAATGCCTTCGGCGGGGACGCCTTCGGCGGCACCGCCTTTGGCGATGTCGCCGCCCGCGGCGCCGCCCATGACGATGCAGCCGCCCGCAACGCACGGACATCGGCGGCGAACGCGGCCCGCGCCGCACGCGCCGCTTTCGACGCCGCGAACGGTGCACGCGCCCCATCTCCCCAAGTCGGGATCGTCGCCGATGGACGCGGCCATGCGCAGCGGAAACGGGGCGGCGCGGTTTGCGCTCGATCCGAAGGCGTTCCCGCTGCTCACGCAAATCGGAGCGAATTTGACATTGGCGGCCGCGCTCGGACAGCTCGATCCGGCCATCGGTCGCGAGGCCGAAATCGAGCGCACCTTGGACGTCTTGGCCAAACGGCACGCGAACAGCGCATGCCTCGTCGGGGAACCCGGCGTCGGCAAGACGAGCATCGTGCGCGGCATGGCGCGGCGGATCGCGGCGGGCGAACGGGTGTCGTCGCTCGACGATCGCGTCCTGATCGCCATCGAGCCGCCGGTTCTTCTCGCGGGCACCGGCATGCGCGGGCAGCTGGCCGAGCGCATGTCGCAGCTCTTGAACGAGGTCAAAAAGAGCGAGGGCCGCATCGTGCTCGTGTTCGAGGAGATTCACACCTTGTTCGCGTCGACGAACGACGGGGGCGAGGAGGGCATCTCCGAGCTGAAGTCGGCGCTCGCCTCGGGCCAGGTGAACTGCATCGGCACCAGCACCCCGAAAGAATACCGCCGGGTCATCGAGGCCGATGGCGCCCTGTCGCGGCGCTTCAGCGTGGTCGAGGTGGAGGAGCCCGGGAGCGAGCAGGCGCTGGCCATCATGGAGAGCGTCATCCCTCTGTTCGAAGGGCACCACCGCGCGCGCTATTCCAAGGAGGCGCTGGAGGCATCGCTCCGGTGGAGCGTGCGGTACCTCCCCGGGCGCGCGCTGCCCGACAAGTCGATCGGCGTGCTCGATCTGGCCGGCGCCCGCAGCCGGCGGCGCAACCTCGACGAGGTGGGGCCCGCGCAGGTGGCCGAGGTGGTCGCGGAGCTCGCGGGCGTCCCTGCGGAGCGGCTGCTCGAGACGGACGCCGATCGCATGCTGCGCTTCGAGTCGCTCTTGGCCAAGCGCATCGTGGGCCACTCCGACGCGCTCGCGCGGATCGCCGCGGTGCTGCGTCGCAACGCCTCCGGCTTTCGGTCGCGGCGTCCGATCGGGTCGTTTTTGCTGCTCGGTCCCACCGGTGTCGGCAAAACGGAGACCGCGAAGGCCATCGCCGAGCTGCTCTTCCACTCCGATAGCGCGATGACCCGTCTCGATCTCTCCGAGTACGCGGAGCCGCACGCGGTCTCGCGTTTGGTGGGCGCGCCGCCCGGCTACATCGGGCACGAAGCGGGGGGGTTCTTGACCGAGGCCGTCCGCCGGCGCCCGTACCAAGTGGTGCTCCTCGACGAGATCGAAAAGGCGCACCGGGACGTGCTCGAAGCGTTTCTCCAAGTCTTCGACGACGGCCGCCTCACCGATGGACGCGGCCGCACCGTCGACTTCACGAACACCGTGATCCTGCTCACCTCGAACCTCGGCGCCGACGTCGCGCGCCCGCGCACCTCGAACCGCCGCATCGGCTTCGCGTCCGACGCGGAGGCCGACGCCAGCGCCCGCCGCGAGGCCACGGCCTACGCCGACGCCATCGTCGCCGCCGCACGCGCCGCGCTGCCGCCCGAGCTCTACAACCGCCTCGACGAGGTGATGGCCTTCGCGCCGCTCACGCGCGCCGACGTGGCGGAGGTGGCCCGGCGCATGCTCGCGGCCCTCGCCGCGGAGCTCGACAAGACCCGCGGGATCCGCCTGGACGCCAGCGAACAGGCCATCGCGGCGCTCCTGGATCTGGGCGGCTACGATCCCGAGCTCGGCGCCCGCCCCATGCGCCGCACCATCGCCCGTTGCGTGGAGGCGCCCATCGCCGAAATGCTCCTGCGCGCCGAGCTCCGACGCGGCGATGTTGCCACCGTCGATGTCGAAGAGGGCGCGCTCGTGGTCGACGCCGTCACGCCGTAGCGGGTTGGTTCTCCCGCTCGATGCTTCCGAGCCGCCTTTTTCACCTTGTGCCATCCCGCGGACCGTGCGGAACGCGTTCATCGCCGATGAAAACTACCTCCACGACCAGTAACTCGGACGCCAGGTGCGCACCTCGCCTGCGAGCGCCGGATTCAGGAACGTCTCGACCGCCTGGACCAGTGCAGAGATGTCCGGCCAGCGCAGCTCGTCCTCGATGACCATCCGCGCGTAAACCGCCGCCCACGATCGGGGTGGCTCCGGCAGCACGCTCGGGAGCGCGTGTGTCTTGCGGGAGGAGAAGGTTTGCTCGAAGGCGGCACGCAGGCCCGCGCCGTCGATCTCCCGCACCCCGGCGAGCAGCGCGATGTCGGGGAGATCCTTGACGCGCGAGTTCGGGCGCGCGCGCGGGAGCGTGTACGCGTGGAGCTTCTCGGCGATGTGCGTCTCGAGCGGGTAGACGCGGAGCGACGGCGGTGCGACACCCGCGAAGCCCAAGATGTTGTTCGCGACGACGATGTCAGGCTCGCCGAAGATGGGATCCGCGAAGGCGACATCGAGTCCGAACGGCTGCCCGTACGGCTTGCCCGCGAGCTTGCACGTTACGCGGTAGCGCTGCCCTTCGTAGACCATCCCCTCATTCGTGATTTCCGGATGCGCGGCGTCGGGGTTGACGTTGAAGATCATGAAGTCGCCGAGCTCGAAGGCTGCGGCCGTCTTCAGGCGATCGAGTACACCGACGGGCGAGCCCCCGAGGCGCAGATCGATGTCCTTCGTGGTGCGCCCGCGTTCGACGCGGAGCTCGACGACGACGCCACCCTTGAGAATGACTCGGTCGCCAAGCTCCCGCACGACGCGGGCGAGGAACCGGTGGAACACAAGGAGCTGACGACGACGCGCGAAGTCCGCGCCGCTCGAAGAGGACGACCGCAGTCGCGCTTCCAGCGCCTGTTTGAACGCCGCCGACGACGCGTATCGAGTCACGCGTCCCTCGCATGCGCTCGGATCGCCTTCTGGTCACGCTCGTCGAGCAGTTTACGTGCGGTCGCCTGCCGAAGCGCGGCGTCGATGTGCTCGAACGACACGTGGGCGTCGATGCAGTCGATCAAGGTACGGCGCACGTTCGTGACTGGGATGGCCCCAATGTCGCCCTGGTCGTCCTTCTCGATGTCGTCGTAGTGGAGAAGAACCCCCTCCGGGACGCGAAGGCGGCGCTTGGCCCAGTCCTGAGGGAGCGTCATGTTCACCTTGCGCGGCAGGACGTCGGAGAGCTCGTGGAGCATGAGCGCGGTCTCGTGCGAGAAGACGCCGGCCTTCTCCGACCAGAGCCAAAGCGTTGCGAGATCCTCGTGCTCGCCCGCGGGAAAATGGACGATGCGGTAGACCCCGCGGCGCACGCGAACGACCCGCCCGTTTTTGAGGTACTTCGCGAGGAGCTGAGGCGAGTAGCCGGCCTCCGCTGCCTGCTGCGTCGTGAAGTGCCCCTCCTGGCCGATCGCCGCCTCGAAGAGGCGATCCCAGTTTGGCGCCTGAACAGCTGTCATATCATGCACACAACTTAACCCAGGGTTTAGTTTTGTGCAATTGGCCGGCGCGGCTCGGCTCGTTACATTGTAACGCTTGCTGGTCACCTTTCTTGATGCGTCTTGCGACGAAAACGCGTCTCGCGGTGAACGGCTCGCGCGGTCACGCGCCGGGCGCTCCATCAATCGCGCGCCGGTAGCGTTCGCGGCGCGCGCCATCGCGTAGAATTTCGTACGCCTCTTCGAGCACCTCGACGATTTTGTTTACGTCGGGGGCGAGATCGAGCAGCCGCGGCGAGAGCAAACGCGCCGGCTCGAAGGCGCGGCGAAGCTCGAGGAACGCGCGGCGGACCTCGTAGCCCGTGGCGTTGCGCGGCACGCCGAGGATGGCGAAGTAATCGCCTTCGTCGACGAGCTGAAGGCGCGTGCGAACGCGGGCGCGGATGGCGTCGACGTCGAGCGCGTCGATTTCGGCGGCGGGCGCCTCTTCGTGACGGGAGGTGCCGATGGAGCGCGCCACGCTGATCACGCCGAGGAGCGAGAGCGCGTAGAGCACGGAGCCCATGTCCGTGTCGGCGTGCGTCTCGAGCGCGTCCTCGATGGAGACCCCGCGCCCCTCTTCGACGATCGCCAGCTCCGCCGCGCCGAGGGCGCACTCGGTCAAGAGCTGCGGCTTGGGGCCTTCGCCGATGCGCGAGCGCACGCCGCCCATGCGCAAAATCGCGTCCTCCGGCGCGACCACGCGGCGGAGCACCTCCACGAACACCTCGGCGCCCGTGGACCCGCCGAACACGCTGGGCTCACCGCGCAGCCGCCCCGGCGGCTCCGGCTCGATGACCGCGGTGCCGTCCTTGAGCAAGAGGGCGCGCCCCAGGATCCACTCGGCGTGCCCCCGAAGCACGGGCCACAGCTGGTCCTGCCGCAGATACCCTTGCGCCACCAGCGCCGCCCCCGCGTGCCGCCCGAAGGTGGCAAACCGCCCCGCGACTTGGTTCAGCTTTTCGCGCGGAAGATCGCCCCGCGCCACCAGGTACGCGATGAGGCTCTCGTCGTCCACGCCCGACGCGCACGTCACCAGATCCCCTTCGCGCAGCACCACGCGGCGAACGCCGTCCTTCGACTCGAAGCACAACGTGCCCGTCACCCGCGACGCGATCGCCCGCGCGAGCGCCACCGGCGCGTCCGCCTCCCCGAGCACGCTCGGCGGAAGATGCGGCGGGCTGGTCACCCGCGCCGCCGGCAACGGCGGAGCAGGCGGCGGCGGAGCAGGCGGCAACGGCGAGTGCCCGGGCGCGAGCGGCGGCGGCAACGGCGAGTGCCCCGGCACCACCGGGGGCGGCGGCGGCGAAAACGAAGGCAACGGCGCGGGCGGCGGCGGGTGCGCGTCGAACGAATCCATCAACGCATCGCTCGCGAGCGCCCGACCGAAAATCGGCGGCGTTCGCGCCGCCTCCCGCTCCGGCGCCGCCGGAGGCCGCGACGACGCCAGCGCCGCCCCCGGAGGCCGCGACGGTGCAGGCACAGGAACCGGGGGCCGCGACGGCACGGGCGCAGGAACCGGAGGCCGCGACGGCGAAGACGCCAGCACCGGCACGGGCCGAGCCGACGGTGGCGGCGGCGGCACCGCAGGGTGCGTATGATGATCGCGCGCCTCGTGCTCCTCGTACCGGGGCGCCGCGAGCCCGCCCGACGCCGCCGCGAGCCCGCTCGACGCCGCCGCGAGCCCGCCCGACGCCGCCGCGAGCCCGCTCGACGTCGTCGGACGGCGAATGCCCGTCGTATGCTTACCCCCACCCGCCGATGTCGTCGCGCGCGGCCCTTCGTTGCTCTCGGACAGCTCGTGCTCCGCGTCGTCGACCAGCGGCTCGTCGAGGGCGGCCAGGATCTCCTCGGGCAGCACCGCCTCGAGCTCCTCGTCCGGCGAGGGCGGGCTCGATTCGTGCGCGTTGGTGTACCCCACGCGCTCCTCCGCCTCCGCCAACAACTCCGACAGCTCGCTGCTGAGGTGCCCCGGCACGCTCGCCATCCGCCGCGTCGCGAGCGCGTTGCGCACGGCCACGCCCCCGTGCAGATGCGACGCCGACGCCAGCGCCGGGAGCGATCCCATCGAAGGAGGCGGCTGGCTCGGTCGCTCCGCGCGCATGCTCGGCGGCGGCAAAATGGCCCCGCCGCGGTTGGACGAGGGGCCGGACGACGGCGGAGGGCTGCTCCGCATCGACGGCGGCGCCTCCGGGGTGCGCGCGGCGACCACGGACACGTCGGGCGCCTGCCACCCCGAGGGCACCTTGTCCTCGGCGTCCTCGGACTCCTCCCCCTCGAAGCCGGGGGTGAGCGACTTGTGCTCCGCCGAGACCTCGAGCGCCCGCTGATTCAACGCTTCCACCTTGCGAACCAGCGCGTGAATGTCGACGGGCCGCGACACGAAGCCCGTCGAGCCGTGCGGCTCGCCCTCGGCGTCGAACGCCGGGCGCGGCAGCACGCGCACCTCCGGGTCCGACGTTTGGCGCGACGGCCCCTTCGCCTCGGGGTTCGATGGCCGCGACCCGCGCCCCTCCAACGCGTAACCCGGCTCGATGGGAGCACGACCAATGTAGAGCACATCGATTGAATCGCCGTCCGGGAGCTCGCGCATCCGCGCCACCACCTCGAGGGCGCCGTCGGCGTCGGCGTCGACCAGCACCACCCGAGGCCGCTGAACGGCGACGCGCGCGACCAACATGGACAAGGGCACGTCCACCACCGTGTAGCCCTCGCCGCGCAAGGTCTGCGAAACGCGCTCCGCCTCCACGGAGGGATCGCTCACGAATACGGTGGCCTTGTTCATTTTTGGCCTCTCCGCATCCTGCGGTCGCACGCTGCCCGCGCTCATTGCCCTCGAGGATCCCTCCCCAGGCCCTGACCGATGATCTGCACGAGGCGCGGCAGCAGCCCGGCGCCGTACACCAGCGCAAAAATGAAGAGAACCAGGGCGATCTCGCCCCTTGTCATCCCGAAGATCACGATCCGTGGATGATATCGCGGAACGGCGCGCCGGCTACTTCTTTACCGGCGGAGCCTCACGCCGTCTGCGCGTGCGCACCCCCTGCCCTTCGAGCTGACGCGCCTGCATCGGCGGCAGATGGAACCGCGAGGGCCTCCCGGCCACCTCCGACGCTTTGACCCGATCCCGCGCGAGCTCCATGAACCTTTGCTGCGCGCGCACCGCGGCTTGCCCGGCCGCGGGCGGCGCCACCCGCGCGTAGCTCCCATCGGACCGCAAAAACCACGATTTCACGTTGTCGGCGCACTGCACGTGCAGCACTTCGATGAGGCGCATCCGCATTGCAGCGTCCTCGATGGGCACCATCACCTCCACCCGCCGGTGGAAATTTCTTGGCATCCAGTCCGCGCTGGCGATGAAGACCTCCTCTTTACCGCCGTTGGCGAAGTACAAAATCCGCCCGTGCTCGAGGAAGCGATCGACGATGGCCCGCACCTCGATGGTGTCGCTCACGCGCGCCACCCCCGGCCGCAAGCAGCAGATGCCGCGCACCAACAAGGTGATCGACACGCCCGCTTGCGAAGCGCGGTAGAGCGCCTCGATCACGTCCTCGTCGACCAGGGCGTTCATCTTGGCGATGATGCGCGCCGGCCGCCCTGCCCGCGCGTGCTCCGTCTCGCGCTGGATGAGCCCCAGCACCGCCTCGTGGAGCCCGAGGGGCGCCACGATGAACGAGTTCCACTTGGGCGGCGCGCTGTATCCGGTGAGCAAATTGAAGAGCGACGAGGCGTCCTCGCCGATGTGCGGCTTCGACGTGAAGAGCGAGATGTCCGTGTACATCCTCGCCGTGGTCGGGTTGTAGTTGCCGGTTGCAAGATGCACGTATCGGCGGAGCTTGCCCTTCTCGCGCCGCACCACCAACAAGCACTTGGCGTGCGTCTTCAGGCCCAGGAGGCCGTACACCACGTTCACGCCCGCCTGCTCCAAGGTCCGCGCCCAGACGATGTTCGACTCCTCGTCGAAGCGCGCCTTGAGCTCCACGATGGCGGTCACCTGCTTGCCCGCCTCCGCCGCGCGCATGAGCGCCTTGATGATCGGCGAGTCGCCGCCGGCGCGGTAGAGCGTCTGCTTGATCGCCAGCACGTCGGGGTCGTCGGCCGCGCGCGTGATGAAGTCCACGATGGTGTCGTACGAATCGTACGGGTGCTGCAGCACGATGTCGCCTTCGCGCAGGACCGCGAACAGATCCTCGGCGTCGCGCAGCGGCGGGGCCACATAGCCCGCGAAGGACTCGTCGCGCAGCTCACGCCGCTCGTCGCGCGACACGATGCGCATCAAGTCGGCGACGTTGAGCATCCCCGTGGCGCGGTACACGTCGCGCTCGGGATCGAGCTTCAGCGCCTTGATCAATTTGGTCAGCGAGGCCTGCGTGGGCTCCCCCGCGACCTCCAGGCGCACGGCGTTGCCGCGCTCGCGCCTGCGGAGCTCCTGCTGGATGGTCTGCAGAAGATCGTCGGCCTCTTCCTCGTCGATCTCGAGGTCGAAGTTGCGGGTCACGCGGAAGACGTAGACCCCCTTGGGCCGAACCCCCGGAAAGATGGTCCCCACGTGCCGCGCGATCAGCGCCTCGACCAGGACGAACGCATGCTTCGCCAAGGTGCCGTCGGACAAGCGCACGCCGCCCACCTCGATGAGGCGCGGGAGCATCATCGGCACCTGCACCACGCCAAAGCCCGACTCGTGCCCCTCCTCGCGCGCAAACATGATCCCGAGGTTCAGGCTCTTGTTGCGGAGGTGCGGAAACGGATGCCCCGGATCGACGGCGATCGGCGTCAGGATCGGGAAGATCTCGTTGTGGAACATGCCGTCGAGCTGCGCCAGCTGCTCGGCGGACAGTTGCTCCGGGGTGATGATGAGGGTGCCCTGCTCGGCCAATCGGGGCAAAAGTTGCGTTTCGAGCGCGATCGACTGCTGCGCCACCAGCGCATGAACCCTGGCGGAGATGGCCGCAAGTTGCTCGGAGGGCGTCATTCCGTCGGGCGGGAGCTCGCCCACTTCACCGGTCAGCTGCTGCTTGAGACCGGCGACGCGCACCATGAAAAACTCGTCGAGGTTCGACGCAAAGATCGCGTGGAACTTGAGGCGCTCGAGCAGCGGCACCGCCTCGTTTTCGGCCTCGGCCAGCACCCGCGCATTGAACTCGAGCCACGAAAGCTCACGGTTCAGGTACAGGTACGGCGACCGCAAATCCAAGGTGCCATCGCTCTGGGTTAGCTGCGATGCGCTGTGCGGGGGCGTTCCATTCAAGCTGCCCGACGATGCGGGCCCTATGGGAACGGAAGATACGGGTCCCGCAGCGGGAGTCTGGGAAGCTTGTAAGGTGGCAAGCTCGGAAATATTGATGGATTCTTCCATGTGGGAGACCGAATCGCCCATTCAGCGTAGCCCACTTTAGGCTTCGTTCCGGCGACGATTCACGTACACGTGAGGCTCAACATGGCCAATTTATAACGGTTCCGTCGCTTTTAGGTGTCGTTCGTGTGACATTGGGCCCGACCGATGACTCAGTTCGAGACGGGCGCAGCGGCGATTCGTTCGGCCACATCGTTTCGCATCCACACGCGATCTTCGCCAAACACGGCGGTCTCGCGGTAGCGCTCGCGCACCCACGCGGCGCTCTCGGGGCAGTGCTCGGTGAAGTCGACCACCGCGCTCTCGTTCGAGGTCAGCGGCGACTTGTCGAAGAAGACGAACGCCGCGGGCGGTGCCAGCTTGAGCCGATCGAGCATGTCGCGCTCATGCGCGTCGCGCATCTTCACGATGACGTCGGCTTGTTTCGGGTTGGGCCGCACGCCATCGGGCATCCACGAACCGCCGAGCGCAGCGTCCACGTTGAGATCGTACACATAGATGTACGGCGTCGCGCTCATCCGCCCGGCCAAGAAGAGCAGGTACGGGTCCATGCCGTAGATCTGGACGCGTTCGTCCGGGCGCGTGTGCTCCTGCAGGTAGCGCGCGGTCTGGCGCATCTCCCACGGGAAGAAATCCTTGTCGCGAAAGTAGATCAAGTAGTCGTGGCTCTCGCGATCCACCCGGTCGCGCGCCTTGCCGAGGATCCACAGATCCTGCACGTGCGGCGACGATGGAAGCACCACCCCCAGCTTCATGGCCAGCGCCGTCCCCGCCGCATATGGAACGAGGCGCGCGAGAGGACGCGTGCGCGGCGCGCGGCCGAACTTCTCCCAGAGCCACACGATGAGCAGGAGCCACTGCATGTGCATGCCCGCGGTCACCGGGTGAAAGTGGTACCCGAAGCCTTTGGCCTGCGCGAGGACGCTCACGAGCCCCGCCAGCGGCACCAACGCCACGCCGATGGTCCGGCGCGGGAGGTGCCCCTCGGCGATGAGCCCGAGGTGCACGACCATGGTCGTGATGGCGATGGCGGCCGCGGTGCCTCCCCACTGCGGTGAAAGGATCTCCACCGGCGTGCGCGGGAGCATGAAGCGGTACATCGCCGGCACGTCCACGAAGTAAATCCGCAAGAACGCGCCCACGTCCGCGTACGCGACCAAAAAGGCCAGCTGCGTCGCCGCGCCCACCGCCGCGCCCAGCGCGAACACCCCGAGGCGCTGCTTCTGCGAGAGCCCGAGCTCGCGATCGACCACCAGCGCCACCAGCTGCACCACCGTGAACACCACGTACGTCGGCTTGCCGAACCACGTGATCGCGCCGAGCCCCGCCGCCAGCGCGATCGGCCACGCGCGCGCCACGATGCTCGCGGCCCCCCGCGGCGGGAGAGCTCCAGGCCCACCCCCGACCGCCGCTCCCCGCGCGAGCCCCCGCTGCGCGGCGAGCTGCAGCGCCACGGCGCTCAGCATGAACCAGTCGAAGAAGCTCTCGCGCTGCGCGAGATCCCAGTACAGGTACATCACGTGCTGGCCGCTCAGAACGACCCACCCCGCGAAGGCCCACGCTGCGCGATCGAGCCAGGTGACCTTCTTCTTGATGACGCCGGGGAGGCAGGCGCCGGCGAACGCAAAGCCGATGCCGGTGATGGTCAGATCGAGGACACGGAACCGATGTTCATCGGCGCCACCGAACGCGAGGAGGACCATGTGCACGAGATGGGTCAGCGGACCGTTCACGTCGCGCACGTCGCGGTAGTCGACGGCGCCTTGTTTCAGCGCCCACGCCACATACTGAAAGATGCCCTGATCCCGGCCTAGCGTGGTCAGCGACGCGCGGCTGGTCGCGTCGATCACCCAAAAGAGCGGCGGCAGCGCGATGATGAGCGGAAGGACGAGCGCACGCCGAATCGCGACGCATATTCTCCTCGAGCTTTTCGAGCTCCTCTTTCTTCTCCACCAGCTCGGCGATGCACCTTTCGATGAAGCTATCTGCACGGGGGTCCTTATACGTGGAATCGACGCGCCACCTGGAGAGCCAGTTGAAGCACATGGCCCGACTCAACAAGCCGAAGAAGATGTGATAGCTACCTCATGCCGAACCGGCGTGCAGGTAGCACGGCGGTCTCCATGGCCTTCGGCTCGAAGGTTTGGGCATGCGAATTGGAATTCGGAGTAGAATTGGTATGGTTTCCGCCTTGACCCCGAAACCCAGCCCGAGTCAAAAAATGTCCGATCCGGTCCGACGTTTACCCGTTCCGACCGCTGCGGCTGCCGTCGCCCCACCCGAGCGTGCACGGGCGTTTGCCGACGCGTTGGCCGAGGCAAAAGGCAAGCATGTGCTCATTGCACTGCGCGGTCACCCCGATCCCGACGGGATCGCCTCCGCCATGGCGCAAGTGCACATTGGCCAGCGCTGTGGCGTCGGCAAGATGACCATCGGCTACTGCCATGAGCTGAGTCATCGCGAGAACCGCGCCCTGGTGAAGCTGCTCGGCGTGGAGCTGCGAAAGATCAAGAGCGTCAAGGAGGTAGGGAACGTCGACTTCCTCTCCTTCGTCGACGCCTACGACGTGGACCCCGACCTGGCCGATGTCGAAGGGCTGGAGGTGCTCACCATCGTCGACCACCACCGCGCCCCCGTGCCGCCCACGGCGCGCTTCGTCGATCTGCGGCCCGATGTCGGGGCCACCGCTACCATCTTCGTCGAGTACCTGGAGCAGCTGGCGCCGCTCGACAGCGAAAACGAAGACGACCGCCACATCGCCACCGCGCTGATGCACGGCCTCGCCACCGACACCGACGACTTCATGCTGGCGCGCGCAGGAGATTTCCGTGCCGCCTCCGAGATCATCGAGGTGTGCGATCGCGATCTGCTGGCCGATCTGAGCCGCCGCCTGATCGCGCCAAGCGCGATGGATGTGATGGCGCGCGCCCTCGCCTCGTTGGTCGTGCGGCGCAATTTCGCCATGGCCGGCATTGGGTTCGTCTCCGAAGGCGACCGGGACACCATCGCGCAGGCCGCGGATTTTCTGGTCCGTCGCGAGGACATCGACACCGTGGTCGTCTACGGCGTCGTGGGCGATCGCTTCATCGAGGGCTCGCTGCGCACCCACTCGCCGAGCGTGGATCCGTCGGCTTGGCTCGAACAAGCCTTCGGCTACGACGACAAAGGCCGTCCGTACGGCGGCGGCCGCCGCGACAAGGGAGGCTTCCGCATCCCCATCGGCTTCCTCGGGCGCTCCACCGATCGCGCGCAGCTCTGGACGTTGGTCGAGCACGCGATGCGCTCGGCGCTCTTGCGCATGGTGGGCGACGAGCCCGCAACGGGCGTCCTCGTCCAGACCGTGTAGCCGCGAGCGAGCGAGGCAGCCCTGCGCATCTTCTTCTGTGGTCTGCCGCTCGGTGCGCTCCTGCTCGAGCGCGATGGTCACGAGATCGCGCTCGCCGCCATCAGCCGAACCGATGCACTCGGCCTCCGCCGGCTCACCCGGCGGCTCGGACGCGAGCGCGTCCTCATGAAGCCAAACCTCGACGAGCTGGCGCCGCGCGTTCGGGCGCTGCGGCCGGATCTGGTGGTGAGCTGGTTTTGGACCAACCGCATCCCCCGGCCCATCTTCGAGGCGGCCCCGTTCGGCGGCTTGAATGTGCACCCCTCGCTGCTCCCGCGCCACCGCGGCGCCGATCCGTACTTCTGGACCATCGACAGCGGCGATCCGATCACCGGCGTCACCGCGCACCGCATCGACGAGCACTACGACACCGGCGCGATTTACGCGCAGCGCGAGATGCCCGTCGACCCCTCATGGAGCGCGTGGACCCTGGCGCGCAAGCTCGATCGCCCCTCGCTGGCGCTCTTGCGCGAAACGGTGGCGCGCTTCGCTCGGGGCGAGCCCCCCACGGCGGTGCCGCAAGACGAATCGCGCGCCACCGACGCCCCCGCGCCCAGCGACGACGATCTGGTCGTGCAGTGGAAGGACACCTCCGATCGCATCGCGCGCCGCATCCGCGCCGCCTCACCGTGGCCCGGCATGTGGGCGGAAATCGGCCATCACCCGGTGCTGATCACCCGCGCCGAGCCCACCGATGACGTACCGCGCGCGCTCATGCCCACCGAGGCCGCCGTGGTGAACGGCTCGGTCGTGGTGCGCACTGGAGACCGCGGACTGCGGCTGATTTCAGGGCGCGACGTGGACACCGACCTCGAGCTCGGAACCAAGGAGCTCGCATCCTTGATCACATTGGCGCTTGGCTGATGGTGATTTCACTGCATTCGTCGACCCTGTAGCATTCTCCAAAACCGAGGAGATGACCGTGCCCGATCCCGCTTCAACCGCTCGTATTGCCCGAGAGTCCCTGTCGCGCGGCCTTCAAGCTTTGCAATCGGATCCCACGGTGCCGCCTTCCCTGCTCGATCTGGCCGCCGTGATCGCGCAATCCATGGGGGCGCTGCACCAAATCGAGCGCTCGAACGGGACGCAGCTCCATCCTTACGCCGGAATCGCGCTGGAAAATGTGCGCAAGGTGCTGAGCCAACTCCAGGGCCTCCACGCCGCGCACCCCGCCGTGAGCGTGGCGACGGAGTCGGTCGCCTCCTCCTTGAGCTTGGTCCACGCGCTCAACCAGCTCGCCACCGCCGGTGCCCCGCTGGCAGCACCACCTCCGCCGCAGGCGCCCATCGCCCCGCCGCAGCAAGCCGCGCCCATTCCCCTGGTGCACCAGGCCTCCAGCTCGCAGCCCGCGTACCCGGCGTATGCGCCCCCCGCCGGCGCGCCCTCGTATTTGCAGCAGCAGCCCGCCGGTTACCCGCAGCCGGCCCCTGCATTTCCGCAGCCGGCGCCGGCGTTCCCGCAGCAGGCCCCTGCGTTCCCGCAGCAGGCGGCCCAGCCTGCCCCGTATCCGCAGGCCGCATACCATGCGCCGACCCAGCCGCAGACCGCCGTCTTTCAGCCGCCGTCGCAGCCCGTTCAGCAGCCTGCCCCGGCTTACGCCTACACGCCGCCGCCCGCGCCGCCGCATGTGCAGCAGCAGTCCGCGTCGCACTCGGCGGCCGCGCACCCCGGCGCGGGGGCCCATTCGCCCTCGGGCTCGAGCTCGGGGGAGCTCCCCGTGGTGAGCGCCGACTTGGGCGCGCACAGCGCGAGCAATTTTTACAAGGGGCTATCGGGCAACGACATCATCGATCACGGCGGTCTGTTCGTGCAGACCTACATGATCCCGAAGCTGGGCACGCCCGTGCGGCTCAAAGTATCCCTGCCCGGCGGCTATGAGTTCGAGGCCAACGGAATCGTGCGCTGGGCTCGGGAGCAGTCCGATGGGAGCGACGCACCGCCCGGATTCGGCGCGCAGTTCACGCAAATCACGCAGGAAGCGCGGCAGCTCGTCTACCGGTACGTGCGCAATCGCGAGCCCCTCTTCCACGACGATTTGTGAGCGCGCATGACGTTTCGTGAGCGCGGCACCCGGGACGTGTAAACTCCCGCGGAGCTCTCGTCTCGCGCGTCTCCGCGCCCGCGCGGATCCCGCACAACCCCTCCGCGCCCGGCGGATTGCACGCGTTTGCATCGCTTCTTCCTTTTCGCCTCCCTGGTTCTCGTCCTCTTCGGAGCGCTCTCGGCCCTCCCGAGAGCCGCGCGCGCCGCGAACGATCCGAACCTGGTCTGGAAGACGATCACCACGCCGCATTTCCGCATCTCGTATTACTCGGGCGAGGAAGAGCTCGCCAAGCGCTTGGCCGACCAGGCCGAGGCGATCCACTACCGCCTCTCGCCCGTGATCAACTGGTCGCCCGCGGAAAAAGTCGAGGTGGCGATCTTCGACCAGACCGACAGCGCCAACGGCTTCACCTCGATCATCCCGTACAACGCCATTCGCCTCTTCGTCACCGCGCCCGACGATCTGTCGCCGCTCTCGGACTACGACGATTGGTTCGAGACGCTCTTCACGCACGAGTACACGCACACCCTGCACATCGATCAGATCCGCGGCCTGCCCGCCCTGGGCAACGCGCTGCTCGGCAAGCGCTTCTCGCCCAATCAAGTGCAGCCGCGCTGGTTCATCGAGGGGCTCGCGGTCTACGAAGAGTCGAAGCGCACCAGCGGAGGGCGCCTGCGCTCCTCGCAGTGGCAGATGTTCATGCGCGCCGACGTCCTGGAGAACAACGTGGCGCCGCTCGACGTGTTCTCCAACACGCCGCGCCGCTGGCCGCAGGGCAACATCTGGTACCTGTACGGCTCCTTCTTCCTGAAGTGGATCCAAGAGCAGTACGGCGAGGGCGTCATCCGCGAGGTCATCGATGACTTCGGCCAACAAGTGATCCCGCTGTCCGTCAATCGCTCCCTGCGCCGCGCCATCGGCAAGACGTACGAAGATCTGTACCCGCAGTGGATCGCGTCGCTCCAGCGGGACTTCGGCGCGCAGCGCGACGCCATCCGCGCCCGCGGCCTTCGCGAGGGCGTGCGCCTCACGTACGGCGGCAACTCCGCGCAGCACCCGGTGTGGATCCCCGCGAACAGCTGGCCCGATCACCAAGGCGGCCTCGTTTACTTTCGCGACGACGGGCACTCGACCCCGGGCCTCTACGCCATCGACCTCACGCGCGATCCCCAAGGCGCCGTGGTCTCGGCCGACGACAAAGGGCGCGAGCTGGTGGTGCGCACCAACGGCGTGGCCCACGCGAGCTTCGCCCCCGACGGCACGGTCGTCTTCGAGTCGCAGGCGCCATTTCGACGCATCTTCGGCTTCGGCGATCTGTTCCAGCTCGGCGCGGGCGAAAAGAGCCCGAGCGGCATCGATGGCAAGCGGACCCGCTTGACCCAGGGCTTCCGCGCCGCCGACCCTTCCGTCTCGCCCGATGGCCGCCGGGTCGTGTTCACCACCAACCACCGCGGCACGCGCTACGTGCAGATCGCCGATCGCGCGGACGACACGGTCACCCACGTTCGCGCGCTGGTTCGGAGCAGCAGCTTCGAGCAGGCCTTCGCGCCCGAGTGGTCCCCCGACAACCGTCACGTCGCCTACTCCGTGTGGACCGAGGGCGGCTACCGCGACATCCGCTATGTGGACACGGCCGACGGCTCGTACGTGGAGATCGCGCACGATCGCGCGCAAGAGGGCGGCCCCTCGTTCTCACCCGACGGCCGCTGGCTCTTCTTCCACTCGGACCGCTCGGGGGTCAGCAACGTGTACGCGTGGAACGTGCAGACCCACGAGCTGAAACAGGTCACCAACGTGGTGAACGGCGCCTACCAGCCCGCCGTCTCGCCCGATGGTCGCACCTTGGCCTATCTCGGCTACACGCACACGGGCTTCGATCTCTTCGCCATGCCGCTGCGCGAGAGCGAGTGGCTCGACCCGCTGCCGTACATCAACGATCGCCCGGCGCCCAACCCCACGCCGCCGCACTACGAGTTCCCCGTCACCGGCTACAACCCGCTCGAGACCTTGCGCCCCCGCCGCTTCGGCGTGTCGATCACGCCGGGGAATTTCGGGCAAATGGCGGTGGTGACCGCCGACGGCGCCGACATCGCGGGCCACCACCTTTTGGCGGCCAGCATGACCACGGAGTTCGAGCGACCGTATTTGCAGTTCGGCCTCGGCTACACGTACGCGCGCCTGCCGGTCGATCTCAACATGAGCGTCTCGCGCACCATCACCCCGCGCGGCGGCTACCAGCTCGGGCCGAACTACAAGCCCACGTGGATCCAAGAGGCGCTCGGCTTTTCCACCGGCATCAGCTACGGCCTACCCAGCTACACGGGCTTCGACGGCCAATCCTTCGCCCTCAGCTACGGCGTCACCCGCTTGGGCGGCGATCTTCCGATCCCGGCCGACAAGCTCGATCCCTACGACACACCGGTCATCCCGGGCGGGCGCGGGATGATGGCGTCGGTGCACCTCGGCTGGGGGTACTCCAACGCGCAGCGCTTCCTCTACAGCATCGGCGCCGAGAAGGGCTTCAGCATCAGCGCCAACTTCGACTTCACGAACACGGCCATCGCCAGCGATTTTTCGGGCTACGGCGCCACGCTCGACTTTTCGACCTACTTCACGATGCCGTGGCTGCAGCATCACGCGCTCGCCCTTCACGCGGGCACCGGCACCAGCGGCGGCAACTTCGGCCGCGCGTACTCCGTGGGCGGCATGGTCGATTTGCCGCTCTACGACGTCGTTCGCAACGTGCTGATTCAAGGAGGCGTGGCGCTTCGAGGCTATCCGCCGGTCGCCGAAGCCGGGCGCCACTATGCTCTGTTCAACGCCGAGTACCGGTTTCCGATCGTCAACATCGATCGAGGATTCTCCACCTTTCCGGTCTTTTTCAACCGGCTGACCGGCGCGGTCTTCCTCGACTATGGCAGCGCCTTCGACGATGCCACCACGGCCATGTTCAAGACCGGCGTGGGCGGCGAGCTTTGGCTCGACTCGCTTCTGGCCTACATCCTCAATTTTACGTTCCGGATCGGCTACGCCAAAGGGCTGGCGAGCGGCGGTCTCGACAAGTTCTATTTTGTCGCGACCGTCCCCTTCTGAAAAAATCGTCTCGCCTATTCCGCCTTCGCCTCGGGCTTGGCACCAGAGCTCTTCTTGGCCTTCGGAGCAGGCGCGGTGGTTGCTTGAGAACGCGCTTGAGCTTGGCGCTTGGCGCGCTCCTTTTTCTTCACCTGACCCTTGCGACGCTTCATCTTTTGCGAGTTGCGGCGATCGAACTTGCCCATGGTGTCCTCGTAGAATCGAATGATTTCACCGGCTTGCAACAGGCAAACGCCAAGCGAGCCAGCGGGTTGGAGCGCACTTTGCAGAGTCTCGGGGATCCCGTCAACCCTCGAGACAGGGGCCGCTCTTCCCAATGTCACCTGACGTGCGTAACTTCACAGTCCAAGGTGCTCGGATGTTCCGTACGGGGTTGGGTCCAGGCGCTTGGGGCACTGGGCTGATGTCGCTTCGACCAGACGCCACAATGCGTCGAGCACAATGGTGCACAAATACCTCAGTAGACGTCCGAATCGAGGATGCTAGATTGAGGACGTGGACGTGGTCCTGCGAAAGCTTGGTAAGGGCTCGCGCGCCGTTGCGGGCCGATTGGTCCGAGCGCCGCGCAAGGGCTCGGTGGTCGTCATCGAATTCCCCGATGGCATGCATGAATACGTGACCACTCCGGTCAAACGGGTGCTCCGCATCTGTGGCCGCGAAGTTTTTTACATCGAGACGATTAACAGTCGTTATCGGCTCGAAGTACGTGGTCGCGAAGAAGCGGTGGCCGAAAGTACGGGCTGACTTCTTCCCAGCGCCAGGGCCACCCGCGTTCGGTCGCGGTCGCGGTCTCTGCCTTGATTTTCGCTGTTTTCGTTGCCTGCGCGCAACGCATGCAGAGCTGCGCGCCGTCGCGGCCGCCGGCCCGAGAGCGCCGCGCCCGGCGCCGTAATGTGCTCGAGATTCTGCTGCGCGAAGTAGGCGCGCAACATTTCGCGCGCGACGACGTTGGCTTTGACGTTCCACGCGGGGTTGTTGACGACCAACACCGCGATGGCGACCGGCTTCACGTCGCCCTCGACGGCAACGGCATGACTCGGCGCGAAGCCCGTGAACCACGTGAAGAGCCGCCCGGTCTCGTGATCGGAGAGGGTGCCCGTCTTTCCCGCCACGGGAATTCCCCGCAGAAACGGCCGCCCCGAGGAATCGCGGAACGCGCGGTACGCGGTCCCCTCCGTGACGGTGTGCTCCATCATGGCGACGACGGCTTGCGCCGTCTCCGGCTTCAGCACGCGGCGCACAGAAGGTTTGTCGGGCTCCGTGTAGATGGCTTTACCTTGCGCATCCAGCGCCTCGCGCACGACGTGAAGGCGAATCGCCTCGCCGCCCCGCGCGAGCGTGGTGCTCATGGCGGCGGCCTGCAGCGGCGAGAGCGTGGTGTGGAAGAAGCCCGCGGCGGTGCGCGCATACTCCAAGCGATCGCCGGGGATCTGCAGCGCGCTCGGCTCGACGTCGACATCGAAGGGGACCTTCTGCCCGAAGCCGTACGCCTGCGCGGTGAGCTCCAGATCCTTCGGCTTGAGCCTGCGCAGCGCCAGGCGCGCAAAGACGGGGTTGATGCTGCGCCCCATCGCGTTGGAGAGCGTGATGCACCACCGGTCGCGGCGCGGGTTCTCCTCCAAGTCGCCCGCGACGATGCGCTGCTCGCCACCGCCCGCATAGCACTCACGCGTCTCGGGCCCCATGTCCGCGGTGTCTACGAGCGCGGTGCCCGTGACCACCTTGAAGACGCTGGCCGCCGGCGCGATCGCGCGCGCGCACAGATCGCGCGGGCCGCCCGACTCGACGTGGCTGGCGTACACGAGCACGCGGCCCGTGACGGGATCGACCATGACGATGGCGGCCTCCGGAAGATGGCGACCCGCCAGGATGCCTTGGGCGATGCGCTGCAGCGCGGGATCGACCGAGAGCCGCGCCACGCCTTGGTTCGGGAGAGGAGCGGTCGTGCCTTCGTCGTCGAAGCCAATGTGCACGAGGTCGAGCCCCGCTAGCAGCGGGCTCGCGCCGGGCAGCGCGGCCGCCGTCGCGCCCGGCTCGGGTCGGGTGGCGCTCGGACCCCCTTTGCTGCCCTCGGGGAGGCCGTTGGGCGAGCTAGGTGCCACGTGGGAGACCGACGGCTCGTCGACTTGCTTTCCGCCCAGAGGTCCGACCCCGAGCAGGCGACCCACGGGAAATTCTCGCACGAGGTAAAAAAGGCCGACGCACGCTGCCGCGGCCGATAGCCCCAGGATCCACCGTCGCATCGCGTCTGGGTGTGTCATACGGTGGGGGAGCAGGGCAAGAAATGCGGGTATGGTCGTGGGCCATGGCCAAGGTCCGAAGATCGATGCAGCTCGGCTCAGTCGCCCGCTCTCGCTCGCCGTTGCGGCTCGTGGCGCTGCTCCTCGCGCTGCCGGCCACGGCGCACGCCACCACCGAGGGGAGCGCTCCAGCGGGCGGCGGGCTCGCGGCCATCGCGGTGAGCGTGGACCTCGCCGCGGGGTCGATGCGCTACGGCAGCGAGGCGGTGGCCATCGAGCTCGATCGCAACGAGCTGCCGGACGGCAAGAGCGTGCGCATCGCCCCGGTCGCCGTGGGCGAGGGACGCAACGTGGTGCACGTGGTCGTCCCCTCGAAGACGCGCAAGGCGGCGTGGGAGGCCATCGTCGCGGGCGGCGAGTCGGGCAAGGGGCGCGTGGTGTACGCGGGGGTCACGGGGCTCACACGCGGGCGCAGCGACGGCGAGGGCGATCGCACGGGGGCCGCGGTCGACGTGCTCGCGCGCGGCGATGGTACGTCGATCGTGGCCGTGGGCGATCTGCGGGAGGACCTGCGCCTCTGCGGCCGCGAGACGACGCTTCTGTCGCCGCAGGTGCTCGATCCCAAGTCGATGCAGCTGCGCGGCGCCTCGCTCCAGCGCTTGCCGCGCGCGCAGCGCGACGGTGCCGAGCGCATCGCGGCGGGGCTGCGGGGCGGGCCGGCCGACGTTCCGATCGGGCGGCTGCTCGCGGCCACGGGCGCGAGCACGGCGCTGGGCAAACCGGCGGCGCTCACCGATGGAAATCCGTCGACGACATGGGCCGAGGCGCGCTCGGGGATGGGCCTCGGGGAGTTCGTGGTGATGCGCGCCCCCGAGGCGGTGCCGCTCGTGCGGTTTCAGCTCACGGTGGCCCCGCCCGGCGCCAACGCCACGGCGGGGACGGCGCCGCGCTCGTTCTTCCTGGTGACGGACACGAAGACCTTCTCCGTCACCCTCCCCGAGGACGGGTGGCTCAAGCCCGGCGCGTCGTACGACATCGCGCTCAAGGAGCCGGCGCGCACCAGTTGCGTGGCGCTGGTGCTCGATCAAGCTTATGCGCGCAGCAATGCGCGGCCCGAGGTCGCCCTGGCCGAGCTGACGGCGTACAGCGAGTTCGACGTGCCGAACGCGTCGACCGTGTCGGTCGCGCGGCTCTTGTTCGGCGGCGGACCGCGCGCGCAGGCGGCGGCGGCCGTGCTCCAGCGCGCGGGCAAGCGCGGCGTGGACGGCGTGATGGAAGCGTGGAACGAGCTCGATCCGGCGGGGCGCGCGCTGGGGGTCGACGTGGCCGTGATCACGGGGTGCGAGGACGGCGCCCCGCTGCTCATCGCGTCGCTCGACGACAAAGACCGCAACGTGGAGCGCAAGGGCCGCGAAAAGTTGGAGCGATGCGGGCGCGCGGCCGGGCCGGGGCTGGTGCGCGCTTTGGGCGAAGGGCCGGTGGCGCGCCGGGCGAAGCTGGCGTCGTTGCTCGCGTTCCTCGCCCCCAGCGCGGGGCTCGCGCCCATCGCTGCGCTGCTCGGGCAGGGCACGGCCGCGGATCGGCAGACCACGCGCGGCGCCTTCCTGCGCGCCGCGCGGAGCGCCGAGCCGGGCAAGCTCACCGAGCTGCTGCACGATCCGGGGCGCAACGCGGAGGGGCGGCTCGAGCTGCTTCGGGCCATGGGGCCGCGCATCGCGGACGTGCGCGACGACGCGCTGCCCGTCCTGGACGATCTGCTCAAGAACGCCCCTTCGTTCCAGACGCGCTATGTGGCGCTCGGGCCCATCGCCGAGCTCGCGCGCGGCGGCGATCGGGCGTCGCTCGATCGCTTCGCGGCGCTGATGTCGCGCGACAAAGAGTGGCCCGTGCGCGCGCGGGCGGCGGAGCTCGCGCTGCAGATCCCCGGCGCGCGCCAGGAGCTGATCGAGCGCCTCCGCGATCCCGAGCCGCGCCCGCGTGAAGCGGCGCTGCGGGCCATCGCCGAGGAGAGGCTCTCGGCGGCCGCCGTCACCGTGGAGGCGCTCTTGGCGCGCGATCCTTGGACCTTCGTGCGCGTCGCCGCCGCCTCGGCGCTGGGGGCCATGCCGCAGTCGCCCGACATCGACGCGGCCCTGGCCGCGGGCCTCGAGGATCCCCTGCCCCAGGTCCGCGTGGCCGCCGTCGAGGCGCTCGGCGTGCACCGCGCGGCGACGTACGCGGCGCGCGTGCGGACGCTCTTGGACGAGGACAACGCGCCCGAGGTGCACCTGGCCGGGGTGCATACGCTCGCGCAAATGTGCGACGGGAGCGCGCTCGATCGCCTGACGGAGCTGGCGACCAAGGCCGCCGCGCCCAACGCCGAGGCGAACGAGCTTACCTTGGGCCTCGCCTCCATCGACGCCCTCGGCAAGATCCATCCGCCCGATCTGGCGCGCCGCCTCGCCAAGGTCACCGGCAAAGACGTGCGCGCCCAAGTCCGCGGCGCCGCTCAATTGGCGCTCGCTGCGCCGGGCATCTGCAAGCGTTAGCGGCGTCGAAGCTCACGCGAGGCGAACCGCGCACGGCGGATGCGATCCGTGCGCGGTGGATGCGATCCGCGCACGGCGGATGCGATCCGCGCACGGCATGCGATCCGCGCACGGCATGCGATCCGCGCACGGCATGCGATCCGCGCACGGCATGCGATCCGCGCACGGCGGATGCGAACCGTGCGCGGGATGCGAACCGTGCGCGGAGCGTCAGATCAAGGCGCGGAGAAGGACCGACACGGCGGAGGGATCCGCCAGGCGGTATTGGGCGGCGCTGCGGCCTTGGCCGACGTGGATGGCGATGCCGTTGGGCGGCAGCGCGCGGAACATGTCCTCGTCGGTGCGATCGTCACCGATGGCGAGGACCAGCGCAGGCTGAATGCGCTCGAGGACCCGGTCGACGATGATGCCCTTGTGGATCCCTTGTTGGCGGATTTCCACGACCTTGTGGCCATGGATCACTTCCACCGGCGCGTTGGACAAAATGTCCGTCAGGTACGTGGCCAGCTCGCGGGCTTGCACGGGGCCGAACTCAGCGTCGGCCATCCGGTAATGCCAGGCGATCGAGGACCACTTCTCCTCCGTGCGCGAGCCGGGGGTTCGATCGGTGAAGTCGTTCAGGATCGGCCGCAGCGCCGCCTTCCACTCGCTTTGAAGCTCGCGCATGGGGCTCCACGATTGACCGTGATCGCGCCCCCACGCTCCATGCTCGGCGTAGAGCGCGATCGGCAGATCACCGAGCCACTCGTCGAGCGACTCGCGCGTGCGGCCGCTCACCACGCTCACGTGGGTCGGGCGGCTTCGGTGGGTGAGCGAGGCCAGCAGCGCCTTGACCTCCTTGGTGGGCACCGCCATTTCGGGCAGCAGCTCGAGCGGCGCCAACGTGCCGTCGTAGTCCAGAAAGAGCGCCAGCGAAGGGGCCTCGCGGAGGCGCTCGAGCAGGTCCTCGATTTCGACGTGCGTGGAGGGGGTGTCGCCGATTGGCTCGGCCTGGGGGAGGTGTTCCATGGTGGCGATGAAGGAGTCGGCCCAGCGGTGGACGTCGTGACGTTGGATGCGCTCGCGAAGGGTCCGCATGCGCGAGCGCCGCTCTTCCTCGGGCATCCGCAGCGCGCGCTTGAAGCTCGCGGCCATGCCCTCGATGTCGTACGGGTTGACGGTGATGGCCTCGCCAAGCTCCGAGTGCGCGCCGGCGAACTCGCTGAGCACGAGGACACCGTCGCCGTCGGTTCGCGATGCGACGAACTCTTTGGCGACGAGGTTCATCCCGTCGCGCAGCGGGGTCACCATCATCACGTCGGCCGCGCGATACAGCGCCGTGATCTGGCGTTGCGAAAACGATCGATAAAGGTAATGAATCGGCGCCTGGCCTACGGAGCCGTACGTGCCGTTGATGCGGCCCACCGTCTCGTCCACTTGGCGGCGAAAGGACGCGTACGCATCCACCCGTTCGCGCGAAGGAACGGCGACTTGGATCAACCTTACGCGGCCTCGAAGCTTGGGCTCGCGTTCGAGCAAACGCTCCATCGCGAAGAGGCGGTACTGGATCCCCTTCGTGTAATCGAGCCGGTCGACGCCGAGGAAAAGCTGCTGCCCCTTGGCCTCTTCGCGGATCGAGCGGACTTGAGCGAGCACGTCGTCGTCGGTGGCGAGCTTCTCGAACGAAGCCACGTCGATCCCCATCGGGAAAACGCCTAGCCGGACGGTGCGGCCTTGGTACGGGATGCGGTCGATGGAGAAGCTCGCATCGAGGCTGCGCACGATCGATTTGGCGAAATGGCGAAGGTACCCGTACGTGTGAAAGCCGACGAGGTCGGCGCCCAGCATGCCGTCGAGGATCTCCTCGCGCCACGGCAGGATGCGAAACACGTCGGTGGCCGGAAATGGGATGTGCAGAAAGAATCCAATTTTGGCGCGTGGCAACGCTTTCCGCAGGATTCCGGGCACCAGGGTCAGCTGGTAGTCGTGCACCCAAATGAGATCGCCTTCGCGGTATTGGGCAATCACCGCGTCCGCAAAGCGGTAATTCACGCGGCGGTACGCGTCCCAGTCGTGCACGTCGATGGGGACGCGCTGGAGCAGGTAGTGAAAGAGCGGCCAGAGCACGCCGTTGGAGAAGCCCTCGTAAAAACGGGAGACTTCACTGGCGGTCAGCTGCACCGGCACCGTTTTCAGATCGGCCAGCTCTTGATTCACCTGCGCGAGCTGCGCGGGTTTGAGCTTCGACGTATCGCCGGGCCAGCCGATCCAAAGTCCGTCGGAACGCTGGTGCGGCCCGCGCAGCCCGGTGGCGAGACCTCCCGAGCTCGGTATGACCATGCTCTCGCGTGCATCGGCCTTGACGGTGACCGGCAAGCGGTTCGAAACGAGGAGAAGCCGGGGCATCAGCTACCACCGACGTCGTCGCACACCTTCGCGCCGTCCCCGTGGGGCCGGCCGTCTTGGATTTCCATGGGGCAATAACCGCCTACCCGCAGCTGATCGACCAGCTCCACAACGGCTGAGCTAGACCAGTTTCGTTTGCCATCGAAGCGTGCGCGAATGACGCCGCGTGCGTCGATAATCCACGTTTCCGGGAAAAGGTGCGTTCCGTACTTGCCGGCAACGATGTCGTTCTCGGGGTCGAACAGGACGGGGAAGGGCGGCGCCTCGCGCAACACGGCGCGTAGCGTGTCTTGCACGTCGGCAGGGCCCTGATCGACGGACACCGTTAGTACGGTGACGTCGGGGCGGTCGCGGAGGATGCGCGAGAGATCCGCCAGGCTCGGCAGCTCCTCGAGGCACGGTCCGCAGGTTTTGGTCCAGAAGTTCAGCACCACGACCTTGCCCCGGTACGAGGACAAGTTGACGGTGTCCCCGTTCATGTCCTTGAGCGCAAAGTCCGGTGCGGTGCGGTTGGTGGCCGCATACTCTGGGTGCAACAGGCACATGGGCGCGCAGCGGCGCCGTGTTTCGCCTTCTTTTGCCACGGAAACGAAGCTGTAGACGAGCACTCCGGCCGCAAGGACGAAGCCGACGTACGACAGGTTGGCGATCCCTGCAAATCCCCCTTTGGTCGATTCCGGCATATGTGCCTTATAGTCCACGATCCGCGTCTTCCCCAACCCCATGGCGTCGGGGTGGTCACGATTGCTGCCAGCAGGCAGCAAATGGCACCCACACGTGTGGCGCGCCCGCGGATCACTCGCTAAAGCGCCACGCTAGAAAGCGAACGGCTGCGCTCGTCCCATCTAAAACTACCTTGGATCCGCAACGGGGTTTGAACGGCATCCCACATGCAAGGGTCGGCGGTGTCATTCAGTGGAGGGGAGAGAGAGACCGCGGTTCATGCGAAGCGCATTTCCAGCTCTGGTCGGGTTTTTGTTTCTTCTTGGTGCAGCATGCTGGTTCGACGCTCACTCGAGTGAGCTCGCCGGAGGATTGGGTAGCTCGAACGATCAACTCGTGCAGTCCAGCGCCGCCGTACAGTAGCGCACTTCAACCAAGCGGCCCTTCGCGGGGCCCTTAGCCAACTACCAATACGAAACAAAACGGCCCTTCGCGGGGCCTCGAAGCAAAACGACCCTTCGCGGGTCTCGAAGCAAAACGGCCCTTCGCGGGCCTCGAAGCAAAAACGGCCCTTCACGGGCCTCGAAGCAAAGCGACCCTTCGCGGGTCTCGAAGCAAAACGGCCCTTCGCGGGCCTCGAAGCAAAACGGCCCTTCGCGGGCCTCGAAGCAAAACGGCCCTTCACGGGCCTCGAAGCAAAGCGACCCTTCGCGGGTCTCGAAGCAAACGGCCCTTTCTCGGGGCCGATTTCAAATCTGAGCGATGGCCAAGCTACGACGCGGCTTGGCCATCGTGGCGACGGGCAGCGAAGCGAAGGCTCTCTTGTAATCGGCGAATCGTCCGCCTTCACGGACGGCGTCGACGACGGCGAGACCTTCCGCCTCGCTCCCCTGGGCAAGCACATATTCGACCCACGCCCATTTGGCGCTGGTAGAGCGCACGTCCACGCGGCCTCGCAAACCGCGTCGAAGGCGCTCGAGTCGATCCTGAACCACCTTGATCCCTGCGAAGGGTTTTCCATCCAGCGGTGTATTGCGCTTTGCGCAGAACGGCGCGATCCCGAGCGAGAGCGGCACGATGCGCGAGAGCTCCGTCGAAAAGGCGATGCACTCGTCGATATCGGCGTCGGTTTCGCCGGGGAGCCCGACCATCAAGTACAACTTGAGGCGGTCCATTTTATGGGCCTTCGCCAGCTCCGCGGCCCGGATCAAGTGCTTGACGCGCGCGCGCCGCTCCAGCGATTCGCGCATGCGATCGCTCGGACCATCCATGGCGGTGGTCAGCGTTTTGTAGCCGCCGCGCTTGAGCGCCGCCACGAAATCGTCGTTCAACCGATCCGGCCGCAGCGAGGAGAGCCCCACCTCCGCGCCGCGATCCGCGAGCGCATTCACGATGTTCGTGATGCGCGGATGATCGCTCACCGCCGCGCCCACGAGCCCCACGCGCGTGGCATCCTCGGGGATGGTCGCGAGGATTTGATCCATGGAGACGAGGCGCATGCCGCCGTTCGTCGAGCGGCGCATCACGCAATACGTGCACGTGCGCGAGCAGCCCCGCTCCGTCTCGATGAGGAACATGTTCGAGAGCACCGCGTGCGGCGTGCGAATGGGCGACCACGCGGGCAAGAGCGCATTGTCGACCTTGGCCACGATGGGCAACGTGGCGCCGTGATGCTCGGGGACGAAGACGTGCGGAACCTCCGCCAAGCGCGCCAAGAGGCGCGCGCGATCGCCGGACTCGCTCTCGATGATGCGGAGCACCGGCTCGACCAGCTCTTCGCTCTCGCCCACGATGATGGCGTCCACGATGCCCGCCAGCGGCAATGGATTCGAGAACGTGAGCGGCCCGCCCGCGAGGATGAACGGGTGGCGCTCGTCGCGCTGGGTGCGGCGCGCGGGGATGTTGGCCGCGTCGAGCATCCGCACCAGACCGGCGATTTCGAGCTCGTAGGCGACGCTGACGGCCACGATGGGGAACTCGTCCAACGGACGCAAGCTCTCGTAGCTATGCGGACGGGTTTGCTGGGCGAGGTCCTGCTCGGCTTCGTCGTCGAGGAAGATGCGCTCGCAGGCAAAGCCGGGCATGTCAAAAATGGCGCGATAAACGCGCTGAAATCCGAGCGAGCTCATCCCAGCGCCGTAAGGCGATGGATAGAGGAGTGCGACGGTGGTGGGCGCCTCCTTCGTGAACCGTCCGACCTCGTCGGCAAGGCGACGGCGGACGAGTGCTTCGAAGGGGACAGCCGACATGTGGGACTCTTCGTGAGCGATTTTCCGCCACAAAGCAAGGTCATGGTGCATTGCTCGTCTCGATTCGCGAGACTGGTCCCTGTGACGACAACCGATCCCAACGCACCCCTCGCCCGTTTTTGTCTGACCCTCGAAGAATTTCGCCGTAGCCCCGATGGGCGCGTTCGCGCCGAGCGCGAATTCGTGAGCCATTTCTTCGCCTACGACGCCAACGAGGCGACCGATATCGTCTTCCGCCATCTCCCCCGGGAGGTGCGCGG
Organism: Sorangiineae bacterium MSr11954; assembly: GCA_037157815.1. Classification (NCBI taxonomy): domain Bacteria; kingdom Pseudomonadati; phylum Myxococcota; class Myxococcia; order Myxococcales; family Pendulisporaceae; genus Pendulispora; species Pendulispora albinea. The sequence goes on from CP089984.1 coordinate 10,897,062, forward strand.
CCCCATCCTCTCCGCCTGGAAAATCCGCGGCCAGAAGACCGCCGTCCGCGACGACGACGCCAAGGTGAAAGAAGCCGTGCACGACGCGCTGGTCTCGGGCGACATCGACGCGCTGACCTTCGAGACGGGCATCGCCGCCGACGTGCTGATTCGCTGGGTGCCGCTCTCGGACTGGTGGTCCTTCTGGCGCGGCGGAAACCTCTCGGAGCGCGCCATTTTAAAGGCGCTTTCGACGGGCTACGAGCTCGGGCTCTTCGACGCGCACTGGTTCCTCACCACCCTCGAAGCGGGCGCCGAGTCCAAGGGCGGCATCGAGGTGCTGAGCGAGGGGCTCTCGAAGGCCGATCTCACCGAGTGGCTTCGAACGGTGCACCAAGGCGGCGATGGCTCGCCCAAAGGGTTGGTGCTGGCGCTTGGGTGGGAGAAGATCGTGCACCATACGAAGCCGCCCATTCTCATCGCGGTGCTCGATGCGCTGGCCAGCAAGACGGGGCTGACGAAATCGTCGGCGACGGCGGCGCCCGAGGCGGGGGCGGCGGATCCGCTGGATGCGGTCTTCATGAATTGATTTGGGCGGATCGAGGCACCGTTCGGTTTTCTCCCCACGTAGCGTAAACGCCGGCCCGGCTGAGCAGCGGCTGGCGTAGCCGTACCCGCGGCTGGCCGGCTGCGGTGGCGTACCCGGCTCGAGGGGGCTAGCGTGGGGACGCCGCGGTCGTTCGTCGGCGGCGGCGCGGGGGCGGGGGATCATGCGCTTGTGCGATGTTCTGCTGTACACGAGCGGGGCGGTGGTCGGGCTCGCCCTGCCCGTGGCGTGCACGGATCAAACGGTGGATGGGCCGGTTCGTCCGCGTTTCGTGGAGGATGCGGGCGAGGATCGAACGGCGCCGCGCGCCGATTCGGAGCTGGGGCCAAACCGCGCGGCGCCGGTGACGGAGTGTGGGCGGGCGCCGCTCGAGCGGCCTGCGTCGGGGATTTGCGCGGTGACCCAGCGGGGAAGCGCGGGGCGCCTGTTTCGAGGGACGGTGCTCCTGCCGGACGAGACGCTCCATCGCGGAGAGGTGCTGATCGGCGACGATGGGATCGTGGTGTGCGGTGGGTGCGATTGCTCGGGCGCGCCAGGATATGCGGCCGCCTCGGTGGTGACGTGCGCCGACGGGGTGATCTCGCCAGGGCTGATCAATCCGCACGATCACATCACGTACGCGAACAACGCGCCGGTGGGGCATGGGACGGAGCGGTTCGAGCACCGCAACGATTGGCGCAGGGGTTTGCGCGGGCACACGCGGCTCGAAACGAACGGCAGCGCGAACCAAAAGGTCGTGCGCTTTGCGGAGCTGCGCTTTCTCATGGGCGGCGTGACCAGCGTGGCGTCGGCCGGGGGAGAGCCCGGGTTGGTACGCAACCTCGACAGCGCCGATCCGGTGCTGCTCGAGGGGCTGCCCATTCTGCCGGCCGACTCCGACACATTTCCGCTCGACGACAGCGATGGAACGTTGCGCACGTCGGACTGCAACTACGGCAAGGGGCGGACGAAATCCGCGACGGTGGCGGCGCTCGAGGGGTACCTTCCGCATCTGTCGGAGGGGGTCGGGCCGGAGGCGCGCAACGAGATCGTCTGCAGCATGGTGGACGATGCGCAGCGGAACAAAGTCGACCTCTTGGGCCGCCACACGGCGGTGGTGCACGGCATCGCCCTCACGGAGTCGGACGCGCTCGGGCTTCGAATGGGCCAGACGTCGCTCATTTGGTCCCCGCGGTCGAACATCGATCTTTACGGCAACACGGCGCCCGTCACCTTGCTCGACGCGGCGGGGGTGCGCATTTCACTGGGCACCGATTGGATCGCCAGCGGGTCGATGAACCTTTTGCGCGAGCTGAAATGCGCCGACGCGCTGAACGCTTCGTACTTCGCCGCGCACTTCTCCGACGCCGATCTCTGGCGGATGGTCACGCTCCACGCCGCCCTCGCCGTGGGCGCGCAGAACATGCTCGGTGCGCTGAAGCCCGGGTACGTGGCCGACATCGCCATCTTCGATGGCCGCACGAGCAAGGACCATCGGGCCATCCTCGACGCGGGGGTGGAAGACGTGGTGCTGGTGCTGCGCGGCGGCAAAGTGCTCTACGGCGATACGGCGTTGCTCGATGATCCGGTCATCGGCGGGGGCGCGTGCGAACCGATCGACGCCGGCGCCGGCGAGGTGTGCGGGCGCGCAAAGAAGGCGTGCGTGGCGGCCGACATCGGCGGCGGCGTAACGCTCGACGGGCCCAAAGGGATCAAGCCGGAGGGCGAAAAATGGTACCCGCTCTTCGTCTGCAAAGACAAAACGCCGCCCAACGAGCCCTCGTGCACGCCGTACCGCCCGGAGTACGCGCGCGGCATCACGGCGGGCGATCGCGACGGCGACGGCGTGCCGAACGACCGAGACGATTGCCCGGCCATCTTCAATCCACCGCGGGCCGTGGACGGCGGCGAGCAAGCCGACGGCGACGGCGATGGCCGCGGCGATGCGTGCGATCGCTGCCCGGGCGATCCGCTCAACGCGTGCCCGCATCGGGATGTCGCAAACGACGGCGTCTCGGCGCGCGCGGATCCCAACGACACGGACGGCGACGGCATTTCCAATGGCAAGGACAATTGCCCTGGCGATGCGAACCCCGATCAGAGAGACACGGACGGCGATGGCTGGGGCGACATTTGCGATGCATGCAAAATGGCGAACCCCGGGGCCGCCCCGTGCGCGGTCACCGTGGCGCAGATCCGCGATGCAAACGCGCCGGAGCATCCGAAGCCCCACGGCGTGGTTCGCATCCGGAACGCGTACGTCACGGCGCTTCGCCCTTACAAGAACACGGGCGACGCACGCGGCTTCTACGTGCAGACCGGCACCGAGGCGTACGATGGAATCTACGTGCTCGCCGGCTCGAAGACATACGGCGTCGCCGTCGGCAACGAGCTCACGGTGGAGGGCTTCTACCTGGAGTCCTTTGGCGTGAGCCAGATCCGAGCGTCACGCGTGGCGATTGACGACGCGACGAGCATCCCCCGCTTCGCCCCCATCGAGGTGCGGACATCCGAGATCGTCACCGGCGCGAGCAAAGCCGAGACCCACGAGTCGATGCTCCTTCGGATTCGCGGACCGCTCACCATCACCGACGACAATCCCGACAAGCGCATCGAGTCGAACGAATTCGTCGTGACGGGCAATCTGCGCATCGACGATCACATCTTCACGACCTTCGGCGGCGCCGTTCCCCCCAAGGGCACGAGCTACCAAGAGCTCCGCGGCATCCTCTACTTTTCGTTCGCCAACACGAAGCTCCTCCCCCGCAACGCGGACGACCTCGTAAAAATGCCCTGAAGCGCGCGCCGATCAGTTGTTCGGCGCGTTGCAGACGAGCCACGCGAGGAGCGTCGAGCGTTGCGACGGGGTGAGCGCAGTCGCTTCGCGGGGAGGCATGTTGCACGAGTAGACTTGGCTCAGGACGGAGGTGCGGTGCGCGGAGAGGGCGTCGTAGCGGGTGAAGTCGCGGCCTGCGCGTCCGACGCCGGTGCCGTTGGGGGCGTGGCAGGGGGTGCAGCGCTCGGCCATCAGCGGCTTGATGTCGGCTTCGTAGCTGGGCGGGGGTGAGGGGCAGGCCTCTGGAAGGTTGGCGGGGCAGCTCGGGCCGGGATCGGTCGAGGAGTCGCTGCCGCAGGCGGTGAGGGCGGCGAAGGAAGCAGCGGTCAACGCGGAGAGGACGACGGCCCACGCGGGGAGCGCCCGGCGGCGGGGGGATTCGGGGTGGTGAAGGTGCACGATGACGACTTAGGGCACGGCGACGAAATAAGCAGCGTGGCCGTGCGGGGAGCTCTCGGCGTCGCCGCATTCTTCGCGGACGTGGAAGCGAACCATCCACTGGCCCGGGCGATCGAGGCGAATGGGGCCCACGCTGTAGACGCCGGGGGAGCCCGCGATTTCGAGCGACCTTTGATCGGTGGGCGGGGCCGGGAATTTGTGGTCGAGCACCGCTTCGACGCGAATGGGGACGTTGTTGCGTACGGGCGCGCCGTCGGCGGTGGTGGTCAGGGTGACTCTGAAGAAGATGTCGCCGTTGACGCAGACCGTGGACGGGTTCTCCGCCTCCCACTTGACGTGGTACTTGCAATCGTCGTCGTCGGACTCGTTGCCCGTCAAGGTGGGCCCGTAGCCGGGATCGGCGCCGCCGTCCCCCGCGGATGCATCGCCGTGGTGCAGAAGGACGGATTGGATGGTCGCGCCGCCATCGGGCTTGAGGCTGCAGGCCGATTCCATGATCGGCGTTTTGCTGCCCCCGCAGTGGTTGTCGGCCTGGCCCGATACGACGCCGCCGCTCGGGTTGTTGCACGTGATCGGCCCCGACTTTTTGTCGTCGTCGGAGCACGAGAAGAGCATGACGAGGCCCGCCAGCGACGAGGCCAGGGTCAAAGCTCGAACGATTTTACCCGACCAGGTCAGCCGTTTCGCCACAAACATTTCCTACAAGCAAAGGCTGCTTGCAGCAAGGTCGCGCGCACGAAGCGCGCACCTCTCGCGTGCGGCGCGGAGGGCCCGTAAAGGACGCGCGAGGAGGACCTCGACGCGTCCACCTTGGAGGGATCTCAATCCTCGATCAGCGCCGGTCGGGATATGGCCCGTAGGAGCGAACGGAGGATCAAGTGGACGATGGCGACCGCGGCCATCGCGGCCAGGATCGAAACAACGAGTGGGTGTCCACCCGGATCGGACATCACGGGGAGTAGACCTCGGAAGGGCCGATACAGAGGTTCCGTGTACTGCTTGATGAAGCGCACGAAACCGACTTGCTCGTTCGCACGAATGTATTCGAGACCGAATCGTATGAAGAGCAACGTGTAGACGCAGAAAAAAGCGAGATTGATGAGCTGGATCAGACGCACCCAAATCATCGATCGCGCGATAACCCCCCGGTGAATCACAAACCCGGTATCGCCTCGCATGCACTTTTAGATGCCCCACACAAGGGGAAGTTGCGAGCAGAATCATAGCTTTCCAGTCCAAACGGACAGGTCAAGCGGACGCTACTGCTACGGCCCGATGCTTTGGCTCGCTCGTACGTAAGATGCCAATCCGCAGTCCGAACGTTTCGTTCCTACATCTAGCGAGCCCGACCCCATCATGGGAAATCGGGCGCGTTTCGTGGTACGCATGGGAGCTAGGATGGCTGCACCCGAGCTCGTAGAGCGCTCCAAGGCACGCATCGGAAGCGTGCTGCGCGACAAATGGCGGTTGGACTCGTTGCTCGGCGTCGGAGGAAGCGCGGCCGTCTATGCTGCAACGCATCGGAACGGGAAGCGCGGCGCCATCAAGTTGCTTCATCCGGAGCTGTCGGTTCAGACGGATTTCGTGGCGCGGTTCCTCCGCGAGGGGTACGTCGCCAACAAGATCGAGCACTCGGGGGCCGTCTCCATTTTGGACGACGATCACACCGAGGACGGAACGGCGTTCTTGGTCATGGAGCTGCTCGAGGGCTACACGCTCGAGCGGCGGCTGCGAAAACAGTCGGCGTTTCCGGTGGGCGATGCGCTGAAGATCGTGGAGGACCTGCTCGACATCGTGAACGCGGCCCACGACAAGGGCATCATCCATCGCGATCTGAAGCCGGCGAACATTTTCGTCACCAAGAAGAACGAGGTCAAAGTCCTCGACTTCGGCATCGCGCGCCTGGGCGAAGCGCACCATTTGAGCGGCTCCACGCAAATGGGGATGCCGCTGGGAACCCCCGCCTTCATGCCGCCGGAGCAGGCGCGCGGTCGCTGGGGGGAGGTCGATGTGCGCACGGATCTCTGGGCCGTGGGTGCGACCCTCTGGGCGCTCTTGTCGGGTCAGAGGCCGCGCCGGGCGGAGACGGCCAACGAGGAGCTCCTGCTCGCGATGACCGAGCCGCTGCCGCCGATTGGCTCGGTGGCGCCGCATGTCTCGCTCGAGGTGTGCAAGCTGGTCGATCGCGCGGTGGCCTTCGATATGAGCGCGCGCTGGCCGAACGCGCGCACCATGCAGCAGGCGCTCCGGCTGGCGCTCTTGCTCGAGCAAGCGCATGGCGCGGGCGAAGGCGCCGCGGTGGAGAAGCCCAAGGTCGAGGCGCCGGTGCCCGCGATCGCGCGGGTGGGTGAGCCCAAGGTCTCCACGGGGACGATCTCGGGGCTCGGCGGGTACGTTCTGCCCGAGGTGCCGTCGCCTCCGTCCCCGTCGGCGACGAAAGCGGCGGTGGCCATTTCGGAGGCGCCGGCTCCGGCGGTGGCGGTGGCCGTGCCGAGCGCCAACCCGGAGCCGGGCGCGCAGGCGGGTGCGCCGCCATCGGGCGAGGCGCCTTCGTCGATGACGGCGGTGCGGCCGTTTGCGTCCATCGTGGATGCGCCGCCGGCGCCAGCGGGGCGCTCGCCTTCCATTCCATCGGCGGAGGAAGCGGGGCAAACCAATTCGCTCGAGGGGCCGCCGTCGCTCAACTTCAGCGGCGCCCTCTCGCTCTCGCGCTATGACGCGCTCGGAGAACGGCGTCCGCGGGCCGCGGGGCCGTTGGCGGGTGGTTCGAACCCCACGCCGTCGGGTGAGACGCGGCTGCTCACGACGGAGACGCCGCTCACGGCGGGCGCGCGGTCGATGCTGGCCGAGGGTCCGGAGGCCGCGCCGCGGCGAAGCGGGTTTTTGCTGTCGGGGCTCCTGGCAGCGGTACTCGTGTGCGTGGCGTTCTTGGGCTATCGGGCCGGGTGGTTCGGGCACACCAGCGCGCAAGCGAGCGATCCGAATGCGGTGGCCGCGGTGGATGCGGGGGTGGCGCACGAGATGGTCGCCGACGCAGGGGCCACGATGACGACGGGCGCGTCGGGGATCGGGGAGCCGGATGCAGCGATCGCGACGCCGGTCGATGCGGGGAGCCTGAGCGCCCCCGCCCACGATGACACTCCGCCCGCGGCGGCTGCGAGCAGCGCGCCGCCTGCGGCAACGCATAGCCGTCCTTCACGTTCGCGGCCGCGGCCCTCCAAGCCGCGTTCGGCCGCATCTTCGGATCCGAGCGCTCCGGCCAGCTCGAGCGAGCCGTCGGCGCCTGCGCCGTCCCCCACCACGACGAATGCGCCTGCACCTGAAGGGCAAACTCCTGCGCCGATTCCGCCGTTCGTCGAGCCGGAGTCGAATCCCAATTCCAATTAGCGTAAGTGCACGAATGTGCACTCCGACCTTCAATCGGGGGCAGGCCACAAGCCATCCGCTTTAGCAAGCAGGATCGCAGATTCTGCGGTCACGATGTAGCGAGCCGAGGTGTGGCAATGTCCCCACGAAGTGGAAATGACGCACCGCAACTGAGCTACCATCGCCTCATGCTTGAACGGCGTCTCGGCATTCTGGTCGGCGGGGGCCCTGCTCCCGGTATCAACAGCGTCATCGGTGCAGCAACCATTCGTGCCTGCCTCTCCGGTTACGAGGTGCTGGGCATCTACGATGGCTTCAAGTGGCTCATCGAGGGGAACACGTCCCACGTGCATCCCCTCACCATTACGGAGACGAGCCGCATTCACTTCCGCGGGGGCTCGCACATCGGCATCTCGCGCGCGAACCCCACGAAGGATCCGAAGCACCTCGCGCGCGCGCTCGAATCGCTGCATCACCATCGCATCACCAAGCTGATCACCATCGGCGGCGACGACACCGCCTTCAGCGCGCACAAGCTCGCGGAGGCGTCGAACGGAAGCCTGTCGGTGCTCCACGTCCCCAAGACGATCGACAACGATCTCGATCTGCCGCCCGACATCGTGACATTCGGCTTTCAGACGGCGCGCCACATCGGCGTGGAGATCGTGAAGAACCTGATGGTCGACGCCAAGACGACGTCGCGCTGGTATTTCATCGTGGCCATGGGGCGAAAGGCCGGGCATTTGGCGCTCGGCATCGGCAAGGCCGCGGGGGCCACGCTCACGCTCATCCCGGAGGAGTTCGCGCCCGGGCTTCGCCTTCGCACGATCGTCGATACGTTGGCGGGGGCGATCATCAAGCGCCTCGCGTATGGCCGGCAGGACGGCGTCGCGGTGCTGGCGGAAGGTTTGGTCGAGATGCTCTCCGAGGAAGATCTCGCGGGGCTCTCAGGGGTGGAGCGGGACGCGCACGGGCACATCCGCATCGCCGAGGTCAACTTCGGCGACATCGTCAAGCGCGCCGTGCAAGAGCGGCTCAGCGAGCTCGGGATCAAGCTCACCGTGCAGGCGAAGGACATCGGCTACGAGGTCCGGTGTGCCGACCCGATCCCCTTCGACATGGAGTACACGCGCGATCTCGGCTATTGCGCGGCGCGCTACATCACCGAAGGCGGCAGCTCAGCCCTGGTATCGATTCAGGATGGGCGCTTCCGTCCCATTCCGTTTTCGCAGATCATGAACCCGGAGACGGGGCGCATGCGAGTGCGGATGGTGGACATCGAATCGGATCGCTACAAGATCGCGCGGAGTTACATGCTTCGGTTGAAGGCAGAAGATTTCCAAGACGAGAGCGAGATCAAGCGGCTGGCGGGCACGTGCAACCTGTCGCCCGAGGAGTTCCGCAAGGAGTTCCTTCCGCTGGTTCAGCAGCAGAAGGACACCCCGCCGTCGCTTCGGGATTCGAGGCTGCCGCAGTCGAGCTCGAGCTCCGTGTGAAACCTCCCGAGGACATTCTCAAGCAAATGCCGGTGCCCGTGGCGATGTTCACGGGCCCGGACCACGTCTACGAGTTCGCCAACCGACTCCACGACGACGTGATGGGCCGGACGAATGTCATCGGGAAAGCGTTTCGCGAGGTTTATCCCGAGCTGGTGGGGACCCCCATCCTCGAGGCGCTCGATCACGTGTACCGCACGGGCGAGCCGTTCTCGGCGGAGGAGTTTTCCATTCCGCTCATCCGCGGTGGAAAGAAGCGCGAGGCGATCTTCAAATTCGCCATCGAGCCTCTCCGCGACGAGAGCGGCGCGACCACGGGTCTGCTCACCGTCGGCATCGAGGTGACCGAGCAGGTGCTGGCCCGCTGGGACCTTGGCGCTGCCCTCAACGTGCACAAGCGCGCCGAGACCATGCGCGAGCGCCTGCTCGGCATCGTGGGCCACGATCTGCGAAACCCGCTGTCGACCATCACGGTGTCCGCGCACATGATGCTGAAGCAGGAGTCGCTCACGGCGGCGCAGCAGAAGATCGCGCGGCGCATCTTGAACAGCGCCGAGCGCATGGCGCGCATGATCGCCGAGATCCTGGACTTCACGGAGGGGCGGCTCGGCGGCGGCATTCCCATCACGCGGGCGCTCATCAACCTGCACGAGGTCACTGCACAGACGGTCGAAGAGCTCTGCGTGCTCTACCCCGATCGAACCATCTCGCTCGAGACCCACGGCGACGCCAAAGGGCATTGGGACTCGGACCGCATGGTCCAGGTGCTGACGAACCTGGTGCTCCACGCGCACCAATCCGCGCCCAAGGAGTCGTCCATCCAGGTCATCGTGGCCGGCGAAGCCGACGACGTCCGCCTCGACGTCTCCTACGCGGCGCCGGCCATCCCCGACGACATCCTGCCGTACATCTTCGATCCATTCCTGCGCGCCACCGAGGGCGGCAACGCCCAAAAGCCGCTGCGCGGGCTCGGTCTGGCGCTCTACATCGTCGACCAAATCGTGCGCGCCCACGGCGGCACCATCGACGTGCGCTCCACGGCGGACACCACCACGTTCTCCGCGCGCATCCCCCGCACCGAGGCGCACGAGACCTAGTCGCGGGGACGCCGTGTCTCGTTTGCGCTAGGGCGCGAAGAGCGCATCGGCGGACGTCGCCGTAACGACCGTTTTGGCCCAGCGTGAGAGCTGCGTCGGGTCCGTGCACGCGAGGATCCGCGCGCGCTGTTCGCTCGTCACACGCAGACCACGGGCCTCGAGCACCTCGAGCAATGTCTCGGCTTTGCCCTGCGCTACCCAGTTTTCCGCGATCGTCATGATCACTCCTTCGACCTTTGGACCGATCGCAGCCATCACGGCTTGCCATAGCGGCTCGGTCGTCCCTTTTTTCACGCTGACATCACCGAGGCGCACGAGACGTAGTCGTGCGGGCGCCGTGTCTCGTTTGCGCTAGGGTGCGAAGAGCGCGTCGGCGGACGTCGCCGTAACGACCGTTTTGGCCCAGCGCGAGAGCTGCGTCGGGTCCGTGCACGCGAGGATCCGCGCGCGCTGTTCGCTCGTCACACGGAGACCGCGGGCTTCGAGCACCTCGAGCAATGTCTCGGCTTTGCCCTTGAGCAAGCCCTGCGCTACCCAGTTTTCCGCGATCGTCATGAGCACTCCTTCGACCTTTGGACCGATCGCAGCCACCACGGCTTGCCGTAGCGGCTCGGTCGTCCCTTCTTTCACGGTGACATAATAGCGCAGGAGCGTCGCCAGGGCCGCTTCGCCGCGGGGAGTGCGCCAGAGCTCGCGGAGCAGCGCGGAGAATACGTGTAAGCCCTGCACCAATGCGTCGCCACGTCGCGTTTGTTTGAGGAAGAAGAGCGCGAGGCGGGCGTAGGCCGTGGCCGTCGCGCGATCGCGTAGCTCTTCGTCGCTCACCTGGATGAGGTCATCCAGCATGAACCGAAAGCTCGGAACGAATTCGCTGAGCTCGGCGTAGTCGTCGGGCTCGATCGCGAGGATCTCCGAGAAGCGCACCGCCTCGTGCCAGCCGCGCTCCCCATGGTGAACGACGATAGGGAGGATCGCCGGAAGGCGTTTCGCGTCGGGGTGGTCCTTCAAGAACTGCTCCCAGATGCGAACCTGGTAGCCGAGCACGCGAAGAACCATGAAGCGATCCGGCTCGCTTTGATGCTCCATCAACACGTACGCGAAGGCGCGCTCGGCGCGATTGTGGCGGAGCGACACCGAGAAGAGGAGGTCCGTGTGCCGCCCCACGAACGCTTCGTCGACGAAGCTGCCCGGCTCGTGGCGGAGGGTGCTCCAGTCGAAGCGCGCCGCCAGCGACGGTGGGAGCACGGCCTGGAGCTCGCCCGATGCGTTCTCGGGCTCCGAGAAAACGGCGCGGAAAAGCGCGTCGTGGGGGTGCGACGTCATGGGACGCCATCGTGAGGCCTGCGCCGCGTGACGACGAAATTTTCCGCGCGGCTTGATCGATGGGTGACCGCAGGAAGGTTCATGTCAGGAAGGAGCTCGAGCGTAGAGCGTTTTGCGGCGACAGGGATTACAATGGATGGCGCATGGCAGCACGTGCCGCCCCCCATCAGCTTGCGCACTTCGAGGTGGTGCGCCGACTGGGGGCCGGGGGAATGGCCGAGGTGTTCCTCGCCAAGAAGAGGGGCGCCGAGGGGACGTTCAAGCTGCTCGTGGTCAAGCGGATTTTGCCGACGCATGGAGCGTCGCGGCGGTTTCGCGCGATGTTCATCGAGGAGGCGCAGCTCGCGACCCGGCTGAATCATCCCAACGTCGTTCAGGTCTTCGAGTTTTACGACGGGGGCGATGAGGGGCAGTTGCTCGCCATGGAGTATGTCGAGGGCCCGGACCTCGGGATGCTGATGGCCAGCGCCAAGGCAAAAGGGACGCGCCTCCCGCCATGGGTCGGCGCGTGGGCGATCGCCGAGGCCGCCAAGGGGCTGCACTACGCGCACGAGAAGAAGGACGAGGGCGGCGCGCCGCTCGACATCGTGCACCGCGATGTTTCGCCGCAGAACGTGCTCTTGTCGTACGAGGGCGCGGTGAAGATCGCCGATTTCGGCATCGCCAGCGCGCGGCTGTTCGTGGAGGAGACGGGGGTCATCAAGGGCAAGTTCGGGTACATGTCGCCCGAGCAGGCCCGCGGCGAGAACGTGGATCGGCGCAGCGATTTGTATGCGCTGGGGGTCATTTTTTGGGAGATCCTGGCGGGGCGCCCCATCCACGGCGGGCTCGGTGGCGAAGCGCTGCTCGACATCGTTCGCTCGGGGTTCGTGGAGCCGCCCAGCACGTACGTGCGCGACGTGCCGACGGAGCTCGAGGCCATCGCCATGAAGGCGCTGGAGCCGCGGCGCGAGGATCGCTACGCCACGGCGCGCGATCTGTCGGCCGCGATCGCACGGGCGCTCTTGGCCAAGCAGGTGCTCGTCGACGCGTCGACCTTGGAGGCGACCATCGCGCAGCTGGTCGCGCCGCGCAGCAACGAGAGCAGCGCCAACGACGACGGGGCGAATGTCCCGGGCGCGAGCTTTCCGCCGTCCATCACGGTGGCGCCGAGCGCGGACGACGAGCACGAGCTCGGGGCATCGAGCCTCGCCGGGGAGCTCGCCGGCGACGCGGGGTCGATCCGGGGGGCGGCAAAAGTCTCGGTGGAGGAGAACGTCCCCTCCGTGCCGAGCAGCCTCGAACAGCGCACGCAGGCGGCGGTGCCCCTGGCGAAGAGCAGCGTGGACTTCGCCCTCGGGCTCTCGCACTTGAACAGCGCGCCGCTGCGGATCGAGCGCTCCATCCCGCCGCCGGCGTCGGAGCGCGGAAGACCCACCGGCCCGCGCGAGGTGCGCCACGTGGCGGTGGTCACCTTGCGGCTCCATGGCGTAGAGGAGCTCCTCGAGCGCGATCGCGCGTTGGGTGAGCGCACCCTCGACCGACTGCGGACCATGCTCGGGGACATCGCCTACAAGCGGGGCATGCGCTGTTGGATCTGGTCCAGCGACACCGAGGCTCGGGCGGTCGCCGGGCTCACGCGCAACCCGGGCCGCGCCGCCTTCGAGGCCGCGTGGCTCGCGCTCGATACACACGAGGCCATCTCCGGGATGACCGAGGATCTGCCCATCGCGCTGGGTGCGTCGCTGGGCATCGTGCGCGGCATCGCCTCGGGCGCGCGCGATCCGCACGGAAACCTGGTGCGCTACCGCCTGCACGATCCGGCCACGTATTTGGCGGACGTGGTGGGGCAGGAGACGCCGCGCGGGCGCACCTGGGTGGCCGGCGGAGTGTACCGATTGGTACGACGCGATTTTCGCTGGGGCGATGCGACGACCTTGCAGCTCGATCCGCGGGCCTCGGTGGACAACGTGCCGCCGACCATGCGCATTTATGCGCTGGAGCGGAGCTTGTCGCGCGAGGAGCGCTTGGCGGAGCTGTCGGCCGCGCCGAACGACTTGGTCGGGCGCGACGCGGAGAAGGCCGATTTGCACGCCGCTTACCATCGCGCGGTGAGCTCGGGCAGCGGGGACGGCAGCGGCAAGCTGACGGCGCGGGCGGTCGTGGGCGAGATGGGCATCGGCAAGACCGCGCTGGTCACCACGTTCCTCGCGGAGCTCCCGCCGAACGCGCGCATCGTGCGGGCCACGTGCTCGCCGGTGAAGATGGAGGTGCCCTTCAGCGCCGCCGGCGACATCGTGCGCGACGCCATCGGCACCACCGGCGAAGAGCCGTTCGACGACGTGGTCGATCTGGTGGCGCGCGCCGGCGGTGGCAGCGCCCAAGGCGACGCGTCGCACCCGGTGGTGGCGCGCCTCGCGGAGCTGGCGACGAACCGCCCGCTGGGCGGCGGAGACGACGAGCACGCGAACTACCGCCGCAAGCTGGTGAGCCAAGGCCTGCGCGCGCTGCTCGCGGCCATCGCGCTGCAACAGCCGTTGGTGCTGGTGGTGGAAGGGCTCCAGTGGGCCGACAAACAGAGCCACGATCTGCTGGGCGAGATCATCCACTCCGACGATCCGCTGCCGCTCCTCATCCTGCTGGTCTCGCGGCCCGACGACCGAAGCACCGCCCTGCTCGACGGCGTGGTGCGCATCGAGCTGCAGGCGCTCTCGAGCGACGAGCAGGTGCGCTTGGTCGAGACACGGCTGGGGGTACGCAAAGGCGTCCGCAACGTGTGCGCGGATCTTTTGCCGCGGGTGGGCGGCAACCCGTTTTTCCTGCTCGAGATGGTCGACGCGCTGCTCGAGCGCGGAACCTTGGAGATCCGAGAGGAGCGCATCGCGGGCGACCCCAGCGACGCAGGTGCGCCCGGAGCTGGCGCGCCCGACCGCATCGAGCACGTGCTGGTGCGCACCGAGCGCTCCGAGGGCGGGCTCACCGGGCTTCCGTCGACCTTGGAGCAGCTCCTCGGCGATCGCCTGCGCGAGCTTCCGCGCGAAGAGCACGCCGTGATCGATTGGCTCGCCATCGCAGGCGGGCCGCTCTTGTTGGGCGATCTGACGCGTCTGACCCGCGCCCAAGGCGACGATGCGGTCGTCCGGCTCTGCGCGCGCGGCCTCTGCGATCGCAAGGGCGACGTCATCGACTTTCGCCACCCGCTCACGCGCGACGTCGCCTACTTGGCGCTGGCGCCGGGCGATCGCGTGGTGATGCACCGCACCTTGGGCGAGCACCTCGGTCGAACGAATGTGGGGCGCGGGCTCTCGGCCGCCATCGTGGCGCGGCACTTGGCGCGCGGCGAGGCGGGGGAGCAAGCCGCGGATTTTTACCTCGAGGCCGCCCTGGCGGCGAAGAACGGCAACCAGGTGCCGCTGGCGGTGCGCTACTACAACCGCGCGCTGGCGTACCTGCCGCTGAGCGATGCGCGGCGGGTGGTGGCGCACGAATCGCTCGAGTCGATCTTTCGCGTGCTCGGCCGGCGCCTGGAGCGCATCCGCCACCTCGAGGCCCTGCGCAAGCTGGCGCGCGCCCAAGGAACGCCGCGGGTCACGTGCTTGGCGCTGCTCCGCTCGGCGCGCTTCGATCTGGACGACGGGCGCCTCGCGCACGGTCTGCCGCTGGCGCGGCGCGCGGCCGAGGTCGCGCACGGGTGCCAGATCCCCAACTACGAGATCGACGCCGAGGCGATGGTGAGCGAATTTTTGCGCGAGCTCGGGAGCGTGCAAGGCGCGCTCGCGGCCTCCGATCGCGCCCTCGCCGCGTGCGATCCCAACGTGAACCCCCAGGTGCCGCCGCGCGCGCGGGCCGACGTGCTGCGCGCGCGCGGGGTCTTGCTGCGCCGGGTGGGGCGCGTGCGCGAGGCGGTGGACTCGTACGTCGATGCCATCGCCGTCTTTCGCAAGGTGGGGGCGCGACGGCAGGAGGCGCGTGCCAAGCACACCCTGGCGTTTGCGCTGTTCTGCCAGGGGCGCTACGAGGATTCCATCGCGCTCGCCTTCGAGTCGATCCAGCTCGATCTGGCCATCGGCGGGCGCTTTCAGCTGGCCAACACGCTCACCAACATCGGCCACGCCTACGCGAAGGTGGGCGACATCCCGAGGGCGCTGGCGTACTTGAAGCGCGCGCGCGACGCGCACGTTCGCTACAACGATCAAGATGCGCACGCGGACACGCTCACGGTGAGCGCAGAGGTGATGGCCGAAACGGGTCAGCTCGACGAAGCCGAGCATTTCCTCGAGCAGGCGTCGGCGCTCACCGCGGTCACCCACAACGCGTACGATGAGACGCACGAGCTCGTCATTCGCGCCGAGCTGCAGCGCTTGCGGCGCAACGCGCACGCGGCCATCGTGCAGGCCATCGAGGCGCGGCGCACGGCCGAGGATCGCTCCCTGGTGAGCTTCCACTTCTACGGCCTCGCCATCGAGGCCGCGGCGCGGGTCGAAGCGGGGGAAATGCACGCCGCGACCTTGCTGGCCACCACCGTGCTGGGCGCGGTGGAGACTTTGCAAGGGTGCGAGTATGGCGTCGAGATTCGGGTTCTTTGCGCCGACGCGCTCAAGCGTGCCGGCTCGCCGCAAGCGCCCCAAGCCCATCAACGCGCGGTCGACCATGCGGTGGCCGTCGCCTCGAGCATCCGCGATGCGCGGTTGCGTACGTTGTTTCTCGAACGTCCCGTCGTCAGCGGTTTGTTCGACAAAACACCGGTGCCGCAAGTAGTTCTATCCGGTGTGTCCGAATCCCTGGAACCATGAGTGAGCTCGCATGACCCCGAATCGACCGCCAGCGCAGCCAAGTGGACGGCGCGTCGCCATGATCCTCTCCGGGGGCGGCGCGCGCGGAGCCTACGAAGTGGGGGTGCTCTGGTACATCTTCGACGAGCTGACGCGCATCCGCGGGCGGCCGCCGAAGATCGACATCCTCTGCGGAACCAGCATCGGCGCCATCAACGCGTGCTACCTCGCCGCGCACTTGGGCGATCCCGTGCTGGGCATGCGCCGGCTGGTCGACCTTTGGAGCGAGCTGCAGCTGCCGCGCGTGCTGGGCTTCGGCGTGCGCCAGGTGCTCAGCCTGCCGCGCCTGGTGCTCGGCGGCACGGGCGATGGGTACGGGCTCTTCGATGCGCGGCCGATGGCCGAAATCGTCACCCGTGAGATCAGCTGGCGCGCGGTGAGCCGGTGCCTCCGGCGGCGGCAGCTCTTGGCGCTCAGCGTCTCGTGCACGGAGGTCTCGCGCGGGCGCACGGTGGTGTTCATGCAGACGTCACCGCACTGGACGATCCCCGAGACGCCGCCGCCGCGCACCGTCTTTCGGTCGTGCCACGTGGGGCCGCACCACGCGCTCGCGAGCGCGGCCATCCCGCTGCTCTTTCCACCGGTGCGCATCGATCGCGAGCTGTACCTCGATGGGGGCCTGCGCCAGAACACCCCCATCGCGCCAGCCCTGCGCCTCGGGGCCACGCACATCTTCGCCATGGGCAGCTCGCAGGTGGTGCACGGTCCGCTCGGCAGCGAGGGCCCGCGCAAGACCACCGAGATGCCGGCCGCCGCGTTTCTGTTGGGCAAGGTGCTGAACGCGTTCTTGCTCGATCACTTGGACACGGACATCGAGCTCCTGACGCGCATCAACCACGTCATCGAGGATGGAACGAGCACCTTCGGCACGGACTTCCTCGAGCGGCTCAACACGGCGGCCACCAAGCGAAACGCGCCCGCGTACAAACACGTCCACTGCGTGAACGTGCGGCCGAGCGAGAACATGGGCCGCATGGCGTCCGACTTCGTGCGCCGCGGACGTTACCGAGGCGATCCCTTCGTGACCAAGCGGCTGCTCTCGATGCTCGACTTCGGCGTGGGCGACGAGGCCGATCTGGCGAGCTACCTGCTCTTCGACGGCCAATTCTGCCGCCAGCTCATCGAGATGGGCCGCGCCGACGCGCGCGCCCGGCGCGACGAGCTGCTCGAGTTCTTCGCCGACGACCCGGAGACCGGCGTGAGCGCCGTCCCCGAGTCGTTCGAAGACTACGGCGGCGGCGGCGAAGGCGGCGGGGACGACACCGATAACCTGCGCGCCTCCGGCGATTTCAGCGCCGCCGTCGCGCGGGAGCGGTGAGGCGGTGAGCCGCCGTCGCGCGGGAGCGGTGAGCCGCCGTCGGTAGGCGCGGCAAACGCCCCCGCGGGGCCGCGTCTACCACCGATAGACGGACAGAATGTTCGAAAAGTCGTCCGTCCAGGGGCGCCGCGCGGGATCGGCCTCGAGCCGCTCCCACTGCGGATCGCTGGCGATGGCGCGGAGCGTCTCTGCGTCGCGCGCTGCGACGAGCCAGCGCGAGCCCGTCTTGCCGTTGGAGACGGTCAAATCGTCCGACACCTGGAGATCGGAGCGCCCGTACAAGACGAGCCCCGCGTCGTGCGCCACGCTGGCGAAGACCGGACGCAGATCGAGGTGCCGGTTGGTGACGTGGAACGCCAGGATGCCGCCGGGCGCCAGCTTGGCGAGGTAGAGCGCCATCGCCTCGCGCGTCACCAGGTGCACCGGCACCGAGTCGCTCGAGAACGCGTCGAGGATGAGCAGCCCGTAGCCGTGATCGGGCGCGTTGCGGATCTTGAGGCGCGCGTCGCCGAGCTCGATGCGCAGGGCGCTCGGATCGGGGAACGAGTCGTGGACGAAGGTGAAGTAGCGCGGATCGCGCGCCACGATTTCGACGATGGGATCGATCTCGTAGTACGTCCATGTCTCGCCCGGACGCGCGTACGTGGAGATGGCGCCCGCGCCCAGGCCGATGACCGCGTTGCTCGACGCGGCGGGGTGGGCGCGGTACATCTCGATCACCTGCCCCAAAGGTCCGGTCGCGTGGTAGTAGGCCGTGGCCACGTTGCGCTTGGCCGGATCGAGGAACTGAAGACCGTGCAAGGTGCTCCCGTGCACGATCTGAACGAACTTATCCGTCTCGTCGTGCGTCACCTTCACCACGCCAAAGAAGTTGCGCGCCACGTAAACGGTGCGCCCGATGGCGCCGTAGTTGAAATAGCTGGCCGCGAGCACCGCGCCCACGCCGAGCGCGAAGCGCAGCGGGTGCTTCTTGGTGGTGTGGTTGACGAAGACGGCCAACGCGAAGATGGCGAAGGAAATGTCGTTCTTGATCGACGGCATCCCCCAGGCGCGCAGCGCGAGGACGAGGCCCGCAGTGATGGCCCCCAGCGCCAGCGGCACCAGGAGATCGCGCCGGCGCTCCTCGGGCGGGGCGCGAAGGCTCTCGGCGCGGCAGAGGCACGCGAGCGCGATGGCGAGCGGGTACTCGATGACGCGATCGAAGACGAGCGGCGCCACGATGCCGTTGAAGATCCCGCCCAGCACGCCGCCGACGCTGATCCAGAAGAAGAACTCCGTGAGGTGCTTGGCCGGCGGACGGTCCTTGGCGAGGGCGCCGTGGCCGACCATCGACGCGAAGAAGAGGAGCAACAGGTGCGGGGTGATGAACAGCCACGCCGGGCGAGCAAACTCGCCGATGTAGATCAGGACGGTGATGGTGGTCAGAAACGGCAGCACCGCCACCGAGCGCTCGTGCGAGATGGGCGGGCGCTTGGCGAAGACCAAGATGAACGTCAGGAGATAGAGCGCCAGCGGCAGCACCCAGAAGAGCGGCGTCGCCGCGATGTCCGTGGTGACGTACGTGGTCACGCCGAGCAGCATGCTCGAGGGAACGAACGACAGCCCAATCCACCGCAGGCGATCCCCCAAGCCAATCGCGCGATCCGGCTCCGCCTCGTCGCCCTCCGCCGCGCCTTCGTGCGCCGCGGGACCGGCCTTCGCCTCCGCCGCCGCGACCTCCGGCGCGCGCTTGAGGACGACCGCGCCGCACGCCATGACCAGCACGATGAAACCGATGTACGCCCAGCGCCAGAACGACGACTGCTCCGCGAGCCGCATGGTCGGCTCCATCACGGCGGGGTACGCCGCGAGCGCGAGCATGCTGCCCGCGTTGCTGGCGGCGTACAGGAAGTACGGGTCTTTTCCGGAGGGGTGACCGATGGTCGAGAACCACCTCTGAAGCAGCGGCGCGCTGGTCGACACCACGACGAACGGCAAGCCGACGCGCACGGCGAGCAGGGCCATCAAGCGCCAGACCGGCGTCGCCGCCGGATCCCACGTGGCCGTTTCATCGCCCGAGAACGCGAGCGGCAGGAACAAGAGCGGCAGCAAGAGCACGAGCGAGTGCACCAGCACTTGGCCGCGCACCTTCACGTGGTGCGTGAGCAGGTGCGAGTACCCGTAGCCCACGAGCAGCGCGGCCTGAAAGAACACCATGCACGTGACCCACACCGCGGGCGCCCCGCCGAGGAGCGGCAGGAGCATTTTGCCGATCATCGGCTGCACGCAGAACAGGAGCGTCGCGCTCATGAACAGCGCGATCGCGAACATCGGCAGGAGCAAGGCGATGCCCGAGCGCGGCACGGCGACCGGATTGGCCTGGCGAGCGCCCATCATCGCCGACACCCGAACGCGTTCGGGGTGAGCCAGGACGTATCCAATTCATTCGAGTCGATCATCGGGCGATCACCGGGATGGTGGGAATGACGGTGTGGGAATGAGGGCCGCACGGGAGCCATGCGCGAACACGCAAGAATACGGTCGGCTATCAAGTCTGGTGCCATTCTTTGGGCGCGCGTCTTACGCAGGATACCGTGTGCGCACGGGTGAACGACTCGTTGTCCAGCCTGGGAAATCCGTTCCGCGTGAAAAGTTCACGGCGCCGTCCGAGCGAACCTGAAGCGAGCTCCTCCAGGGGACGAACCGAATCTTCCAGCGCATCGCGAGGACGCTAGAACTTCTGCGACTTCACATAGGCCACGATGGCGTTGCGCAAGGCGCGGGTCGCGGCCGTGAGGTACCCCGCGCCGCGGTGAACGACGCCCACGTCGCGGGAGACGACCCCGCCGGCGATGGGAATGGGGTCGACGCGCCAGCGCTTGTCGCGCGCCATCAGCGCGGGGACCAGCGAGATGCCGAGGCCCGCCTCGATCATGCGCCGCACGCTCTCCAGGTTCTCCGTCTCGAGCGCGATCTGCGGGCGCTTGCCGGCGGCCGCGCAGATCTCCTCCATCTTGCGCATACCGGGCATGCCGGGGATGACCACGAAGTGCTCGTCGATCAGGGCTTGCAGCGCGATGGGCTTCTTGCTCCCCGCGAGCCGGTGGTTGGGAGGAACGGCCAGCCAATGGGCCTCGCTCCAGAGGAACAGGGCGGAGACCTCTTCGCTCTTGGGCGGGTGCTGCACGATGGCCAGATCGAGCTCGCCGCGCACGACCTTGGCCTCGAGGGTCGAGGAGAACCCCTCGTGCACGATCAACTTCACCGCCGGGTGCGCCTTGTGAAAGGCCGCGACCACCGGAGGGAGCACGTACGCGTTGATGGTCGGGAGCGCGCCCAGCTTCACCTCCCCGCGCGGCTCGCCCGCGAGCTCGCTCACCTCGGCGATGCCGGAGTCGATCGACGCCAGCGCCCGCTCGGCGTGCGACAAGAAGCGTTCGCCGGCGTCGGTCAGCACCACGCCTTGTGGGGCGCGCACGACCAGCTTGGCCCCCAGCTGCTTCTCGAGCCGCTGAACGAGGCGCGACAAGGTGGGCTGCGAGACGCCGAGCGACCGCGCCGCGCGCGTGAAGCGCTGCTCGCGGGCGAGGGCGGTGAAGGCGCGGAGCTCGCTTTCGTCCATGCGTCCCTCTCTCTACCATGCGAAATTTGCATGGCCACTATTCTCGTCATGCGCTCGACGCATGGCGTCTGAAACCCCATCATCGGGGCATGTCTTCATCGGTGTCTTCGCAGCTGCTGGACGGACCAGCAGCCACCGCGGGGACACGACGGAAGATCGCGACCCTCGCCATGATGACGGCGCTGGTCGTCAGTGCGTTCGAAGGAACCGTGCCGACGACCGCGATGCCCAGCATCGTGCGGGAGCTCGGAGGGATGCACCTCTTCTCCTGGGTCTACGCGAGCTTCCTCGTTGCCTCCGCCGTATCCATCCCCGTTTTCAGTAAGCTCGCCGACCGCGCCGGACGGCGCCCCATCTTCACCGCCGGCATGATGCTCTTCTTGCTCGGCTCGGTCCTGTGCGGGGCCGCGCGATCCATGAACGAGCTGATCGCTGCGCGCGCCCTCCAAGGCTTGGGGGTCGGCGCCATCGGGCCGCTCGTGCCCACCGTCATCGGCGATCTCTACACGTTGGAGGAGCGCGCGCGGGTGCAGGCGCTCTTCATGGCCGCGTGGGGCGCGGCCAACGCGCTCGGTCCGCTGGTCGGCGGCCTCATGGTCTCCACCATGTCGTGGCGCTGGGTCTTCTTCGTCAACGTTCCCTTCGGCTGCGCGGCCATCGCGCTGCTCCTGGCCTCGTACGTCGACCCGCCGCGCGCGGGCCGGATCGGATCGCTGTCCGAGCTCCGCGCCTTCGTCCGCTCGCACATCGATGTACGGGGAACGTTGCTCTTCGCGGTTTCGGCCGGCACCTTTCTGCTCGGTCTGGAGCGCGAAGCGCCCTTCGGTCTCGCGGTGCGCGCCGGGCTGTTTCTGCTGGCCGGAGGCTTCGCCTTCGCGCTCATGCAGGAGGAGCGAAAGACGAGGGTGCCCATCCTGCCGTTCGCGGAGCTCTCCGATCCGGTGGTTCGCGCGGGCGCCGTGGGCAGCCTGTTCGCCGGTGGATTGATGTACGCCGTGCCCGCGTACGTGCCGCTTTGGTTCGCGACCGAGCGGCATGGGAGCGCGGTGGTGGCTGGGTTCGCGCTGGTGCCCTTTCTGCTCGCGTGGGCGGTGGGCTCGGCGCTGGGGGTCAAGCTGCTCGTTCGCAGCGGCACGGTCGTGATCGCGCGGGCCGCCCTCTCGCTCTCGGCGGTCGGGACCGTGCTGGTGGCGATCGCCGCGCACCTGCACGCTTCGAGCACCACCGTCTTCGCCGCGCTCGGCGTCGTGGGCCTCGGGCTCGGCGCCACCGCCAACGCGACGTTGGTCGGGCCGCAAGCGCGCGTGCCTTGGGCCAAGCGCGGCGCGGTGACGGGGCTCATTCAGACCGGGCGCACCTTGGGCGGCGCCGCGGTGGTGGCGGTGCTCGCGCTCGCGCCCTCCGCCTCGTGGCGCTTCGCGATCCTGGCGCTGCTCACGTTCCTGGGCGGCCGTGCGATCAGCGTCGCGGGTTCTTCGAGCCGCGCAGCCGATCCCGCGCCTCGCGCATGATCTCGGTCACGTCGTCCGAGCCGTCGGTCTTCACCGTGGTCTCGTCCGCGAAGTCGTTGGGGGGCGCGGGCGAGGCGGTGCGGCGCTGGCCCGTGCGCGCGGCGCGCAGCATGTCGATGGCGTCCTGACGGACCTCGGTGGCGGCGACCTCGTCGTCGTCATCGTACGGACGGGGGCGATACTCGGTGCGCTGAATCTCCGTCGGCATATCGTCGAAGTCGTCGGGGTCGGGTGCGCGCGCGGCGCGGGCGTCACGCGCGTGCGGATCGTCGAGGCGCACGGTGGCCGGCGGTTCGTGGTCGGAGGATACGGCCGGGCGCGGCGCCGAGGGCGTGACGGAGCGCTGGAACGACTGGCGCGCCGCCTCGACCAGCTCGGGCGAGATGGGGTGAAGCCGCGTGGGCAAGCTGTAGTCGTCGCGCAACACCTTGAGATCGCCTTGGAACTCGGCCGCGGAGCGGTAGCGCTCGTCGCGCGAGCGGCGCATGGCCTTCTCGACGATGCGCTCCACGCCGTCCGGCATGTTCGGCCGGAGCTCGCGCATGGGGCGCGGCGACGTGGTCAGAATTTGGAGCAAGAGCGCGTTGTAGTTGGGCGCCAGAAACGGACGGCGCGCCGTGAGCGCCTCGTACATGATCACGCCGCACGCGTAGAGATCGACCCGCGCGTCGAGATCGCGATCGCCCCGGGCTTGCTCCGGCGACATGTAAAACGGCGTGCCCATCACCATGCCGGTGCGGGTCAGGTGCATCTCCTCGTCGCGATCGCCACCATTACCCGTGGCGATCATCTTGGAGACGCCGAAGTCGAGCAGCTTGGCGATGGGCGGGCAGCCGACCCTGCGTGTGAGAAAGACATTCTCGGGCTTGATGTCGCGGTGCACGATGCCCTTCTCGTGGGCGGCGATGAGCCCGGAGAGGACCTGCGTAAGCACATCGAGCACCTCGTCGAACGGCAGCGCGCCTTGCCTGCCGATCCGATCGGCCAAGGTTTCGCCGACCAAGCGCTCCATCACCAAGTACGGGCTGCCGTCGTCCAGCTCGCCCAGATCGTACACCTCGCAAATGTTGGGATGGCCGATGGCCCCCGCGGCGCGCGCCTCGTGGTGGAAGCGTTTGACGCTGACCTTTTTGCGCGCCTGCGAAGGGTGAAGCACCTTGACGGCGACCGCGCGGCCGATGGCGGCGTGCTCGGCCTCGTACACGGTGCCCATCCCGCCCTCGCCCAGGACGGAACGAACGATGTACTTTCCATCGATTCGTTTTCCGATCAGATGGCGCCCGCCGCGCTCCTGAATGACCCTACGTTCGGGCGGTGCGAAGCTGCTCGCTCCTGCTGGCGCCGGACCGCGGCTGCCTCGCTCGCCCCCTCTCTCGGGCGAGCCGAGGGTGCTTTCCGCCATTTTTCTTCCCGTGGTTGGGCACACGGGAAGAGCTTCGTCGTGCATGCGTGCACAGTGAGGACAAGGAATGGAACGGGGCACCGTACTCTTGGAAGACTAAGCCTACGGACGTGGCGTAGCAATCCTCCCCCGGAGCGGGATGGAGTGCTAAGGATGTGCAGCAGGATTTGACCTGATTCAAGGGAGATTTTGCCATGACGACGACTGCACCCGTTTACATCGTTTCGGCCTCGCGAACCCCAATCGGTTCTTTTTTGGGTAGCCTGTCGGCCTTGCGCGCGCCGGACCTGGGTGCGGCCGCGATTCGAGGCGCTCTCGAGCGTGCCAAGGTGGCCCCCGAGCAGGTGGGCGAGGTGTTCATGGGGAACGTGCTCTCGGCCGGCATCGGCCAGGCCCCGGCGCGTCAAGCCTCGATTTTTGCAGGGATTCCCAACACCGTCCCCGCCACCACCGTCGGCAAGGTGTGTGGATCGGGCCTCCAAGCCATCATCTTTGGCGCGAAAACGGTCGCGCTCGGCGATTCCGAGATCGTGGTCGCCGGCGGGATGGAATCGATGTCGAATGTACCCTACTACCTGGAGAAGGCGCGGAGCGGGTACCGCATGGGCGACGGGAAAATCGTCGATGGCATGATCTTCGACGGCCTCTGGGACCCGTACAACAACGTCCACATGGGAAATTGCGGCGACGCGTGCGCCAAGGAGTACGGCTTCACCCGCGAAGCGCAGGACGAGTACACCCGCGAGACCTTCCGCCGCGCCCTTGCCGCGCAGCGTGAGGGGCTGTTCGACAACGAAATCACACCGGTGAAGGTGCCCCAGAGGAAAGGCGAGGCCCTCGAGGTGAAGCTCGACGAGGGCCCGGCCAAGGGCGATCCGTCGAAGTTTGCTTCGCTGAAGCCGGCTTTTTCCAAGGACGGAACCATCACGGCCGCCAACGCCTCGTCCATCAACGACGGCGCCAGCGCGCTGGTCCTCGCCAGCGAGGCGGCGGTCAAGGCGCACAAGCTCGAGCCGCTGGCCCGCATCGTCGCCTACGCAAGCGCGGCGCAGGAGCCGGAGAAGTTCACGACGGCGCCCATCAAGGCCATCGAGAACGTGTGCAAGCGCACGGGCCTCTCCACCAACGACATCGACTTCTACGAGATCAACGAGGCCTTTGCGGTCGTCCCGATGGTGGCGGTCAAGCAGCTGGGCCTCGATCCGCAGCGGGTCAATGTGCGCGGCGGCGCCTGCGCCCTGGGGCACCCCATCGGCGCCAGCGGCGCGCGCATCGTGACCACCCTGCTCCACGCCCTGAAGCACCAGGGCAAAAAGCGCGGCATGGCCTCCATCTGCATCGGCGGTGGCGAGGCCTTGGCGCTGGTCGTCGAGCGGTGATTCGTCCGCGCGAGCTCTCCGCCACGTTGGAGCTGTTCCCGGCGCGCACGCCTACCTTGCTGCCGGCGACGCACACGAACAGCTACGCGCTGGGCTCGCGCGACGTCCTGCTCGTGGAACCGGCCACGCCGTACGAGGACGAGCAGCGTGCCTTTCTCGCATGGGCGCGCGCTCTCCCGTCGAACGGCCGCCGCCCGGTGGCCCTCTTCGCCACGCACCACCACCCGGATCACGTGGGAGGGCTCGACGTTCTGGCCCGGGAGCTCGATCTGCCGGTGTGGGCGCACCCGGAGACGGTGTCGCGCCTGGAGCCCTCGGTTCA
The DNA here is from genome assembly GCA_037157815.1 of Sorangiineae bacterium MSr11954. Taxonomy (NCBI): domain Bacteria; kingdom Pseudomonadati; phylum Myxococcota; class Myxococcia; order Myxococcales; family Pendulisporaceae; genus Pendulispora; species Pendulispora albinea. The sequence goes on from CP089984.1 coordinate 10,922,488, forward strand.
GCACCACGTGACGCGCCGGCTCGAGGATGGCGAGGCGCTGGTTCTCGATGGCCCCATCGCCGAGTCCTGGAGCGTGCTCCATACGCCGGGACATGCGCCCGGGCACATTTGCCTTCACGAACCGGCGAGCGGAACCGTGGTCGTGGGCGACATGGTCGCCAGCGTCGGCACCATCCTCATCGCGCCGGGCGATGGGGACATGCGCATTTACCTCCAGCAGCTCGCCCGCCTCGAAGCGCTCGGCGCGCGGCTGGCGCTCCCGGCCCACGGTGAGCCCATCGACGGGCCCTCGGCGCTCTTTCGCCGGTACATCGAGCACCGCCTGATGCGCGAGGCCAAGGTGCACGCGGCGCTCGTGCGCACCGGACCGGGCGGGGCCCCCGCGGAAGAACTCGTCGCCGCTGCGTACGACGATACGCCCATGCACTTGTGGCCCCTCGCCCTTTTGAGCCTGCGCGCGCACCTGGAGAAGCTCGCCGCCGAAGGTCGCGCCGTCCCGCGCGGTAACGTGTGGCAAGCCGCAGCGGAGGGTGCGCGGTCATGAGCTGGCGCAAGGCGTATTTGTCCACGTGCATCGTGCTGAACGACGCGGCGGCCGCCTCCGCGCTGGGCGACGCCCAAGAGGACACGTGGCGCGAGCTCGCGCCGGGCAGCGACTCCAAAACGGCGCGGGCGCGGCGGCTTGCGGACGCGATTCAGTCGACCGTGCGCGATCTGGAGCGCATGGAGCGGGCTTGGGAGTAACGGAGACGAGCATGGCGTACGTAACGCGCGGAAGGGTGGTCCCGCAGGGCGAGGCGCAGGAGGCGAAGTCGCTTCCGCGCGAGACGCCATCGAGCGCGCTGCGCGGCCGCATCGTCCCGCGCGCCGTGCTCGACGCGCACCGGCAGGCCGACGAGGTGACCGAGCGGGCGCGGGCGCGCGCCTACCGTGAGGCCCGGGCCGACGTGGAGTCGGAGCTCGCCGCGCAGTTTTTGGCGCTCCAGCAGCGTCAGGAGCGAAGCGCCGAGGCGGATCTCGATCGCACCGTCGCGCTGGCCGTGATGTTGGCGGAGAGGCTCATTGGCGCAACGCTTCGCGTGGATCGCCATCGTATCGTCGAGATGGCTCGAGCAGCCTTGGCCGAGGCACGCGGCGCACGACGTGTGCGGATCGAAGCGTGCCCCCTCGACGCGGAGGAGCTTCGGTCCAATCTTTCCGCGTTCGGGCTCCCGCCCGAGTGCATCGACATTCAGGAAAATCCGGAGCTTGCTTCGGGCTCTCTCTCCCTTCATACCGACCTTGGATCGCTGGATGCCAGGCTCTCCCCACAACTCGAGCGACTCGCCACCGCCCTCCGTGACGCACTCCGTGAATAGCGAGGGCCGCGCATCGGGCGAGGAGCGCGCGGCCTCCCGCCCTCTCGCGTGGCGCGCCAACCTATGGCTCTTTCTCGCCACCGCCGCGAGCGTCTTCTGGACGGGGATGCAGACCGCGCCCGACCTGGGGGATCTCTCGCCGTGGGCCCTCTTGCGCTCGCCCCTCGCGGTGAAGAGCGGCGCGCAGTTCACGGCCACCTTGCTCGCCATTTTGGTCGCCCACGAGCTGGGGCATTTCATCGCGGCGCGCCTTCACAAGGTGGACGCGTCGCTTCCGTTCTTCATCCCCATCCCGTACCCCATCTCCCCCTTCGGCACGATGGGCGCGGTCATCCGCATGCGGGGCAACATCCCGAACCGGCGCGCGCTGCTCGACATCGGAGCATCGGGCCCGCTCGCGGGGCTCACCGTCGCCATCCCCGCGTACATGTGGGGCGCGACGCACTCCAGCTGGGCCCCCATGAACCCGGACGCCGCCTCACTGGGCGACTCGATCCTCACACGCCTGTTCAATCACCTGGCCCCCGCGGTGCCGCCGGACATGGACTTGGTGCTCTCGCCCGTGGGGTACGCCGCGTGGATTGGCTTCTTCATCACCATGATCAACCTGCTGCCCATCGGGCAGCTCGACGGCGGGCACATCGCGTACGCCCTCTTGGGCCCGCGCCAAAACCGCGTCTCGGTCTATGTGCACCGCTCGCTGCTGGCGTTCTTCTTCGTGAGCCTCACGAGCCTCCTCTTCCGCGATCTCCGCGCCGGCTTCGGCCTGGTGAGGCTCGGGCAGCACGTTCAAAATTCGCTCTTTTGGTTTGGCCTGTTCGAGCTCTTGGCGGTGCTCGGCACCTTGTCGAGCCAGGAGCCCGCGCGCGCCGGCGAGACCCTGTCGATCCGAACGCGCCTCTTCGCCCTGGTCGGTTTGTGGGCGGTCGCCGATGTGGGCCGCAGCTCCACCAGCGTTCTTTTGTGGCTGGCGTGGTTTGGCGGGTTGGGGCTCCTCCTGACGATGGAAATCCGTTGGGGTGCGCTCCGTTCGCACACGCTCTTCGAGCACCCGGCCGTGGGTCAAAATCCGCTCGGCACCGGGCGCGCGGCGATCGCCATCTTCACCTTGGCGATGCTGGTGCTCCTCTTCATGCCCACTCCGATGTCGCTGTAACGCGACGCGCGACACGCGACACGCGACACGCGACACGCGCCAACGGCGAAAATGGCAGACGCGCCGAATTTGGGTTCCGTCACCGTTGGGAATTCGCGCCGCGGCACATTCGTTTGGCGACGAAGATGATACCGGCCGCGTTTCAGGGCAGACGCATTCTCCAGCACTTGAATGTGGCGGCGGTGGGCTTTGCGCTCTCGTCGCTGGTCGGGTCGGTGCTCGCGAACCTATTTCACGGCCACCACGCGGTCGTCGAGCTCGGGCTCGTCGTTCCCACGCTCTTGGTGGGCTCACTCTGGGCGTGGCTCCTGCGTTGGAAGAGGCTCGTCGGACCGGTGCGCATCGGTTGGATCCTCTCCGTTCCGTTGGCGATGTTGAACTCGGGCCTGGCCTGCGCGATCGCGGTGGAGCAAGGCGAGCATTGGGGCCTCTTCCTGCTGAAGTTCTTCCTCGGCGCCACGATTGGTGTCCTCGTGTGGGGGCCGACGCTCATCGCGACCCTGCTCTGCTTTGGGCTGCCGATCGCGTGGGCGCAAGCGCTCGCTCAAAAGGGCCTCGCCGGCGAAGAGCGGGGCGAGCGCATCGTCGGCGCGACGTGCTTGGCGCTGAGCGTAGGGGGCTTTCTAATGTCCTTCGGCAGCGCCGCCCTTCACGCGCAAGGCGGCGGGGGCATTTCGCGCATGGCCGCGGTCTTCGGCGCGCTCACCGGCGGCGCCGCGATGATCCTCGCGCACCTTCGGGAGATGAAGCGGCGAAGGTTCGTGGCCAACGTGGAAGCGGGCCGGGTCGAGAACTTTCGCATCGACACGACCCGCGAGGGCAAAGTGCTCGTCCGCGTCACCCAGGTGGGCGAGGGCTACCGGGTGGCGGACTTCCAAGAAGAACTGTTCGAGCTCGACGAACGCGGCGACGCCAAGCGCGCCGTGGTCGGCGCCCCCGGCTTCAGGAATCGAGCTTGATCTCGTAGTCCTCGATGACGGGGTTGGCGAGCATCTCGTCGGACATCTTCGCCAAGCGCGCCTTCAGGCCCGCGGCATCCTTGGCGTGCGCTTCGTCGATCTCGATCTCGACGATCTTGCCGATGCGCACGTCCTTGACCCCTTCGAAGCCGAGCGTCCCCAGCGCACGCCGCACCGCGTCCCCCTGCGGATCGAGCACCTCGGACTTGAGCCTCACCACGACCGTCGCCTTCATTTCGTCTCTCCTGGAGCAGCGGCAGCTGCTGCTAAATTCTTTCGGATGCGGGCGATCGGCTCCTCCGTGTCGGGCACGAACGTCTCGCCGGTGATTTTCTCGTAGGCATCGATGTAGCGCTTGGCCGCTCCCACGCGGACGTCGTCCGGGAGCGGGGGCGGGGCGCCGTCGCCCACATAGCCGAGGGCGGTGTAGTGGCGGCGCACGAAGTCCTTGTCGAACGGCTCCGGATCTTCGCCGCGGGCGAAGCGCTCCTCGTAGGTGTTGGCCATCCAAAAGCGCGACGAATCGGGGGTGTGAATCTCGTCGATGACCACGATGCGGCCATCCTTCGTTTTGCCGAGCTCGTACTTGGTGTCGACCAGGATGAGCCCCCGCTCGGCCATGAGCTTCGCGCCGTGCTCGAAGAGCCGCATGGCCATGTCGGCCGCTGCATCGAACTCCTCGGCCGTGACCTTGCCGCCGGCGAGGATCTCTTCGCGCGACGCGCTCACGTCGTGCTCGCCCTTGGGGGCCTTGGTAGCCGGCGTCAAAATCGGCGCCGGGAGCCGCTGGTTTCGCCGCAGGCCATCCGGCAGCGCATGGCCGGCGAAGACGCGCGCGCCCTTTTGGTAGTGGGTCCAGATGCTGGTCGACGTCGAACCGGTGACATACGCGCGAACGACCATCTCGACCAGAAGCGGCTCACACTCGATGCACTCGAGCACGTTGGGGTCGGGCACCCGAATCAGGTGATTTTCCGCGACGGCGCGGGTCTTTTCGAACCACCACGCGGCCAGCCGGTTGAGCACCTGTCCTTTGAACGGGATGGTCCCGAGCACGCGGTCAAAAGCGCTCACCCGGTCGGTCACGACGATGAAGCGCCGCCCATCGCCGGGGGAGTAATTGTCCCGCACCTTACCTTCGTATTTTTCCCCAAGGCCGGGAAAATCGGTCCCGTTCAGGGTGCGCCCGAGGGCCGCCACCAGGTCCTGCTCAATCGACATGCCTCACCTCCTACTCCCCAACGCTTCCGTCCGAAAGCCGAAACGATGCGCCGTGGCATTGCAGCAGCGGGCAACCCAGTATACTAGGTGCTCCTTGTCCTTGAGCACGGGTGGCGAAACTGGCAGACGCACCGGATTTAGGTTCCGGCGCCGCAAGGCGTAGGGGTTCGACTCCCCTCCCGTGCACTTGGGGGGCTATGGCGTGCTCAAACGAGGTGCCCTTACTTCCTCGCCGCGCCGGCGCATGCAATGGATGCTCGCGCGCGAGAGTAGGTTGAGCCTGCCATCATCCCTCCGCCGGGGCTTTGCTCGAATGGCAGTCTTGGTTGGGCAGCCGGGAGCGGCGCCGCCGATGGCCCATGGACGCAGCCGACGAGGAGGTCGACCGGTGCGAGGAGCTCAAGTAGAGTCAGCCTCGTGGTGCTCCGCCGGGTTTACGCGCGTTGTCGAATGGCGGCTCGTCTCCTTAGAAACCTCCACACAAGTTGTATAAACGAAATGTCGAACCTCTCTTGGAATGACGATGATCACCCCGAAGCAGCTGCAAAACACCTCCACGATGCGGAGGTCTTACTGCACGCTGCAAGATTCGACGGTGCCGGCTACCTCAGCGGCTACGTCGTCGAATGTGCCCTAAAAACGGTGTTCCTTTTCGATCAGGTTATGCAACATGGCACAACGTGTCTCACCAAGGCGCATCGTCAAGTGGCAATGAAACCTTTTGGCCACAATCTGGCGGCACTCGCAGCGCTCACTTTCGGACCCCACGGCGCGCAATATATGCCCGATCTTAGCTTGTCCCCATCCGTGGTCCAACGCTGGAAGGAAACGATTCGTTACCGGTGTCAGGGTACGATCAAGGAAGACGAGGCCGTCGCATGGTATTGGTGGGCTAGTTTCGTATATGCGGAGAGCGTGCTCCGCATGCGCCTCGATGGGGTCCTATGAATACGGCTCGGCATCTCGATGAGGCCCGGTCCCAAGCCGTGGAGGTGACGCGTGCATTGCTCGAAGAGGACGCGCGAATTGCCAAGGCCGTCCTCGTAGACGATCTGTTTGGACGCATCCGACTGATTCTTTGGGCAGAAGCCGAAGATTCCATCATGGATATCACGCCGGAGATTGCGTCGACGCTTCGCGAGAAGTGCGGGCAGTTCTGGACCGGGGACATTTACATAGCCAACACTGGGGCGTCGCCTTCGGACCGCGCCTTTCATGAAGCGGCCTGGGGAGCTGGGAGGCCGGTGAGCGAATCCTCGAAGCTGAGGATCAACGACCGATATCGGAATCGGGCCGCTTGGTTTGCCCCGCCCGCCGATCCCCTATGGAGTGGCAGCGAGGGGTCACCACTCGTTGCGTTCCATTCGTTCAAAGGCGGAGTGGGGCGAACGACTGCACTCGCGTCCTATGCGATCCAACGCGCTCGACGTGGTGACCATGTCGCGGTGGTCGACATGGATCTCGATGCCCCAGGGGTCGGGACTTTACTCGATGCCGGGGAGGGTGAGAGCGCGCAATGGGGTGTCGTCGACTTCATGCTCGAAAGTAAGAACAACGTCGCGCTCAACGACTACCATCACCGTTGTACGCGACTCGAAGTGACGCATGGGGAAGGAGCGATCTCCGTCTTTCCTGCGGGCCGTGTCGACAGGGAATATCTGTCTAAACTTGCGCGAGTGGATCTCGAGATCTCCTCATCACCGGTCGATCATCCCTTCAGTCGCCTACTGCACCGTATTCGTGACGAGCTGCGCCCATCCGTGATCCTCATCGATAGCCGAGCGGGTCTCTCGCCTGCCGCCGGGCTTCTCCTCATGGGGATTGCGCACGCACACGTGTTGTTCGCTACGACAAACGAGCAAAGCCTGCGGGGACTCGCGCTCGTCGTCGAGCGCCTCGGAGGCGAATATGCTCGTCGCAATCTAGTGCAGGCGGACTGCATCGTAGTTCACGCGATGGTCCCTGACAGTGCCGAGATCGCTGCTTTGGCAAGCACACATTTCAATATGCGGGTCGAAGACATTTTTCGCGACCATTACTATGCCTACGTCAAAGATGAGAAGGACGATGCGGATGATCGGCTTTGGACGGTACGCGATCTCACAGATCGCGACGCCCCTCACATTGGGTCACCGTTGGGATATCGTGGAAAGCTGGCCTTCTTTCGCGATATCGATCAGATTGCGGACGTCTTGGCGAGCGAGAAGGAGTATGCCGATTTGGCTGCACGGATTGACAGCAGGTTGGATCGCTTGAAGGTCGAAGCCCTCCAGGAGCCCTGACCATGGCTGGATTGAGCAAGGAAGCGCGACTCAACCTTCTCGAAGCCCTCCGCTTGGACGCCGGACAGGCAGACGTCTCGTCGGATCGTCCGGATCGTGTCGCGGCAGATTTCTATCCCATTGCCGAGCACTTGCGCGCAATAGAACCCGACGTCGTTCTCATCGTCGGCGACCGCGGGGCGGGGAAAACAAAGCTGAAAACGGCTGTGACCGACAATAGCCTGAGAGATGCTCTGGTAAAGTACACGCCAGGCCTTCGAGCTCCAGATGGTAACGTATCGTGGTACGACGCGTGGCCTTTGCGAAGGAAGGGACCGGATTCGGGTGCATGGACCTCTTTTGCATCTGCACACAAGCACGATCGTGAGGTGATTGACCTTTGGGCAGCGTATCTCGTCCGCGTGCTCGAAGAGCGCCTCGACGGCGAGGGGCGCGCGGCCATGGAGCCGCTCATTCGCGTTCAAGGTGGCGATGCGGAGGCCTGCTTCAACGCCTACTCGGCGGTGAAGCTCAGCGCCATGCTGGCACTCGATCGCCTCGACGAGCATCTCGAGAAGAGGGGTGAATGGGTCTTTCTCGCGTATGACGAGCTCGATACGATTGTGTTCGCGGACTGGGAGGCTCTCGGATCTGCCGTGCGAAGCCTCGTAAGCTTCTGGGCGAGCTACGCACGCCGCTGGAGCCGGATCCGACCCAAGATCTTCATGCGCACCGACTTCTACGCGCACAATCGAGAAATCGCGGGCGCCGATATTGCAAAACTTTCGGCCAATCGAGTGGAGCTGGCGTGGAACGATAAGAACCTGTATGGCGCGCTTCTGAAACATATTGCAAATAAATCCGAAGAGTTACTCGACTATGTAAGAAAAGTTGTCTCAGTAATAGATTTTCATCAATTAGGGCACATACCCAAGCTCGCGCGAGCCACTGATGCCTTGCCGTTCGTGACTCGCCTCGTCGGCGACTACATGGGGGCGAACAGCAAGAAGGGGGCGGCATTCACTTGGATCCTCGATCATCTTCGCGATGGCAATGGTCGCGTTTCACCGAGGAGACTCGTATGGCTTCTTGAGTTCGCTGCGGCGCAGGAGCGCAAGGACCCAAAGGCGGTGGGGAATCATCTCCTGCATCCTGTCTCCTTGCGAAACGCGCTCGATGATGTGTCCGTTCAGCATGTTGACAACGCCAACTCGAGCGAATTGAGATGGCTCCGTGGGCTCGAAGCTCGGTTGAAGGTCGATCGCGAAGTGCCCTGGACTAGGAAAGAGCTGGAGCGTCTCCTCGCCATAGACTTCGAAAAGAGTTGGTCGACCAATGACGAGGTGCGACCGCCAGGTCAGGACATTCGTGAGGTCTTCGAGAATCTCATCGAGCTGGGAGTCATTCGCGTACGCTCTGCAGACAGCTTCGATGTTCCCGACCTTTATCTCGCGGGCCTCAAGCTCCGACGTAAGGGCGGCGTTCGCAAGCACTGAACGCGGGCTCCCCCTCGCCGTCACCCCACATCACCACGGGCGCTCACGCTCTGTGCAGTGTGCAGTAACGAGTAACGAGCTCCCTAGACTGCTCGGGTATGCACTGCACGAGCCCCGTCTCGACGGGGAGAATTGGACGGCGCAGAGTCGTGTGTGTGGACGTCAATCAGCGCGAGAACGCCCGCTCTTCCGGAGCAAGCGGAGGCGGGACGTAGATGTTGCGCTTGCTCGGTCTACCAACGTCAAGGCGCTCGCGGCGCCCACGGATCGCCGCGCGCACGCGAACAGCTTTCCTGCGCCGTTATCAGGCCGCGGCTACGGAGCGGTGATGAAGGGCTTCTTGAAGACCTTTGCCGCAGCTGCGAGCAAGGCCCACGATCGGCTGTTCAGTGACACTTTTGGTGCAACAAGTCCCAAGACCGATGTCTCAAGATTCCGTCGCTGCTGGCTAACATCGAGCAGGAACTCACAGAGCAGCTCGCCCCGGTCAAAAACGGAGACCACGCCGATGTGGCGAGGAAAACTCGTCATTGTCTGGAAGTCACGCCTGCGGCCGAAGTCGAGCGACATCTCAAACAGAGATCGCTCGTAGGCGTCGCCGGCCACGAAGCGAGCACTGTACTTGAGTTCAAGACCGGGAGGTGGACTCGTCATTGCAAATTGGCAGCCAATTAGCAGCGGGGTCACCTGGTGGTTCTGTTTGGTCGTCATCCCCCACGGAATTCCGTGATTTAGCGTCCTACGGCGACCTCGATCGTCTTTAGGTTCCGGCGCCGCAAGGCGTAGGGGTTCGACTCCCCTCCCGTGCACTTGGGGGGCTATGGCTGGCTCGCTTGGCATTTCGCCGAGCTCGCCAGGGTGGAGCTCGGCGGTCGTCCGTTCACCGTCTTTCGCGGCGCCGTAGCCACCCCAGTGCTTCACCACGGCCACCACGCTGCCGCGATGGATCCCCTCGAGGCCCGTCTTGAAATGTTGGCGGGCGCCTCGAAGCGGGGAATTTCGGGCAGGCCGGTCTCGTGACGTAGTTGGCCACCGCGCGCCGGTTCTGGGACGATTTGGGATGACCGCCTGAAAAAAGAGAAGGGCCCGAAGTCTGACCACTTCGAGCCCAGGTCGCCCGCGGTGTGCACGCGTTCGACGATGACGTTGTCGCACGAGTGCCCAGCGCCGGCCCAATTCCTGGCGGCGCCGTGTGCACGACGCTCTCGATCTTCGACAAATTCAGTGCATTCGCGACACCTGTCGTCGGCTCATCCTGCTTTGCTCGTCTTGCGATCGGGGTCATCTCTATTGCAGTGAGACCTGTCGCGATTTGCAACGCGCCGAGGCTCGAGCCTTATCGAAGCGAAGGCATTGGCAGAGCTTCGAAGGTCGGTGGGCCACCGCCCGTCGGGTCGCTCGCCTCCGCGATCGCGGGCGAAATGTAACGGACACCGGTCGCCCAGAAGTTGGCCCTCCAGCAACCCTCGTTTCGCCCGAGCCGCCCGCCGTCACGGAGATGGCGCAGCCCTCGGCGATGGAGACGCTCGATGACCGACATTTGGATGGGGATCTCCCCCGGACCGCTCACCACCCGCGTACTCGCGATGGCCGGCGCCCGCGAGACGATCGTAAAGGCCAATCTGCGCGCGGACCCTGCGCACCCGCGCGCCCTCGCGACGCTGCTCGAGGCCGTGGCCCTCTGGCAGGGGCAGAAGGTCCGCGCTGCACTTTGTGCCAAAGACCGGGATGGGGCATCCGACTCCATCCTCTATCGCGCGGCATTCGGGGACGAGGGCGGATTGCTCTATTCGCTCGATTGGTTGCCCGCGCTCCCCCCGAGACGACGGCGCCATCGTGATCTCGCGGGCGTTGGCGATTTCAACGACTTGCGACAGTTGCTCCTCTTCGAGGTGGCTCGATGATCGCGCCCGAGCTTCGCTCGCGCATTCGCCGCCTCTTCTTCGCCGAGCACTGGAAGATCGGCACCATCGCGGCCGAGCTCCGGCTCCACCGCGACACCGTCGAGCACGCGATCGAGCCACAGCGATTCGCCAATGTCGCCTATCGCGCGAGCGCTTCGATGCTCGATCCGTACAAAGCCTTCATCCGCGCGACCCTCGAGACCCACCCGCGACTGCGCGCCACCCGCGTGCTGGAAATGATCGCGCAGCGTGGTTACGAAGGCTCCGTGTGGCCGCTTCGGCGATATGTTCGGCGCGTCCGGCCCATCTCTCGGCACGAAGCCTTTTTCCGTCTCACGACGCTCCCAGGGGAGCAGGCTCAAGTCGATTGGGGCTCGTTCGGTTCCATCACCATCGGCGAGACACGGAGACCGCTCTCGTGCTTCGTGATGGTGCTCTCGTATTCGCGGGCCATCTTCGCCCGTTTCGTTCTCGATCAAACGCTCGAGAGCTTTCTGCGCTGCCACGTGGCGGCTTTCCATACGTATGGCGGTGTCCCGCGTGCCCTCCTTTACGATAATCTCAAGACGGCGGTGCTCGAGCGCGTGGGCGATGTCATCCGATTCCACCCTCGATTGCTCGATCTCGCCGGGCACTACCACTTCTCCCCCCAGCCCGTCGCGCCGGCGCGCGGCAATCAAAAGGGTCGTGTGGAGCGCGCCATTCGGTACCTACGCGAATCGTTCTTTGCCGCCCGCGCGTTTCGCTCCGTCGAAGAGCTCAATCGCAAACTGGACGACTGGATTGGCAGCGTCGCACATGCGCGCATCGTCCCTGGCGATCTGCACAAGCGCACCATCCATGACGCCCTCGAGCAGGAGCGCGGACGTCTGCTCGCTTTGCCCGAGCACCCTTTTCTCTGCGACTACGTTCGAGCTACCGCCTCCGGCAAATCACCCTACATCCGTTTCGACGGCAACGATTATTCGATTCCTCATACCCTCGTGCGCAAGCCACTGACACTCGTCGCATCCGACGCCCTGCTTCGCATCCTGGATGGCAACACCGAGGTCGCGCGCTACCCGAGGTCATGGGAGAAAGGACGGCAGATCGAGACGCCGCAGCACCTCACGGCGCTCGCCGACGAAAAACGACGTGCGCGCGAGCATCGCGGTCGGAATCGACTCTTTGCCGTGTGCACGAGCGCCGAGCCCTTCCTCCACGAGGTCGCGCGCCACGGCGGACACCTCGGAGGGACCACGACCCGATTGTTGCACCTGCTCGAGGAGCACGGCGAAAGCGAGCTCCAAGCCGCCCTTTCCGACGCCCATCGGCGTGGCGCGTTCACCGCGCAATCGGTTGCTCACATCCTCGACCAGCGCCGACGCGCCCGCGGCGCTCCGCTGCAAGTGCCCCCCGTACTGCCCAACGATCCGCGCGTGCGCGACATCGTCGTCGCACCGCGCTCACTCGCCGTCTACGACAAACTCGCCAAGAGCCACGACGGGGAGGACGAGCCATGACCGAGCTTCGCGAGCGCCTTCGCGCCCTCGGACTGCTCTCCACCGCGAGCGCCTTCGACGATCTGGTCGCGCTCGCGACGAAAAAGCGTTGGGGATTGACCGAGATCCTCGAGTACATCGCCGACCTGGAAGAGAAGGACCGGGCCAGGCGCGGTCTCGAGCGGCGGATGTCGCGCAGCCGGCTGGAGAAATTCAAGCCGATGAGCGACTTCGAATGGGACTGGCCGACCAAGATCGACCGACCTCTGGTCGAATCCGTCCTCTCTGTCGACTTCGTCGCGGCGCATCGCAACGTCGTGCTCGTGTCGCCGAGCGGGCTTGGAAAAACGATGATCGCGCAAAACATCGTACATCGCGCGGTGCTCGCCGGGCATTCCGTGCTCTTTCTTTCGGCCGCAAAGCTCTTGCTCGATCTCGGAGCTCAAGAGTCGGCGCGGGCGCTCGAGCGCCGGCTGCACTACTTCTCCAAGATCGGCCTTCTCGTGATCGACGAGGTGGGGTTTCTCGCCTTCGACAATCGCAATGCCGATCTCCTCTTTCAAGTCGTCAGTCGAAGGTACGAAAAGAAGAGCCTCGTGCTCACCACGAACCTCGCTTTCAAGGACTGGCACACGATCTTCCCATCGGCCACCTGCGCAACGGCCCTCGTCGAGCGAGTGATTCATCACGCCGACGTGGTCACCATCGAAGGAGAGAGCTACCGAATGCGCGAATCCGAAGCCACCGCGAAGGACAGGCGGGCAGCCCGCAAGGCGAAGAAGGACCCGCCGGCCGACTCGTGACGGAATGGGCAGCCCGGATCATCCGCGTTCACGCGGCGACCGGGCTGCACCGAATTCTGCGCATCGACACGCTCGGCAACATTGAAAGCCGTCGACATAAGCGTTCACGTGCGCGCTCACCGCACGAACGTCGTTCCCGAACGTGCCGCTGATTCGCCCCTCAACGCGGCTCGGTCGCGAGACTCGCCTGTGGCGATAGGGACTGTGTGAGCTCGACGGAGAGGCACTCCTGGCGCGCAACGTCCGCGAGGCGGCGCGTCAAGTCCGGATTGCCGACTGCGGACAGCGAGCCTCGGCTCCCCCCGTAGCCTGCACGTCCGACGGCACCGACCGAAGTCCATTTCGAGATCATGCATACCCGCATAGGGCTGGCCGGAGAGGCACGAAGATGCAAAACATCATTCGGTATCTATCGAATTGGGATACGTCTTCGGAGCTTCTCATCCCGTTCGGCACTGCAATGCAGCATCGCGACGCGCGGATGGTCGTACCTCGATATGCGCCGAAGTACGCTTTCTGCGCCGCCTCGCCAATGGATCGGGCGACGAGCATCGACATCATGGGACGCTGCGACCTGGTGGGAGGTCCCCGCGTGCCCTCGGCTCCCCCCTTGGCAAATGCACTTGCCAGCAATACACACGGGAGCCGAGGGACACGGCACGACATAGTATCCTAAACAATCAACGGCAATGCCGTTTACGAGCTAGGATCTCGAGTCACACAGATGGAATTTTGCGGCATCAATCGCTGCACTGAATATTTCCATTGTTGTTGACGAGATCACTGCAGCAGCGCCCCGACCACGCGGGGTTGTATGTCAAATTGCCATTTCTTTGTCGGCACCACCTTGCGGATGCCCACTCATAGCAGGACCCCCCACCCCAGTTGGCTCCGTCACACGAATTGACGAAGGAGGGAACCCCATCCTTGGCATCGCTCGACGCCAATGGTGTCTTCTCTACATCATCGGTCGCATGATTCGTTTTCGCGCTCCGAGTTTCCACACTACCACCGCTGGTCGGGGCAGCTGCACCTGCTACGGCCGTGAACAACCCCGCTACTCCGATAAGGGTGCCCAGTATCGTGTATTTCGCCATGGTTTGGCCTTTCGGTTTCCGTCCAATCACGAACTTCAAGATTGGCAATATTGTGGCTGTTGTTGGGATAAGGATTTGGGTCGCGACCGATTAGCTATCCAGCAACAGACATGCCCGGGGATATGTAGCGTTCTGATCGGCGTTGATTCGCGGAAATTCAAAGCCTGCGAGGTATGCGAAATCGATTGAGTGTATCTTTTATTGGGTGCGGTACACCGTCCTGGTACATCGAAGTGTTCGACTCGGTACATCGTTCGCGTTCGTCCGCCACGGCGATGTGCGCGCGCAGAAACGAGCCCAAGCACATAATGGATGATCGGCGCCGGCCATCATCGACGCATATTACGTGCACGCACACTCCGCGAGATCTTTGTACCTTCATTTACGTCCCCGGGACCGAGAACGGCGGGCGGCCACTCCACGGAGGAAACCAATTCCGGCAGGCCTGGCGCGGCGGATGGTGGAGAGCACCAGGGTCGTCGAGCTTCCATCCGCCCGCGAGTCGCTGGGCAATGAACCGCTCATGCCATGACCATCGAAGGCTCGTTCCGAGCCCACCGTCGCCGTAACTGTGCTTCGCTTCGTACAGGAACGGTCGACCCTGCGTGAGGGCGTTGGACGTGGGGAGGGCACCGCCACCCTGGGGCTAACCGGTCGTCCCGGATTTTGTGCCGGTTGCGGCAGCGGGGGGGCCGTTGGCGGCTTGGACCGAAGGTGGACGGGGCCGCATTGCTAGGCCATGGGCCATGACCAAAGGCTCCAAGTTCGTGGCGGTGGTGATGGCGGCCCTTGCGGTGGCGGGGGTGGCGTATGGTGCGGCGCCGGCGGATCCGACGGCGGAAATTTTGCGGATCGATGATCAGTGGGTCGATGCGATCGATCGGCATGATCGGGCGACGCTCGACGCCATCGTCGCCCCCGATCACATCGAGACCACCCCGCGCGGCGTGCTCTATACGCGCGCGCAGCTCTTTCGCTTTCTCGACGGGCCGGCGCCACGAAGTGCCACCGGGCAAACCTCGAAGCTGAGCGATCGCCAAGTGCACCTCTATGGCAACACGGCGATTGTCACCGGGATCAACACCATCACCAACACCACCCCGGCGTCGATCGTCACCATCCGCTTCACCGACGTGTTCGTGAAGCTCGACGGACGATGGCGCGCCGTGGCTGCCCATACGTCACGGGTCGAGCCGGCCCCGAAGTAGGCAAGCGCAACCCGGAAAGCTCCGGCAGTCACGCCAGGCCATACCCGCGATAGCCAGATCGCATAGCGTGGGTGATCGCGATTTCTCGTCCACGATCAGAACACGCGCATTCCTGCCCAGTGGCCCTTCCGACAACACCGGCACCGCCATCTCCGCCCGGTCACCGACATCGATGCCCAACGCGCGGCGCGCGAATTCGTCGAAAGGTCGTTCGGCAAGGTCGGATTTGCGCGTGGAAGGGCGGAGATGGGCCGCCAGCGGGCGACGCAAATGCCTTCGGGGTGGTTGACGGTGCCGGGAAGTTCCATAATCTCTCGACGAACGTGATCGTACGCTCGAAGGTGCCTGCGGCTCTGAGTTTCGGCCTCGCGCTGCTGGGCGCGGGCGCCTCGTGCGGTGGAGGTATCGAGACGGATTTTTTCCGGGGGGCCGATCGCGATGACCCACCTGGAACGCCGTCCGATCTGGACGGGGGAGCGTCGCCCTCCAAGGACGGCGGTTTGGATGCTCCCGTGCGCGATGGTAGCGCCACGGGCGATGGCGGCACCACCGCGCCGCGTCCACCGAACGACGGCATCTGCACGCCAGGGAGCATGGCCGCGGGGACCTACGATCCCGATTGCGTTTATCTCTTGGGAACGACGCGCGAAGGTTCTTGCTCGTACGATGCGTTCATCTTTCCAAAGAACCCAACCGACCGCGTATACAACTTCGGTTGCTCGCCATGGTTGGCGTTCGTGCGGCCGACCGATGGGCGCTTGATCTTCACGTCCTCTGCCAATGATGGCCTCGCCGCGTACGCCTATCGCCCCGCAACGACGCGGTCCCAGTGGGATTGGCAGCAACTCCAAGCCCACGAGAAGATCGAGACATGCCGCCATCTCCATCGTATTTTCATGTTTCCCGATGATGGTAAGTTGCTCTACTTCTGTTCCTTCAACGATGCTGGCATTGGGCCTTGGGTCGAAGGCTCCAGCGAGCCCTTTGCCATGGCGGGCTATTACCCGATGGCCGCGGGAGAAGGGCGGACCGTCCTCGGTGCCGATACGGAGCCCGAATTGCACTACGCCATCATCGCCAATGGGCGAGCGACTCCATTGAAGGATATGGAGGGCGCCAGCATATCGACGGTGCGGTCACGCCGTGGGGGCGGCTTCTTCATCGTCAGCTCGCGCCTCTGGGTCCGCGCGGAGCTGCGCGAGGTTTTGCCCACCGGCGAGACGAAGATTCTCGGTACCTACCAGACCGATCGCCCGACTGGACCCGCGGGCCCGCAATGCGTGATCGAGCCAAACGGCGCGCTCGATTGCATCGCGTCCCGCGATTTCCACGACGAGATCGTGAGGTATACGTTCAATGCGTTGCCCGAGGTGCTTTACGAAGAACGCACGAACGACGTGAAGATGCACATTTCGCTTCTCGTCACGGGTCCCTGAAGATCCCGGCAGCACCGGCCCACGTGCGCGTGCCGCGCCATCGATGCCGATGTGCGCGCGCTTCGAATCGTGCCGGTGATTCCAAATCGTACGGTGAGCGGATGAGCCCCTCGAACGCGGCGACGGCAGCTCTGCGCGTGGCGCCTACTTGACGGCGCTGCGCCGGGGCGGGAGCCTGAAGGCGAGAGGAGGTTCTCATGCCGCCTGCAGCCGCTGTTCCCCGACCCGTGGTGTCGGTTCCGAAGGACGCGACGGTGATGGACGCCGTTCGAGCGATGGTGAACCGCAATGTCGGGGCGGTCGTGGTGCTCGATGGTGTGCAGTTGCTGGGCGTGTTCACGGAACGTGACGTGGTGATCCGGGTCGTGCTCGAGGGCCTCGCCACCGAAACGACCCCGGTCGCCGAGGTCATGACCAAGTCGGTCGTCACCGTTCGCGAGGACGCCGATCGATCGTCGGTGCTGAAGCTCATGGCGGATCATCACATCCGTCACCTGCCCGTCGTCGATGCCGACGGCCGCGTCAAGACGATGCTCTCGATGCGCCATTTGCTGCGGGCCGAGGTGCAGGATCTGAAGCAAACCGTGTGGAGCTTGGTCGCGGAAAACTCCGCCGATGGCCCCGGCGGCTGACGGCGCTCGCGCGCGACCTAAGGGTTCGCGGGGTTGGCGGGGTTCGCGCCGCGGGCCGCGGCGATCGCGAGGTAAAGGGCGGCGACGTCGCTCTGCGCGTGCCCGGCGTCGGTCACGTGCCGGAAGATTTTGTCGAGCGCCTCGGTGAGGCCGCGATGGAGGCCGTGCTCCTCGTTCATCTGGTGAATGAGCCGCGCGGACGCGTAGCAGGTCTCGACGGACGAGAAGGTCGACTCGTCGGCCTCGAAGCGGCGTTTGTCGATCCGCTTCAACGTCGAGAGCACCGCGCTCGTGAGCACCGGCATGGTGGCTTCGAGCGAGCTCGCGAACTCGTCGACCGGATAGTCCTCCGCCTCGCTAAGGGCCGCGCCTTGAAGCGCGCCGAAGAGCGAGCCCCATAGAACGATGAGGAGGGAAGCGTCCAGCGTGCTGGCGTGGCCGACATTGGCGCCGACGTAAACGTGCCCGCCCAGCGCCGCGAACACCGGTTGGTTCGCCTCGAAGAGCTCCTTGGGTCCCGAATAGAGGATGTGGCCTCCCTCGGTGCCGATGAATTCCGGCGTCGCCATGATGGCGCCGTCCAGGTAATGAATCTGGTGCTCGCGCGCCCACCCCGCCATTTCCTTGGCCTGGCGCGGTGTGCCGGTGGCCAATTGCACGAAGAGCCGCTCGCGCAACGCCTTCGTCACCGCCGGTGGTTGCACCAGCTCGAGGCTGGTGGGGTAGTCGCTCACATTGCCAATGATGACGTCCGAGCCCGACACGGCGTCCTCGACCGATCCCGCCACCCGGGCGCCTTTGGCCGCGAGCGGCGCGCACTTGGATGCCGTGCGGTTCCAGACCGTGACGGCAAAACCGCGCGCGAGAAGCGCTAGGACGAGGGCGGAGCCCATTCTTCCCGCGCCCAGAACGGCGATTCGTCGCTTGGTGGGGGCCTCGGCATCGTTCACTTGGACCTTGCTCATGAAATCCTCCTGCGCGGCACGCTCGGTGAGCCTCGCACCCCGTTCAGTAGATCCCGGCGCGCGCGCGGTCGCACACGATCCGATGTTTCGAGAGCACGAAGTGCTGGCCAGCGGCCGAATGGCGCGGGACCGGTCCGCTTCGATCGCGCCGTGCGAGCTGCTAAGATCGCACCGTATGAAGGAATCGCGTAAGACGGCGACAGGCGCTCGACCCCGCGACGCGCGGATCGGTCTCCGCATCGAGCGGCGCAACACGTCGGTCGGTGGGCACCATCATGCGGCGATCCCGGATCATCAGATCACGTTGCACACCGGCCCGCCCGTGCGGATCTCGTGCATCCCCAAGGGACCTCGTTGTGTGCGCAACCGCGGTGAAATCAACGTGGTTCCCGCGGGCGTGAGCGAGAAGTGGATCGAGGACGACGCCAGCGACGTCATGGAGCTGCGACTTCCAGCGCCCCTGGTGCGCCTGGCGGCCGAGGAGATGGGGCTCGATCCCGACCGCGCGGGCATCGTGCCCCAGTGCCATGTGCGCGACACGCAGATCGAGCACATCACGTGGGCGCTGGCCGCCGAGCAGGGCGCGAACGCTCCGAACGGCCTTATCTATCGGGAAAGCCTGGGCATGGCGCTCGCCGTTCATCTCTTGGCGCGCTACCCCGCCCCCGCGGCGCCGCGCCGGCTCTCGCAAAGTCAGCTCGCGATGGTCACCGAGTACATCGAGGCCCACCTCGGCGAGGATGTCTCGCTTTTTCAGCTCGCGCGCGTTTCGGGGCTCAGCGCATCGCACTTGCGCGCGCTCTTCAAGCGCTCCACCGGGGTTCCGGTGCACGAATACGTCATTCAGCGACGGGTCGAGCGCGCGCGTGCCCTTCTTTTGCGCGGGGATTTACCCGCGAGCCAGGTCGCGCTCGATGCGGGGTTTTCCCATCAGAGCCACATGGCGCGCTGCATGCGGAAGGTGCTCGGCGTTACCCCCGCGTCCATCGTGCGATCGCGCGCGTGAGCGGCGAGGCGTGCTCACCGCTCGAGCTCGAGGATGAACTTGAACGAAGGATCGCCGAGGGGACCGAGCTTCACGTTGTGGTCGTGTGCGCCGTCGATGGTGAACCGCACGGCGTGTGTGATTCCCGCGCAGGCGGGCGGCTTGGGTCCGTTGAACGTGAGGGGCACGGGCTGCGCCGTCGCTTCATCCTGAATGGCGACGGGCACGGCGCGGTCGAGATAAAAGGTGTACCCAACGGGAGCGCTCGCCCCCGGTGACGGGGCGGGAATTCGCGTGAACCCTTCGCGGGCGGGCGGGAGGCTCACCTCGTAAATTTTATGCCCTTTGTCCGCGTTGGGCGCGCCGGAGGCCGACGGCGTGGCGGTCACCTTGGTGGGGGCGTCGAAGATGGCGTGAAAGCACGCGTGATTGAGGTTGCCGTCGACGTCACCCGTTTTGAAATCGAGCACGCCATCGCCGAGCGGAGGCCCTGAAGCATCGAGCGGCCTGCCGGAAGCCGCGCGCAGCGCGCGAAGGTCGAGGCGATAGGCGGTGCGGGGCTCGAGGGGTGGATCGCGATCGGGCACCGGGCCAAAAACCGTGAGCTCGATGCTGCGCGCATCCGGAGCCCAGACGCCTTCGATCGTCCGCGGCGCCCCCGCGTCTGCGCCGCCGGAGATCAAGGTCGCGCGCGTTACCGTGGTATCCATCGCCGCGTCGAAGCGCACGGTGATGCGTTTGCGTTGGGCGAACTTTCCCCCATTGTCGTAGATCTCGACGGGGTACACGTCGGTCGCGCCCTCCGTGGGGTCCGATGAGAGGACGTGCGGAGATCCCGCGTCGCCTGGCGGGGTGGCGTCCTTCCCCGCGTCGGGGCGCGGATCGTTGGAGTCGGGCCTTTGCCCGGCGTCCGGATCGGGGCGCGGCGAGATGGACGTGTCGTCCGAGGAGCAGGCGCCGAGGGACGCGGCGAGGGCTATGAACAAAGTGGGAAATGCCGCGACGATGGCGCGGTGTTTGCGAACAATCATTATTTTCTCCTGCGAAAGCACTCGAACGAGTGCCGTGGCTTTACGGGTCTTCGAACTCGATCTCTTCGATCACCAGGGCGACCCGGCTGGCGCCGCTGGCACCGAGGGAGCCGCTGGCGCCGAGGGTCAGCTCGTATGTTTCGCCTTGGACCAGCGGGAGCTTCGTGACGTAGGTGAGCCCCGCGCACTTGCCCAAGGTGCTCCCCGCGCACACGGGTGCGAGGGTCTGCCCGCTGCGCGCGGTGACCACCAGGCCCGGATCGATGTCGGCGTAAACCATGTATGGGCGCGATTTGCGTGCTGTGTAGCGCACGATGCCCGTGTGGCTGCCGCACGTTGGGGGGAGCGTGACGACGAACTCCGTGTGGGGTTCGCTCACGTCGGGTGCGGCTTGCGCGCTGGCGGCGGTAACCGCGCGGCTCGGGCCGTAGGTGCGGTGAAGGCACGAGTGCTCTTCCAAGGCTTCGTAGTCTTTGCCGGAAGGGCAGACGCGGAGCGCGGGATCGCTGGGTTTCGCGGCGTCGCGGTTTTCTCCGGCGTCGCCGGTCGCGCCGTCGCACGAGGGCTCCGGCGCCGCCGCGTCGGCGATGCCCGTATCGCGCGTGCCGGCGTCGCCCGGCTTCGGGCCGGCAGCGGGCTCGGAGCTCGCGCTGCACGCCGCGAACATCGACGCGGCGGCCAGGGGCAGCGCGCGCATCATAACGACTTCACCGTGCAGAGCCCCAAGCCGTTGACGTGCGCTTGCGATGCCGACGACGCGAGCACGAAGGAGGCGAGCGTGGACGACGCCAGCGGCACGCTGCCCGCGTTGTAGCGGATGGCCTTGCCCGCGTCGTCCTTGAGCGGGGTGCCGTCCAGGCCTCGAAGGTCGGTCAGCGACTGCGATCCGAGCTCGTCGAAGGTGATGTCCGTATCGTCGCGGGTGGCGGCGGCGATGGCGTCGAAGCGCATCGAGGACAGCTCGCTGCCGAGCGAGTCCCAGAAGAGATGGTCGACGTGGACGGTGATTTCGCCCGTGGTCACGCCGTTGTTGGTGACCACGAAGCCGTCTTTGCCGTCGACCCCGTTCGTGCAGTTGGAGTTCTGCGTGGGGTTTCGGAGGCCCCAGCGGAAGGAATACGACTTGCCGCCCTTCTCGGCCGCGCCCTCGATCCAATAGTTGTATTTTCCACGAATCATGGCATCGAGGTCCGCTTGGGCGACGCCGTTCACGTTCACCGCTGCGCCGGTGGGCGGCAGGATGCGAAAGTGGAAGCGGTCCCACCGGCGGACGGCCAGCTCACGGTACGTGGCGAGGACCGCGGGACCCTTGTGGAGATCGGCGACATAGGTTTCGCTGCCTTTGAACGCCTCTTTGCCGTCGGAGGTGTGCAGGTGCAGCGCGCCGACGGACACGATGAACTTCGAGAAGGTGACGCGCCAGCCATCGGCGAACGAGAGCCTGTGCCCGTTCTTGTCGTACGGGTAGCCGACCACGGCGGCGCCTTCGCCGCTCACCTGGATGGCCACCGTCCCCGATCCCGAGCCCTCGGTGCCGGTGTCTTCCCCGCAGCCGCCGAAGACCGAGAGGGCCAGGGCCGCGAGCGCCGCGGACGCGAATGTGCAAGCTGATTTCATGTTCGAAGCGCCTTTCATCGAGGCTCGCCGCCTCGGGTCATGTCCGCTGAAAAAGTTTTGTAAGCGCGGGCACCGGCGAACCACGCGGCCGCCACTTGGCTCTCGGCGGTGATGACGAAGCGGCCATCGGCGTTGCGCTCCGTCAGCCGGTCGAAGTGGGCGTCGTCGAACCATGCGCGCGTGTGCAGGCGCACGGTGATGCGAACGCCGTCGTCGAGCTGCGCGTCGAGGGGGATGCCGTCCACGGAGCGGAAGGTGCCTTTGTTCTCGATGTCGAGCCCTCCTTCGAAGGGGACCGTCGTTTCGCCCTTTCGGGCGGCTCCGCGCGCGTAGGCGTGGTGGCCACGAAGGCACGCCGTGTCTCCACGCGCCGTGGGCCGCGGGGGCAAGAGCAAGAGCGAGAACGAGCGGGCCGGGCCCGCGAGCCCATTGGTCGCACCGAGGTCGATGCCCGCGGGCGCCAGCGCGTCGAACGCCACCTGCTCGACCCACTCGCCGCGAACCTCGCCGCCGTTGTAGTGCGCGTCGCCGCCGTGCGCGAAGGCCGGGGGAACGAGCCAATCCGCTACGCGGCCGAGCGGTCCTCGCCGGTGCGTGGTTTCGGCCGGCGCGAGGAGCGAGGCTTCGGCCGGCGCGAGGAGCGAAGGGTTCGCGTAGAGATAGATCGGCCCGATGGCCATGCAGGCCTCCTCGAGGGTGACGGACCACCCCGTCGTGGTCACGAAGGTCGACACGGACTCGGGTGCCGGGGCGACGCCCATGGAAAAGCGAATCGCCCGGCCACCCGTGCCGCTGCTGCAAGCCGCGCCGAGGACGATGACCGTGGCGCTCATGGCCAAGAAAGAGCCACGCGTCTGCGCGCGTGCGCGTCCTCGATCGATGCGCGGAGGGTGCGCGCTCACGATGCACCTCCTGCGCCCGCGCGCGCGGACGCGTCGTTCGCACCTGTTGCACCGCCCGCGCCCGTTGCACCTCCCGCACCTGTTTCACCGCCCGCGCCCGTTGCACCGCCCGCATCGCTCGCACCGGTCGCGTCGTTGGCGTCGAAGTATACGGTGAGGGTGCCGAAGAACGTGCGCGGTGGGGCTGCCGAGAAGTGCTGCTGCGTCAGGTACGACGGCAGCGCGTCGGGGCCGCGGAAGTTCGAGGGGTAGTTGAAGATCGCGAGGCGGTTGCGGCGATCGAACAAGTTCGTGATCTCCAGGCCGGCCTCGAAGGCGCGCCATCGCACGCGGAGCGCGGCGTCCACGGTGAAGAACGAGGGGCTCTCCTGCTCGAAGGGGAGCGGCCGCGGCGCCACATAGGTCGCGCCCAGGGCCACGTTGTATTGAAAGGACTGTCCGCCGATGCGCAGAGGGCGCCGGAGCGAGCCATCGAAGCGGGTGACCCAGCGGGGAATGTACGGGAGCCGCGCGCCCGCGCCGATGTCGGTCCACGATGCGCCCGATGGCGGGAGGCGAGCCTCCGCATACGTGACGGCGAGCTGCATATCGAGCCCCCATGCCGAGGTGAATCGCGCGGTGGCCAGCGCTCCATAGCGGTTGGAGACGCCGGCCAGGACGTTGCGCCCGGCCTTTTCGTCGAACACCAGATCGCGATCGACGCGGGTGTAGTAGGCGACGGCGCGCGCGGTGAGGGTGCTTCCGTCGTCCCACCCGTGCGTCGCGACAACCCCGCTCTCGACCGCGCGCACCCGCCCGAACGGCGCGAACTCGCCGGCGGAGAGGGCGTGTGCATCGCTCGAGCGGGTCCCCACGCCAAAGCTGGTGATGAGATGAACGCCGGGGAGGGCCGCCACGTCGACCGACGCCTTGGGCTGCACGGCCACCCCGTACGCCTCGAGCGCTTCGGACGTTTCGCGCGAGCCCGAGCGATCGAGCGCGGGCCGGTTGCGATCGACGGTGGCGAACGCAAACGTGTCGACGCGCATGCCGCCGCGCAGGACCAACCACGGAAACAGCTTCACCCGCGCCGCGGCGTAGGCGGCGAGGTTGCTGATCCGGAGCTTGTCGTCGAAGTCGGTCCGATAGGGCGCTCCGCCTCCGAACCGGAGGCGTCGCTGTTTGGAGGCGCCCTCGTCGTAGCGGGCGAAGTAGCCGATTTCGAGCTCGTGTTTGCGCTCGAACGCGTCGAACGGCAGGGTGACACTGCCGCGGGCGCCCAACATCACCGTGTCGTAGATTTGCTCGACGCCGTCGCCGCGCTGTTCCTGCCCGGTGGTGCTCACGTCCGAGAGGTAGCCGGTGAAGTTTTGCCGGAGCCGAAGCTGCCGCACCGTGACGAAGGCGAGCTGCTCCAGGTTCGCGAGCTTCGTTCGGCGCGTCAGTCGCGCGGACACGCCATGGCGCGCGACACCCCCGCCTTGGTTGCCGTCGTAGTAGCAGAAGAACTGGCTGTCCTCGTCGGCGGGGCACTTGCTCAGCACACGGTTCGTGAAGTCGTCTTGCCGGATGACACCGGCCGAGTCGAACCGCGCGGCGTAGCTCGCGGCGGAGAGCGAGAGCGTGGTGCGCGCGTCGAGCGGGATCTCCACCTGCCCCATGACCCGCGCCGACGCGTGGGAGCGGTTTGGCCCGAAACCCGAGCCCTCGCGAAAGTCGACCCCCGCAAAGGTGCCGCTGGGGGTGCCGGCCGGTCCCCACAAGACGAGGAGGCGCTTGGTGTCGAAGGATCCGTAGCCGGTGGTGATCCGCACGCCGCGTTGGGGCAGGGCGAGCTTGTAGTCCACGCTGCCGGCG
The DNA here is from genome assembly GCA_037157815.1 of Sorangiineae bacterium MSr11954. Lineage (NCBI taxonomy): Bacteria > Pseudomonadati > Myxococcota > Myxococcia > Myxococcales > Pendulisporaceae > Pendulispora > Pendulispora albinea. The sequence continues at coordinate 10,946,836 of CP089984.1, forward strand.
ACGGCGAAGTCGCCCTGCCGGGGGTCGAAGGGGCCTTCGGTGAATCGAAGGCGGTGCACGAGCTCGGGGATGATGAAATGCGTGTCGGCGTAGCCATGTCCGTGCGCGTTCGAGGGCTCGTTCAACGGGATGCCGTCGAGGCGAAACTCGATGTCCTGCCCTTCGCCTGCGTCGAAGCCTCGTAAGAAGACCGCCGAGGCGTGGCCTTCCCCGCCGTGGTTGGTGAGCATCACGCCGGGCGCCAGCTGGAGTAAGTCTTCCGCGCTGCGCCGCGGGACGTCGTGCAATTGCCCCACGCGGATGTCGAAGTCGCTGGCCGCGACGGTGGGCGCGGGTTTCTCTCCGCGGACTTGCACTTGGTCCACCGGTGCCGGCGCCGGGGCGGCCGGGGGCGATGCGGCGGGCGCCGGGGCGGCCGGGGGCGATGCGGCGGGCGCCGGCGACGTGATGGTCGCGGGAGGGGGCGGCGCGGGGGGCTCGAAGGTGACCGCGACTTTGATCTTTGCCGGTACGGCGACGCCATCGCGCCGAGCCGGCGCAAAGGTCCATCGCGCGACGGCGGCCACCGCGGCGGACGCCAGCGCGGGAGGCGCACCTTCCTCGGCGGCGATCTCGCTCGGGGTCCCATCGGCGCCCACCACCAGGGTCACGGTGACCGACGCGCCATCCTGGCGCGGAAGCTCCGCCGGCCAGGTGGCAGGCGCGCCGCTCGTCTTCTCCGGGGGCGCGACCGCCGGCTGCGAAAAGGCCGGAGACGCCACGAGGAGGAGCGAAAGGACGAAGGCCGCCGAAATGCATCCGCGCAACTGCACGAGGTTACACGTAATTCAATTGCAACTGGTTCTCAACACTTAATGCAATTTGATTGCAACAATTTCTTCCGCGTGATAGGCGTCGCCCCTCATGACGTTGGGTGCTCGCGTGGCTCTCGGATGGGTATGTTTGGCGACCGCGGCGGCGGCCGGCGCCGCGTGCAGCGGGTCGGAAAGCAACAACGGCGGCGGCGGCGGCGCGTGCCCTCCGCCGTCGCAGAAGTACCCGCTCACGGCGGCGTACGCCGATCATGCGTGCCTGCACGTGCTCCATGGTCCATGGGAGAAATTTCCGGCCGATGCCGATCCCGCATCGACCAAGACGGAGCTGCGCAACACCCACTACGCCTACACTGTGGAGCTGCCATCGACGGCCGACGGCGCGCACGCAGGCGCCGTCTATTTCGAGCCGCGGAGCACCGAAGGTTTCGCGTTCTTCCGCACCAGCGATACCCCGTTCACCCTGCAGACGCGGGATGGCGCGCAGATTTGCCCAGTGGCGAGCTACGAGGTGAAAGCCTCGTGCTCCGAGCTGCGGAGGGTCGACTTCTTCGATCTCACCCGCAAGTCGGAGTACCCGCTGCGTTTGGGTCCCACATCGGAGTCTTCGGTCATGGTCATCGTCGAGGCTGCCCCATGAAGCTCGTTCACACGATCGGTTGCGCGCTCGTTGCGATGTCGGCGCTCGGTACCCTCGCCGTCGCCTGCAAAGACGATCCCTCGTCTTCCGGCAACGGTCCGCCGTCCGACGGCCCGCTTCGCCACACCTCGTGGCGCCGCGCGCGGTTGCTCATCTCCGACGCCAATGAGCGCAAGGTGCATATCTTCGACGTGGAGGACGACGAGGTGATCGGCACCTTGAACCTCGACGATCTCGGCCCGATCTCGGACGTCGCGTCATCCGAGAGCGGAAATCTCGGCATCCTTCGCGCCAAAGGTGGCACCGTCGCGGCGTTTGTCACATCCGGCGTGGCCATCATCGATCACGTCGATCACATCCATATCTACAAGTCGGCCCCCAAGCTCTTACCCTCCCGCCTCGAGGCGGAGCTCTCATTGCGCATCGTCGCGCGCGACGGTGCCCTGGGCGTCTTTCGGGAGAACCGCGATCAGGCGGTGCTCGCGCTCCTCAAAGAGGACGACGTCCTCGGCAACCGCGACGCATCCGCGCCCGACGCCTCCGATGCGGCCGACGCCTCCGATGCGGCCGACGCGGCCGATGCGGCCGATGCGCCCAACACGCGCAACGCGGCCGACGCCACCGATACGTCCAACGCGCGCAACGCCGCCGACGCCACCGATACATCCAACGCGCGCAACGCGGCCGACGCCACCGATACGTCCAACGCGCGCAACGCGACCGACGCCACCGATACGTCCAACGCGCGCAACGCGGCCGACGCCACCGATACGTCCAACGCGCGCAACGCGACCGATGCGTCCAACGCGCGCAACGCGGCCGACGCCACCGATACGTCCAACGCGCGCAACGCGACCGATGCGTCCAACGCGCGCAACGCGGCCGAGGCACCCAGCACGACCGATACGTCCAACACGCGCAACGCGACCTATCGCTCCCCGACCCAACTCGAGCCGCGCCATCGAGGCATCGTCGTCCCCATGCGCGGCGGTGCGCTGCGGACGAAACCCACTACGGAGGGCGCTCCCGATCGCGTATCCATCGAGCTGCAGTCGGCATCCGGAGCACCGGAACGAACCCTTGGCACGTGCACGTTCACGGGCGGAGCGGCGGCAACCCGCGACCACGTGATCTTCGCCTGCGCCGACGGCCTCCTTCGCCTTTCTTTCGCCGGCGACACGGGAGCCCCCGAACCCTCACGGCTCGCGTACCCGGCGGGCATGAGCAACACGCCGCACACCTTGCTGGCGCACTACGAACGGGGCGTAGCCATCGCGCAAACGGGCCCCCAGCAGTGGCTCCGAATCGATCCGGCAGGCGGCGCGACCGCCTTTTCGCTCCCCGCTGGATCCGGGGACGTGTGCACGATGGCCATCGAACCAGGGCGCGGTGAACAGGTGCTTGCCCTTACGACCGACGGCACCTTGCGCGCCATCGACATCGCCACGGGCAACGCCGTGCAGTCGCTCCTCGTCGTCGCCCCGTTTACCTGCGAGGCGGGCAGCATCCATCCGCACCTGGCGCTGGCCCCCGAACGCGCCTATGTCACGTCCCCGAGCACGGGCGAGCTGGTCGACATCGATCTGCGCACCCTGCGCATCGCCGCACGAAAGCGGATCGCGGGCGCGCCGAACGCCATCACCGCGGTCGGCCTCGACGTGAAGAACCTGAATGTCGCACCGGGTGCGGCGCACGACGGGTTCTAACGTCGAGGCTACGCGCGCAGCTCGTTGCGCAATGTCGCGTCCACGGCGATGGCGTGGCGCAAGGACGCGACGAGGGCTTCCGGCTCGTCGACGAAGAGCCGGATCTCGTCCGCGACGTACGGCACGTGAAAGATGCGACGAAGCACGACGGGGCGCCGCAGGTGAAGGACGACATTGGGCGCGTCCAGTGGGATGGGGGTAACCTCGGCCGCGCTCTTGCGCGGAACGAGCTCGCCCGAGGCGCGCGCGACGTAGGCAATCGCGCCGTAAGGCACCATGCCCTTCCAGCGTTCGCCCAAGGCGAGGGAGAGCCCTTCGGGCTCGAGCGTGTGCGCCGACTCACGCATGGCCCGCGCATCACCAATGAGCCAAACGCCGCCATAGACCGCGAAGACGAGGAGCACGCGCTCGAAAACCGTCTTCCAGCCGCCGGTGCCGAGCCACTTGGCCAGGAGCATGTGAGCGACGGGAACCTCGATGACGATGAGCATCACCAACACGAAGAGGATCGTTCCGTATTGACTCGTGCGCCGGATGGTCGCGGCGCTGTCATGCGCGTTCGCCGGCCGCTCGGGGATGGGGCGAAGTGCGATGGCGCGAACGAACGCTCGTACGATTCGGAGCTCGGAGTGGAGGAGCCGAATCATTCTCGACGAGCCTCCATCGTCGATGGCCTCGATGCAGCCGGACAGAAGACGACGACGATTTGGCGTAGACAGCGGAGCATGTAGCGCGTTCGCACGAGAAGGATCCGCGCGCACGCAGCGTACGAATCCCCCATGACATACCTTTTCAAATTCGCCCCCTCCTTCATTGCCGTCGCATCCATCTTAAGTATCGGCTGCTCCGCGACCGATGTTGCGTCCGACAATGAAGGCGCCTCCGTCGAAGATGGAGTCGCCGAAACATCTTCGGCGCTCCAATCCATCGACAGCAAGTTCACGAGCATCAAGCCACAAGGATGCACGAAGCTCGAAGAGGGGCCGGCCTACGTCAAGTTCGACTGCGGTGGGCTAGCCGGCTACCGCATCATCACGGAGGACGCCGATCTTCGCGCAAATGTGCAGGTCGCCACCGCCACGAAGGAGATGGATCTCAATGTTTGGAGCGGCAAAATCGGCAACGGCGGGTTCACGTCGTTGGGCGACACCGTCGACTGGCGCGGCGTCGTGAACGGCACGACGTTCACCCCATTTGCGATCACCTTTCGCGTAACCAGTCAGAACGTGCAGTACCTGGTGGTCTCCAAGATCTCGAAGACGCAGTCCTGCCAATTCAAGGTCTTCAACGCGTCCAAGCACCCCGACGCGAACACACTCGCACGCCAAACCGCCGACGCCGCGCGCACGGCCGCGTGCCCCACCAGCATCCCCGATCCAGAATAAGCGCTACGTCACCACGCATTTCGTGCCGCCGGCCACACGCAATATCCGCCGGCGGCACGAAGCCTTTCGCACGGCCGCTTTTCGTTTTCACATCTCGAGCCCGAATCAGCGAAATGCCGCTTCGGCATCCAGCGCCGCGCGAACCGCGGGGCGAGCGGAAATGCGCGCATCGAAGGCTTGCAGCGACGGCCACTGCGCGATGTCCAACGCGGGACCCTTCATCTTGTTCCACTCGAGGAGTTGAAGAGATACGCATCGGCGATGCTTTCGCACGGCCGTTTTCGTTTTCACATCTCGAGCCCGAATCAGCGAAATGCCGCTTCGGCATCCAGCGCCGCGCGAACCGCGGGACGAGCGGAAATGCGCGCATCGAAGGCTTGCAGCGACGGCCACTGCGCGATGTCCAACGCGGGACCCTTCATCTTGTTCCACTCGAGGAAATTGAAGAGGTATGCATCGGCGATGGTGAAGCGATCGCCGACGAGGTACGGCCGCTCGTCGAGGTGGCGGGCTGCGAGACCGTAGTTGTGAACGATGGTCTCGATGGCGGTCTTCTTCGTGGCCTCGGGGGAGTCCGGCCTCCAGAGCGGGTTGAATTGCTTGTGAATCTCGGTGGCCGTGTAGTGGAGCCACTCTTGAAGGCGAACGCGCTCCCAGCTTCCGGCTTTGGGGATCAGGTTCGCCTCCGGCTTCAGGTCCGCAAGATATTGGAGAATGACGGCGGCCTCGGTGAGCACCTCACCGTTGTCGAGGCGCAGCGCGGGCACCTTTCCCTTTGGGTTGATGGTGTAGAAGTCCTCGCCGCTGCGCGTCTTCTTCGTGCCGAGGTTGACGGTCTCCGTCTCGAACGGGATCCCGAGCTCGCGAAGAATGATGTGAGGGGCGAACGAGCATGCCTTCGGTGCGAGATAAAGTTTCATGCCCCATACTTTGGGAGCAGCTCACCTTTCGTCAAGTTGCTTCCCAAAAAGAAGCGATCACGGTGCGCGCGGCTATCTTGATGAGCTCGATAGCGATGGGCAGGTCTTCAACCCACGGTAAACATGGCGGCCGCCACCATGATGAGGATGATGGCCACGGCGATCCAAATCGCGATGGCGACGTCCGACCCCGCCAAGGCAAAGCTCACGGCGTGGAGTTGATCACTCGAATCCGCATTCGGGTTCTTGAACGATGCCGGCGCGGCATCGCGCGGCGGCCGTCCAAAGTGAAGTGTGCCGGGCTCGGGCAGACCCGCGGCGCGTGGCACCGGCCGTGCCCCGCTCTCCACATGCGATGCGGACGGTACCGGCATGGATGACGTGAGCGACTTGGGCGGCGCGGGCGACGGCGGCGCGTCGAGCACGGGGACGTTCCAGATCCCGGCGCCTTCGACGGGCTCCCGCGCCAGGCCGGTCGACCCGGGCAACGGAGGCGCGGGAGGCGGCGGCGGCAACGCGAGTGAGGCTTTGATGACGGGCGACGGCGGCGGTTTCACCGTGGCCGGGAGATTCGCCTTGGCCGACGCTCCGAGCTTGGCCGCCAGGGCGGAGCGCTCGCGTTCGTCGGCGAGGGCCATCACCTCGCGCACCTTGGATTCGGGGAAGACGGGCGTGATCGACTCGAGGAACACGGGCGTGATGCGATCGCCCTCGTTCGGGTCGGTGGTCTGCTCGATGGGCACCACCCGCGATGGCTCGAACGTCGCGTTGAGGGCCGATTCGGCCCACCATTCGACGTCGCTCGCCGAGAGCTCCGGGCGCTCCGGCAGCGGCCTGCGGAGCGACTGCCGCCCGAGCGCGCGACCGAGCTCGCTCGGCGCAACACCCGATTTGTGCGGACTTTCGAGCCGATCACCCGGAGGTTTCGGCAATGTTTCGTTCGTGGGCAGCGGCCGCGCGAGCGCTGCGGCAGCCAATTTGACGCCGCTCGGTGTGGCGTCGCGCAGACGCGAAGCATTGGCATCGGGCGGCACGCGTCCGGCGTCCGTCAACGGCGGCAGATCGAATCCATTGTCCTGCTTCTTCACCATACTCATTACTTCGCCCCTCGAGCGCACCACCAAGTGACCCTGCAAAACGATCCTTCTTCGAACCATCCACACACGAGACGAGCGGTCGGCCCCACCGCACGAAAACGTATGCGCAAACTGCTTCGCGCGGCACGCGCGGGACGGTTACGAATGGGTATCGTCCTGCCGAATCACCTCCCCCAGATAGAATAGCGCGCGCGAACAAAAATCGCCCAGTTGATGAACTTTTTCTATCAAATCCCGCAAGGGGTCCGACACAGCTTTTTGCTGCCATCGGCGCAGATCGTGCTGCCAACCCGCCGAGAGGAGACCTGCCCACATGATGGGCGGATTCGAATCGGCCACCCGCGGCCTCGCGTCACACCGCGCGGCACGCCGTCAACCGCGATCTGGACGATTGTCGCAATCGCAGTTGCCGCACGATGTAGCGCGCGAAGGGGTTTGCGCCTTTGCTATCGGTGCGCCCCTGTCCGCGAAGGTGAGCGCATTGCGACCGTTGATATGCGAAGGACAACGCTTTGCGCAAACGCATGCATTCGGCGAGCACGGCCTCGACATGCGTCGTGACGGGATAACACCTATTCGACAATCACCGGGCGATGCTTCGCGCCGTCTTCGGCCATCGCCGCCGGTGATGCTTCACGTCGCCTCCGACAATCGCGACCGGGCGATGCTTCACGCCATCTTCGGCCATCGCGACCGGGCGATGCTTCACGCCATCTTCGGCCATCGCCGCCGGTGATGCTTCACGTCGCCTCCGGCCATCGCGACCGGGCGACACTTCACGTCGTCTTCGGCCATCGCCGCCGTCGTCTCCGACGATCGCCACCTGGCGACGCCTCACATCGTCATCGGCCATCGCCGACGGCGATGCTTCACGTCGTCGATTTGCGAATCTTCACCACGCGACTGAGCACGTCGCCGGTATCGTTTTCGGTGAGGCGCGGACCGCTGTCCGCCTCGAACTTCACGGGCAGCCGCACCCAGAACGTGGTCCCGCGGCCCGGCTTCGACATGACCTCCAAGGTCCCGCCGATGCGCCCGAGCAGGTGCACCACCACCGAGAGCCCCACGCCGTAGCTGTTCTTGGCGCGCGTGTGCGGATCGGAGCCGCCCGCGTGGAACGTCTTCACCAGATCTTCTTGCTTGATACCCCGACCGGTGTCGCTCACGCGGATGACCAAGAAGCCGCGCGTGCCGTCGACCTCCACGGTGATGGCCCCGCGATCCGTGTATTTTGCAGCATTCGTCAGGAGGTTGTCGAGGACGCGGTCGAGCAGGAGCGGATCCATCTCGATCGAGACCGGCGCGGCGCGGGTGGCCACCACCGAGGCGCGCACGTTCTCGCGGCCGTGCACGAGCGCGCGAACGCGGCGGCGCAAGCGCTCGACCAGGCCCGCGATTTCGATCGTCTTCGGCGCGAAGGTCATCAGGTTGCGCTGGGCGCTCGCGACCACCATCAGCTCGGCCAGCATCGTGCGCATGTGGGACGTCGCGCTCTGGAGGTCCTGCACCACCAGCTTCCCCTCCGAGTCGAGCATGTGCACGTTGTCGCGCAAGTAGTCGGCCGAGAATTGAATGGCCGTCAGCGGGTTGCGCAGATCGTGCGAGAAGCCGAGGAGCGTCTTCTCACGCGCGTGCTGCAGGTGCTCCACCCGCTCGGCGATCTGCGCGAGGGTGGCGGAGCGCTCCGCGTTCTCCTCCTCGAGCATGCGCGTCCACTCGCGCTGGCGTTGATGCAGCAGCACGATCTCGAGGCGCGCCTCGGCTTCCTCGGTGACCAGCCGCCTGAGCGCATCGGTGGTCTCTTCGCGCGTGGTGCGGTCGGCCTGGTCGCTTCGGTACATCTCGTACATGTGCGCGAGGGCGCCGGCCAGAAGCGGAAGCGTCCACCCGATGGGGGTGCTCAGCAGCCCCGGCGCCGCTTGCATGGTCACCAGCGCCACCAGCGCAAACGAGGTGACGCTGAACAGACCCGAGCGAGGGCTGTACCAATAGTAGTGGTACTCGCAAGCCTTGTCGCCTCGCGCAATGCACGAGTGCTCGCGCACCATGGCGGGAGGCAGCCCCCAGAACGTGGGCATCTTGCAGCCGTGCGCCTGCCGGGAGAGGCACATCAATCGGCTCTCCGGCCGCGACGACGTCCAGCGCAGGCGCGCGAAGTTGCGGCCGCGATCGACCAGCTCGAATTTTCCGACGGTGGAGAAGAAGCGGCTCGCGCTCTCGGTGGTCTTGAACATGAGCGCCGGAGAGGCCGCCCAAAAGAAGAAGCGTACGGGCCCGTAGGTCTCCTCCAGCCGATGCGCGCACGCCACCTTGAAGGACTCGTCGTCTCCAAGGATCTCGCGGGCATTGGCGAGAATCAGCTCGAAGGTCTCCCAGGAGATCCACTGGTTGGTGCGCTCGAAATCCTCGGCGGTGAGGTGAGCCATCTTTGCGAAGGCGTCGAGCTGTTCGCGACCGCCGCGGTCCTCCATGTAACGGGCCAAAGGCCAAAGGATCCGCAGGTTGAACTCGGGTTCTTCCGTTCGATTCTGAAGTGGCTTGGTCGCAGGCGCGACGACACGCTCGGGGCCTCGTTTTTCCCCCAAGGAGTGCGCCCTATTTGGTGTGGGGACGATCTCCGCCATGTGCTTCTGCCCTTTGTGCTGCAAGCGCGAATCGTATCACTGCGGCACTCGTTCCGGTGCCGACCCGTGGGGATCAGACATCCTTCCCGATTTTTGTGTCCTACGTTTCCTCCCTGGACGTGTTTCACAGCCTCACTTGGTATTTCACCTCAACGCTTTACGGGACCAACGTCGACTCGACCGTAGGCATAAAGGATCTCGCGGAGGAAGCTCCCCTTCAGGTCCAAACCGCGCATTCGCAGATGACGTGCGTCGCCAAATAGAACGACTTCGGCGGCGTCGCGCCCCGACTCGATCGTGGTTAAAATCACGGGATCGGCGCTCGGTACCGGCGGCGGGCGGCCGATGATGACGCCGCATCCGCCAGCTCCTCCGCTCGCACTGCTCATACCGCTCACGCTCGCATCACTCGCACCAGCAGCCGCGTCTGCGCGCGCGCATCCCGTGACGATCAAGAGCTCTTCATTGGCAGACGGATGCCACGTCCAACCTTGGCGCGGCACGAAGGTCGCCGACTCCGACACGGCCCACTTCTTAGTGGCCAATCCCACGAACGGCAACCCAAGGTCGCCGGGTTTCACACTTCGCTCCAGCGGGACGCCGGGTTTGACCACCAGATCGTTCGTCTGAGCATTTCGCGTACCGGCGCAACATCGAAATCCCATGGTGGGTCCCTTCGAACCCACCGGGCGCCCAATGGCATTCGCGCAGCGTCCAACCAGCTCACCTGCAAGCGCATTGCCTCCACGCAAAACACCGAGATTCGGCTGACTCGAGCTGCGTGCCCATGGGCTATCGGTCCATTCCCATACGCCGCCGTGCATGTCCATGGTGCCGAAATCGCTTTTGCACGCCACCCGCTCCCCGCTGGGCCTGCGCGCGGCGTGCTCGATGGCTGCGCCCGTGCCGCAGGAGGCTGCGCGGTACGCGTCGCCGTATTCGTACGTGGAGTTGCCCTGGCCTTTGCACGCGCGCTCCCATTCGAACTCGCCGCACAGGCGCTTTCCCTTGGACTCGCAGAGGCGCGCGGCCTCGTCGCGGGTCACGTTGGAAGTGGGAATCGCGCCGGCCTCGTTGGGATAAGGGAGAATATCGATGTAATAGCCACCAAGGACCATCTCGGTACCGGGCAACTCCTCGTCGGCCACCCGAGGAACGCGGTCCGGGGGTGTGCCCGCGCGGAGCACGCCAGGCGGAATCCAGATCATCCCAGGACGCGGTACGCCCGCGGGCGGCGATGCGCTCGCCGCGATCGAGCCCGTCGCACTCGCCCCCGAGCCCGCGAAGCTCGAGGAGCTCGAGGATGAAGGCGCTCCGGTGTCGGCCGGCGCGGGCGCGTCGTGCTTCGAGCACGCGGCCGCGGCGGCGAGGAGGACCCAGCCGGTGGCGGACTTCAACTAATCCCCTTTCTCGCCTGCTCCGCCTGCACCTTCACGCAGCCCAAGCTCCTTCATCTTGAGCTGCAGTCCTTTGCGCGAAATCTTCAGCAGCCGCGCGGCATGCGTGACGTTGCCGCCCGTCTGCATCAAGGCGCGGCTGACGAGCTCACGCTCGAGGCGGCTCATCGCCACCTTCACATGCTCCTTCAGCCCCCCTTCGCTCGAGAGCGCCGCCTGCAAATCGGCCTCCCCCATGGGAATCGGCGATACGGCCTGCGATCCCACGCGCAGCTCCGGGGGCAGATCTTGCACGCGCAGCTTGGGCGCGTCGGAGAAGAGCACGGCGCGCTCCACCACGTTCTCGAGCTCGCGGATGTTGCCGGGCCAGGAATAGGCGGTGAGAAGGTCCATCGCCTCGGGCTCCACCCCGACGACGGACTTTTTCAATCGTTCATTGAACTTGGTGAGAAAGTGCTCGATGAGCAGCGGAATGTCCGTCGCGCGCTCGCGGAGCGCTGGTAGACGAATGCCCACTACGTTGAGTCGATAAAACAAATCTTTGCGGAAGGCGCCCTGGGCGATGAGCTTTTCCAGATCCCGGTTGGTGGCCGCCACCAGGCGCACGTCGACCCGGATGGTCTTGATGCCGCCGACCCGCTCGAACTCGCTCTCTTGCAGGGCTCGCAGCAGCTTCACCTGCATCTCCACCGGGATCTCGCCGATCTCGTCGAGGAAGAGCGTGCCGCCGCCGGCGAGCTCGAAGCGACCCGGCTTGGAGGTGACCGCGCCGGTGAAGGCGCCGCGCTCGTAGCCAAAGAGCTCACTCTCGATCAGCTCTTTGGGAATGGCCGCGCAATTGACCTTGATGAACGGCTTGTCGCGACGCGACGAGTGATCGTGCAGCGCGCGCGCCACCAGCTCTTTGCCGGTGCCGCTCTCGCCCGTGATGAGCACAGTGGTGGGTGTGTCCGCGACACGCTCCAGAACGGCGTAAAGCTCGGTGAGGCCGGGCGAGCTGCCGATGATCCCAAAGCGCGCGCCGGCACCGGGCTCGGTGGGCGAGGCTTCTTCGCCGGCGAGCTGGCGCGTCTTGAGGGCCTTGGCGACGATCTGACGGACTTCGTCTTTGTCGAAGGGCTTCGTCAGGTAGTCGAAGGCGCCGAGCTTGAGCGCTTCGACCGCGGTGTCCACGGTGCCGTGCGCCGTGATCATCACCACTGGAAGATCGGGATCTTCGCGCAGCGCCTCGCGGAGCAAGGTCATACCATCGACCTTGGGCATCTTGAGATCGGTCACCACCAAGTCGATGTGGTGCTCGCGCAAGAGCTGAAGGCCTTGCTCGCCGTCTTCGGCGGTGAGGACGTCGTACCCATCGCGTGAGAGCTGGGCGGAAAGGATTTTCCGCAGGTTTAGCTCATCGTCGACAATGAGTACCTGCTTTCTTTCAGGAAGCATTTGGCGCAGAGCTTACCATGGTAATTTACAAGCATGGGAACCGGCGCCCCAGCAAACCATCGGCACCGGATGACCATCGAAGAATGGGCCAACCTCGACGAGGACGTCGGGGGGGAATTCGTCGATGGTTACCTCGAGGAAGAGGAGATGCCGAGCTTCCTTCATGGTCTGGTGAACGGCTGGCTCACGGAAAATCTGCGGAAATGGGCGCGGCGGCGCGGGGGGTTCGTGGCCAGCTCCGACGCGAAATACGCGGTTTCTCCCACCCGAGGCCGCAAGCCCGACCTTGCCGTGTACCTGGACGGGCGCAAGCCTACGGCGGAAGGGCTGATTCGGGAGCCGCCGGATTTGGTCTTCGAGGTGGTGTCCCACAACCCGCGCGACGCGCGCAGGGACCGCATCCACAAGCTCCAAGAGTACGCGACCTTCGGGATCAAGCTCTATGGCCTGATCGACCCGGCGCTGCGGTCGCTCGAGGTGTTCGAGCTGGGGGCCGACGGCCGTTATGTGCGCGCGGTGGGCGCCAGCGAGGGCTGCGTCTCGAACATACCGGGGTGCGGCGTGCTCCTGCTCGACCTCGACGAACTCTGGCGGGAGGTCGACGATCTTCTGGCGACGGAAAGAGACAGTACCGCGGGCGATGACAGCTGACGCGATGCGAGGTGGCGCACGCGGCTCCGTCTCGTTCTTTCGCGCTTTCGAGGCACGCCGCAGGCATGATAGCCCGAAGACATGAGCGATCTGGTGACCTGGAGCTTTCCGACGACGGTTGTTTACGGTAACGGCGCGCTTTCGACGCTCGGGGACCACGTCAAACGTATCGGCGCCAAGCGCGCCTTGGTGGTGACCGATGCCGGTGTGGTCAAAGCCGGCCTGGCCGCCAAGGTGGCCGACGCGCTCAAGGCGGCCGGGATCGCGGCCGCCATTTTCGATGGCGTGGATCCGAACCCGGTCGAAAAAAACGTCGTGGACGGCGTGGAGGCTTACCGCGCGCACCGCGCGGACATCATCGTGTCCGTCGGGGGCGGCTCGCCGCTCGATACGGGTAAGCTCATCGCGCTCAAGACGACCCACGAGCGCCCGCTGGCGGACTACGATGACGCGGCCGGGGGCGATCAGTACATCACGGCCAACGTTCCGCCGACGATCGCCATCCCCACCACCGCGGGCACGGGCAGCGAGGTGGGCCGCTCGGGGGTGGTGACCTTGCAGGCGACCGGTCGCAAGACCGTCATTTTCAGCCCGCACCTGCTGGCCAAGGCGACCTTGCTGGACCCGGCGCTCACCGTGTCGATGCCGGCCTCGGTCACCGCCGCCACGGGCTTCGACGCGTTGACGCACTGCCTCGAAGCTTACTGTTCGCTGGGCGACCATCCGATGGCCGACGCCATCGCCCTCGGCGGGCTGGAGCTGGTCGCCAAGTACCTGGCCCGCGCCGTGCGCAAAGGCGACGATCTGGAGGCGCGCGGCGGCATGATGAAGGCGGCCATGATGGGCGCCGTCGCCTTCCAGAAGGGCCTTGGCGCGTGCCACTCCCTGGCGCACCCGCTCTCCAGCGAAAAGGGCCTCCACCACGGGCTCGCCAACGCGCTTTGCCTTCCGGCGGTGGTCGAATTCAACCAGACCACCATTCCGGACAAGCTGGAGCGCGTTCGCGTCATCGTCGACCCCCGCGCCGAGAGCGCCGCCGACGCACTGCGCACCCTCCGCTCCGACATCGGCCTTCCCGGCGGTCTCACCATGCGCGGCGTCACCACGGCGGACATCCCGAAGCTGGCCGACAAGGCGATCGCCGACGCGTGCCACCGCTCGAATCCCCGCCCCACGACGCGCGACGATCTGGCGCGCCTCTACGAAGCGTCGCTGTAGCGGTGGCGGTGTCGTCTTCGCGTCCTCGCCACGTCGTTGCGACGGCATTCAGTCCCACGTGCCCGTAGGTGCCGTCATCGCCGATGGGACGCCGAGGAGGCCGTTGGTGGCGTTGCCGGGGGCGGAGGGTTTGACCACGGGGAAGGATTGCTCGAGGGCGATGAAGAAGCTGACGGGGTTGGCGCCGGCGACGCGCGCGCTGTCGGGGAGCGGGGCGCCGAGATCGAGGCGGATGACTTTGCGGTCGAGGGCGGGGATGGCCACCCGAAGCCCGCCGCCGAGGGAGTGCTTGGGGCGCGGGCGGGCGCCGTCGTAGGCGTCGCCCGCGTCGTAGAAGAGGACGGCGCCGATTTGGAGGCTGGAGATGCGAACGGGGCGCGTGCGCAGCTCCAGGTTCATGGCGAACATGTTCTCGCCGATGAGCGCGTCGCTCGGGTAGCCGCGGAGACGGGTGTTGCCGCCCAGGGTGGAGCGCAGATTGAGGCTGTTGCGCCAGCGTTGCAAGGTGACGGCGTCGAACACCACGCGGCCGAGGAAGAACGACGGTGTCACGATCGTTCCGCTCACGGCGAGCGCGCCGTCGTCGATCTTCTGCGCCGAGCCCTCGGTGAGCGACTCGACGGACGCGCGCACGATGCCGTTGCCGGCGATCCACGTGTAGGCGGCGCCGGCGGCGAGGCCGAACAGGTCGCGCGACGAGCCGAGGGCGCGCGTCACGGGGTAGCCGCGGAGGCGGAATTCGTAACCGCGCCGGAAGTCCTCGGCGAGGCCGAGCGTGTCGACGTTGTAGAGGCGCACGAGGGCGCTCTCGTAGGCCTGCACCTGGAGAAAGGGCGCGCCGCGGTTGTCGCTGCGCGGGAGCCGCGCGCGCTCGAACGAGGCGACGGCCTCCGGATCGTAGCGCTCCTTTTCGGGCATGCGGTACTGGCGCACGGTGAGCTCGGCGCCGAACATCACGTCGAGCTTGTGCGCGAGCCCGAAGGAGCGCACCGCGTGGGCGGTCTCCGTCACCTTGCGGGCGCGGTACATGTCGGGGATGCCGTCGCGCCCCGGTGTCTCCGGCGCGTCGTACTCGGCGACCTTGGCGTCGACATAGCGGCGCACCATGCGATCGCTCCACTCCGAGTCGAAGCCGAAGCCCCAAGGCGACCGGCTCGAGAACAGAGGTCGATACGCGGCCAGCTGCCCGTAGGAGCCTTCGACGGCGCCGCGATCGCGGTGGATGAGCGCGTTGGCCTCGGCCACGACATAGAGCCGCGTGCCCTCGAAGCGCCGCACGAAGTAGCCCGCGCCCAGCATGTACGTCTCGGGCTCGAGCGCAAAGCGGCCCACCACGGAGTGATGCGTGCCCGCGACGTTGCGCTCCAGAGGCTCGATCAAGAGCCGCTCGAAGCCGCCGGGGCCCGCGCGGAAGTCGAGCGAGGGGCGCAAGCTCCACACGTCCTTGGTGACCACCAAGAGCCGCACCCGCCCGGGCGCGCTCCCTCGCAGCGGCACCACCACCACCAGCGACAGCTGCCGCACCTCCCGAAGGTTGCGCGCGGTCTCGTCCACCAGCACCTGCTGGTACCGGTCGCCCGCGCGCAAGAGCACCTCGCGCTCGATCACGTAGCGGTGCGAGGTCGTGTGGAGCGCGTTAAGGATCATGGGCGCCGGATCGCGCGGCTCGATCACGTCGAGCGTGCGCACCTGCACGTCCTCGACGATCTTGCCCTCGGGCGCCTCGTCGATGGAGGCGAGCGAGGCGCCGAGCTCCTTCAAGCTGGGGGCAATCTCGTCCGCCTCGTACGACGAGAGCGCCGGCGCCGCGCGCGCTCGCCCTCCCCCGAGCGCGACCGCGAGCGCCAAGAGGGCGCCCCATCGCGCGGCGCGGAGCTTCATCGCTGCGGCATGGTGCCGATGTCGATGCCGTGCGAGGCGTGCGAGCGAAGGGTCCAGCCGATGAGCTTGTAGAGTACACGCGCTCCGACGTTGCCGTCCCACTCGTCCTTGGAGTCGGGCGCCGGGGAGACCTCGTTCAAATCGAAGCCCACGATCTTCTTGGCCTCGGCCACCACCCGAAGAAGGGTCGACGCCTCGTGGAAGGTGAGACCGCCGGGGACCGGGGTGCCGGTGCTGGGGCAAAGGACCGGATCGAGCCCGTCGATGTCGAACGACACGTAAACCTCGCTGGGCAATTCGTCCACGATGCGCGCGATGTGCTCGTCGAGCAACCCGCGGCGCCGCGCGGAGGCCCAGTCGACGTCGTAGAAGGTGCGGATCCTCCCCTCGCTGGCCGCGATGCGATCGTGCTCCTCCTCGCACAAATCGCGGATCCCCACCTGCACGAGGCGCGATACGCCGGGGAGCTCGCGGGTCACGCACTCCATGATGGAGGCGTGCGAATAGGAGAAGCCTTCGTACGCGTGGCGGAGGTCGGCGTGCGCATCGATGTGGAGGATGCCCATGCCGGGGTACGCCTCGGCGTGCGCGCGGATGGTGCCGTAGGGCGTGGAGTGATCGCCGCCCACGAGCCCCACGATTTTCTTCTGCGCGATCCAGCGGCGGGCGGTCTCGTACACGGTGTCGTTGAGCTTTTGGCTGGTGGTGTTGACCCGGGCGAGCTTCTCCTCGAGCGCCGCGTCGCCATCGATGCGGCCGCCGGCGGCGATGACGGCCTCCGCGTCCACGCGCGCGTCGCGGTTCCAGCGGCGGATTTCGCTGCTCTCGTCGAGCATGGCAATTTTTGCGAGGTAAGGCCGGCCCGTTTCGATGTCGAAAAGGTCGACCTGACGGGACGCCTCCAGGATCGCTTGCGGGCCGTCGCTGGTGCCGGCGCGGTAGGACGTGGTCACGTCCCACGGGACCGGGATGAGCACCACCCCTGCGTCCTCGGGCGGATCCGACAGGCCAAAGATGCCGGAATCGGGGGAGGCTGCGGCGTTGGGATCGAAAGGGCGCTCGAACGTCATCGCGCTCGTTTAGCACGCTGGATGCGAGGCATGGATACTGTAGCCTCCGTTTATGCGAGACGGAACCTTGAGGGCGGAGTTCGACGCGCGCGGCATTCGCAAAGTCAAACTGGGCGGTTTCGACGTCGACGGCGTACTTCGTGGCAAATACGTGTCATTGGAGAAATTCTGGAGCGCGCTGGAGCATGGCTTTGGCTTCTGCGACGTGATTTTCGGCTGGGACATCGGCGATGTGCTGTACGACAACGCCAAAGTGACCGGCTGGTCCACCGGTTACCCCGACGCTCACGCGCGCATCGATCCGGACACGTTCCGCGTGATCCCCTGGGAGCCCGACACAGCGGCCTTCCTGGTCGACTTCGTACAAAAAGACGGCACGCCGCACCCGGCGTGTCCGCGCTCGCTCTTCAAAACGGTGCTCGCGCGAGCGCACGCGCGCGGCTTCGATCCGATGTTCTCGGCCGAGTACGAGTTCTTCGTGTTTCGCGAGACGCCGGAGTCGCTGCACGAGAAGGGCTTTCGCAACCTCACGCCCATCTCGCCGGGCATGTTCGGCTACTCGTGGGTCCGCGAAGGGCAGCACGCCGATCTCATGCACGACATCCTCGATCGCATGAGCGCGTTCGACATTCCCATCGAGGGGCTGCACACCGAAACGGGCCCCGGCGTCTACGAGGTCGCCCTCCGCTACGACGCGGCCCTTCGCATGGCCGACAAGGCCGCGCTCTTCAAGACCGCGCTGAAGCAGCTGTGCGCGAGCCGCGGATTGTCCGTGACCTTCATGGCCAAGTGGAACGCCGATCTGCCGGGCGCGAGCGGGCATTTGCATCAATCGCTCTGGCGCCGCCACGGCGACACGACGAACCTGTTCTACGATCCGAGCGATCCGCAAAAGCTGAGCAAGATGGCGCGGCACTACGTCGGCGGCCAGCTCGCCACCATGCCGACCCTCACCGCGCTCTACTCGCCGACCATCAACAGCTACAAGCGCTATGTGCCCGGCGTGTGGGCCCCGCTCACGGCATCGTGGGGGATCGAGAACCGCACCTGCGCCGTCCGCGCCATCCCCGGCGACGAAAAGTCGACGCGCCTCGAATACCGTCAGACGGCCGCCGACATGAACCCGTACATCGCCATGGCCGCGTGCCTCGGCGCGGGGCTCTGGGGCGTCGAGCACAGCATCGAGGCGCCGCTCGAGGCCAAGGGCGATGCCTCGGGCCCGGACTCCGGCTTCGAGCCGCTCCCGCGCTCCCTGCGGGAGGCGACCCATCTGCTCTCGCGCTGCAGCGAGGCGCGGGTCATCCTGGGCGATGCCTTCATCGATCACTACGTGCGCACGCGCGAGTGGGAGGTGCGGCAGTACGAGCGCGCCGTCACCGAGTGGGAGCTTCGCCGCTATTTCGAGGCCGTATAGGCCGTCGGCGGATCGGCCGGCGCAAAGGCGTGCAGATCTTCATCGGCGCGCGCCACCAGATCGCGATCGTGGGCCGCCGCGATGGCGATCGCGCGCGCGCGGAGCGGGACGGCGGTCAAGGCGCGCAAATCGGGGTTGTCGGGGTTGGCCATCGCCTTCCCCAGCTCGATGCGCGCCGGTAAGAACGCTTCGAGCGCGCGTTTTCGCTCCAAGTTGCTGCGCGGCTCCGGGTGAAAAAGGTCGAAGGGGCCGCGCGCCACCAGGTGCCTCGCCACCGTGCGATCCCAATTCGGCTGAAAGACGAGCGCCAGCGGGCGCTCGGTGGCGAGCACCGTAAGCCCCCACTCGCTGGGAACGCCCGCCAGGGCCATATCCCGAAAGAACGGCGCCAGCTTGGGCTCGCGCGCGAGCTCGCGGGTGGCCGGGCGCGCGCCCACGCTGCCCACCGATACGATGGCCAAATCGGGCCGCAACAACCCGCCCACCCGAAGCGCCACCAGGTGCGTGGCAAATCGATCATCGGGCGCGAGGAGCACGGTGCGCGCGGGCAGCTCCCCAAACAGCGCCTCATGCCGCGGCATCCGCGCCGCACGCGCGCGCTCCTCGCACCGCATCGACGTTTCATCGAGCATCACCACCGGAAACGCCACCTCGAGCAGCACGATCATGGCCGCGCTCACCGACGCCCCCGGCAACCGCGCCGCCGACACCATCCGCACCAGCGCCTGCATCGTCACCGCCGCCAGCGCGGCCAACACCACCACGCCCGCCAACGTCACCGCCGCATAGCGCGTAGGCCCCGCCTTCACCCCCAGCTCGAGCGCTCCTGCCGCCATCGCCCCCACGGCCACCAACGCCGCCACCAAAGGCCGCGCCGCACGCGAAAACAGCGCGAGCACCAGCCCCGCCCCCGCCAGCACGAGCGCCAGCCACCCGAGCTGCTCATACGCAAACACCGCCGGCCGGACCTCGGCTCCGCGTTCCCCCCACCACGACCAAGCCCCACCGACCCAAAACGGCGTCCGCCCTCTTCGGAGCATCGCCGCCGCCAATGGGGCAAAAACCGCCGCAACCCCCGCCACGAGGACCAGGCGCCCCGGTAGCCCCAACCCCAAGGAACCAAGCCGCCTCGAGCCCTTCCCCGCCCGATAAAACCAAGCCACACCATTCCCCGCCGCACACGCCGCAACCGCCGCAGCCCCCACCCAAGGCTCGTACACCACCGCCGCCCCGCACGCGATCCACGCCCAAATCCCCCACCCCGGCGCAAACACGACCGCCCCCACGGCGAACATCACCAACAGCGCCCCCAGCACCTCCCCTCCCGGCGCCATCGCCTCCGTCTGCCAAGCGATGGACACCGTCGCCATCAGCGACCCAATCGCCGCCACCGTCGCCGTCAACTTCCCAGCCCCCACACCCGATCCGGCCGCACCCGCTGCGCCAGCTGCAGCCCCAAGCCCCGCACCCGCACGCCCTCCCGCACCTGATCCGGCCTCACCCGCCGCACCCGCACCCGATCCGGCGTCACCTGCCCCCGCCCCAAGCCCTGCACGCAGCCCCGCACCCGCACCCGCACCCGCACGCGGCCCGACCCCACCCCCACCGCCACCAACAACCCCCGAATCACCGCATACACAACCCCGCCCGCCACCCCACAAACCACGGCCGACGCCACCCCCGCCCGAAACGTCTGCGTCCCCACCGGCAGCACCAAAAACACCGCCGCCACCACCGCATCGAGCGCCCGCGACGGCCCGTCCCACCCGAGCCCCACGGTGCGAACGACCCCGCCGTCGTGCGCGACGTCCGTCAAGTTTTCCACGTGAAACACTGCCGCCAAGGCGGGCACGGCCACAGCCACCGCGAGCATGAGCCGGTCGTAAAATGCCCAATTTCCTGCCGCGCGCGCCGCGCCGGCTTCCTCTTCGTGCTCTTTGTGCTCGCCTCCCCCGGTCTGCCTCGTCCCCATCGGCTCGCCGAAGTAACCCTAGTTTGCGAAAGCTTTCCAACTTTCGCGAAGTTCGCAAAGAACGAACCCCCATAGCGTAGAATGCCGGCCTCACAAAACTTCGAAGCGAGGTCGGCCTTGGCCAGGTTCATCGACGAGCTGAAACGCAACGCCCATTGTGGCGAACTCCGTGCACAAGACGAAAACAGGGAAGTGGTCCTCTTTGGCTGGGTCGCCAGCTACCGCGACCACGGCGGCTGTGTCTTCGTCGATTTGCGCGATCGTGAGGGTATCACCCAGCTCGTCTTCGATCCCAATCGCGAAGGCCATGGCAATCTCCCCCGCACCGCGTACGAGCTGGCGCAAACCCTCCGCTCGGAGTGGGTCATCGGTGTGCGCGGACTGGTGGTCGGTCGCGGCGCCAATAAGAATCCGCGCCTCGCCACCGGCGAAATCGAAGTTCACGTCGTCGAGCTATCGGTCTTCAACAAGGCCGAAACCCCGCCCTTCGAGATCCTCGACGAGCTCGACACCTCGGAGGAAAAGCGCCTTCAGTACCGCTACCTCGACCTTCGCCGCGCCCCGCTCCAGCGCACCTTGCGCACGCGCCATCGCATCCACCAAACGACGCGCCGCTATTTCGACGACAAGGGGTTCCTCGAGCTCGAGACCCCCTTCATGGTGAAATACACGCCGGGCGGCGCGCGAAACTTCCTGGTGCCCAGCCGCGTTCACCCGGGCAAAGTGTATGCGCTGGCCGAGAGCCCGCAGCTCTTCAAGCAGCTCTATATGATCGCGGGCTTCGACCGCTATTTCCAGATCGTCAAATGCTTCCGCGACGAGGACCCGCGCCTCGATCGGCAGCCCGAGTTCACCCAGATCGACGTGGAGATGTCCTTCGTCAGCCAGACGGACGTCTTTCGCACCATGGAAGGGCTCATCTTCCGGTTGTGGAAGGAGGTCCTCGGCATCGATCTGCACGACCTCTATCCGTCGGGCCGCTTCCCGGAGATGCCCTTCGAAGAGTCGATGAAGCACTACGGCAACGACAAGCCGGACCTTCGCTTCGAGCTCCCGCACACCGATCTCACCTCGCTGGTCATCGAGCACGGCGGCGGCGGCATCCCCTTCTTCAAGGACATCGCCGACAAGTTCCGCGACGGCACGTACCGCCGCGATCTCCCGGCGCAAATCGTCAAGGCGTTGCGGGTGCCGGCGCAGGTGGCGGGCCAGTCGCTCTCGCGCACCGAGGTCGACAAGCTCGAGGACTTCGTCAAAGGCATGGGCGCCAAGGGGCTCGCGCGCGCCAAGGTCGACCTCGAGGGCAACTGGACGCAGTCGCCGCTGGCGAAGACGGTCACCCCGGAGATGCGCCGCGCCATCAACCAGGCCGTGGGCGCCGGCGACGGCGACTTGATCCTCTTCCAGTTCGGCAAAGAGAGCGTCGTGCAGACGGTCATGGCCAACCTGCGCGTGCACCTCGCCAAGAAGCTCAAGATGATCCCCGAGGTCGGTCACGGTGGGCAGTTCAAGTTCCTCTGGGTCGTCGACCCGCCGCTGTTCGAGTACGACGACGACGCCAAGACCTGGGTGGCCGCGCACCATGCCTTCACGCGCCCGCACGACGAGCACGTCGGCCTCATCGACAAGGATCCCGGAAAGGTCCTCTGCCACCGCTACGATCTCGTCCTCAATGGCTTCGAGATCGGCGGCGGCTCCATCCGCCTCCACGATCCCGTGGTGCAGGCCAAGGTGTTCGCCGCCATGGGCATCGCCGATGAAGACGCGCGGCAAAAGTTCGGCTTCTTGCTGGACGCGCTCCGCTTCGGCGCCCCGCCGCACGGTGGCATCGCCGTGGGCATGGACCGGCTTGCCATGTTGATGGCTGGGGCGGAAAGCTTGCGCGACGTCATTCCGTTCCCCAAAACTCAAAAGGGTACGGACCTCATGACCGACGCGCCCACGCGTCCCACCGCCGACCAACTGGCCGAGCTGCGCATCCGCGTGATCGAGCCACCCACGAGTTAGCCGGAATGAACCACCGCCCCCGCGCACGACGCGCCCACCTCGCCCTGCTGACCTTGCCTCTCGCCGTGGTGGCCCTCGTCGTCACGGCGGCGTCGTGCGACGACGGCTCGCACCCGTACAATGCGCAGCAGTTCGATCGGCAGCGCCGTTGCCTGGGGCCCGCGGTGAGCCTCGACGTCGTCACGGGGAGCGATCCAGGCGCAGGATGTGCCGTCAAATGCCTGGTTCCACGCTCGGCCTCGGGAAAGGCGGACACGCCGCTCTACGTGAGCACGCAGTGCCCGCCCTATCCCGCGCTCTTCGACACCAGCGGAACGCAACCCGGTTGCGACGAAGCCATTGCCGCCATGGAACGCGGCGATCATTGCCTTGCCGACGGTGGCTCGAGCCATCCAGGACCGACGGATGGCGGCGGCAATCCGCGGCCCGACGGCGGCGGCCAAGCCCAGGATGCGGCGGGTGATTCGGCAAGTGATGCGACATTGCAGGACGCGAGCCTCGATGCCGATGCATCGGATACGTGAGAACGTGTGTCGTGGGGTGAACCCGCGGCGCACCTCTTAAGCGGTTGGTCGGGCCAAAGAAAGAAACACCACGCCACCACCCAGCCAGCCCGCCCGGCATCTCGCCATCCCCTTCTTAGCCAGCCGCTTTCGTCATCCAAGGAGGGTTGCATGCTTCGGCGCAGAACTTGGCTCATGGCCGTGCCCGCGGCTTACTTCGCTGCATTGGGCATCGCGCAAGGTTGCGGTGGTGACAATGGTGCCACCGTGTTTCCGGAGCTCGACTCCGGCGACAACCGCCCCGACACCGCGTACCAAGAGCCGGACGCGCAATTCTCCGCGCGACCGCGTGAGGACGGCAGCAGCTCGCGCGGCGATGGAGGCTGGGAGGGCGCCGCCTGCGCCACATCGAACGCCGTCGCGTTTCGGCTGCCCATTTACATGCAGATCGTCCTCGATGGCTCCGGCAGCATGGACGGCATCGGCGACAATGGGTTCATCCCGGGCAGCCGCGAAATGGATCCGCTCAACAACGAGCGCATCACCCGAGACGACCAAGGCGTCACGCAGCCCAATGGTCTCACCGGCAAAAAGTGGCTGGCCGCGCGCGGCGCGCTCGGAGCGTTTTGGCATCGGGTGGCAGGGCAGAACAGCACCACCTTCGGCGTAGGGCTGTATCTTTTCTCGAGCACGGACGCGAAGCCCAGCGACCAAATCGACGTCGCGCTCAAATCCGTCAACGCGGCCCAAGAAGCGGCGCTCAACACGCGGGTGGTCCCCCAAACCGGCGGCCTCGGCGGCGATCCTCCGCCGCGCGCCAGCCGCGTTTACCCATCGGGCGGCACGCCGCTGCTCGATGCCATCTCCGGACAGGGAAAACTCCTGGCGAAGTTCGATCCGACGGAGTCGTCCACGGGCCTCGAGAAAGGCGGCAAGCGCGTGCTCGTGGTCATCACGGACGGGGTCCCGACCCCCGGACGCAACGGCGACGCGGGCGGCGCGGATCGAACGCAGCAACAGGAGAACGAGCTCGTCAAAGCTGCGGCCGCAGGCTTGAGCAACGGCAACCCGTCGGTCACCACCTTCGTCATCGGCGTGGGCAACCCCACCGATGCGGTGACCGACTACGACGAGCGCTTCCTCGCCCAACTGGCCATCAAAGGCGGCGCGGCCGACCCATCGAAGTGCAACCCCAACTGGGGCGACGGGGACATGAGCGGCGAGCCGTGCCACTTCCAGATCACCCCCGGCTCCAAGAGCGCCGCGGAGCTGGCCGACGAGTTCAACGCGGCCATCACCAAGATCCGCGATGTGGTGGTCCCGTGCGAGTTCGCGCTCGAGCGGCAGCTCGACGCGGGCCAAGTCGATCCGGACAAGGTCAACGTGGTCTACACCCCCGGCGGCGGCGGGCCCGACACGCAAATCGGCAAAGACACCAGCAACGGCTGGACCTACGACGGCTACAACTCCGACGCCGGCGGACTGCCGAGCAAGGTCATCTTGAACGGCAACGCCTGCAAAACCTTGAAGAACGACGCCGGCGGCAAGGTGCGCATCGTCTTGGGGTGCAAGACGGGCGATCCGGTCATCAAGATTCATTGAAAGCGACCCGTTGACGCGACGGCACTGGGATCCACCGCAAGGGCGCCAGGATCGCCCGCGGCGAATGACATTTCAACGCCCCTGCAAGGCGCGCAAAAAATCGCCATCGGGTCGAAGCCGAACGCGCGGGGATCCACCGCAAGGGCGCCAGGATCGCCCGCGCGAATTTTTTCGTTCAGCGCCGCAGTAAGGCGCGCAGGACGGCCATCGGGTCGAAACCGAACGCGCTCGGAACGAGATCGTCGCGCGTGCCCGCGCCCAGGCGTTTGCGTAAGCTCTGCACGACCGGATCGAACCAGCCGATGCGCGAGGCCAAGTTGCGCAGGCCTTCCAGCGCGTAGCGCGACACGTCGACGCCGAGGGCGAGGCCCACGGCGCTCGGGATGGGCGTGACGACCACGTCGCGAAGGGCCACCGCGCGACCCCACGCGCCCGGGCGCGGATCGATTTGAAGCTCGCGGAAGCGCTCCACCTCGGCGAAGAAGCCGAGCGAAAGGGGACCGTAGTGATCCTCGACCGCGCGCACCAAGTGACGGTAGTCGCGGCGCCACTCGCCGGAGAGGAGGCCCATGGCGGGCCGGAGCTCGTCGGGACCCGCGAGCACATCGAAGCCCCGGCCGCGGCGGCGGGCGACGAAGGCGGTCCAGAGCTCCTCGTCCTTGAACATGCCGAGCACGATGGCGTGGCCGTCGGCGCAGATGGAGTTCATGGTGCGCTCCATCATCACGGGGGTGGGCACGGGGAAGCCGTGCAGGCGGCGCGGCCAGCTCTCGATGGCGCCCTCGCGGATCATCTCGCGCACGATGCCCACGAGCAGAAGCGACTGCTGCGTGAGATCGTCGCTGCGGTGCACGCGCGCGCCGAAGCGCTCCATCACCTCGTCGAGGGCACCGCGCTCGGCCGCGACCACCCAGCTCGCGTGATGCGCCAGCGCCAGCTCGGAGAGGGAGGCGCGGGCGAGCGCGTCCGTGCGGGCGGCGGGCGCAGCGGCCGCGGGGAGCTCCAGGCGGCCCTTGCGGGTGTGAACGAGCTTGTGGATGGCGCCTTTTTCGACGATGGCGACTACGCCGCCACGCGGGCGGGTAGGCTCGGCCGCCGCGCGCACGGCGCGGGGTTTCCATAGATCGAGGAAGCGCGACCAGTCTTCGGTCTTCCACCCTTCGAAACGGACATCGGCGGTCAGCACGGCCGGCGAGTGTAGACTACGCGGCCATGCCGGTAACCGCGGAAGGGCTTTTTTTGACTCACTTCTTGCCCCTGTATCCAGCCGATGCGCGCGATGACCTCGCTCGCGCGCGCACGGTGGACGCAAATCCTGGGCAAAATCCTGCTATTTTGGCGCACCTGGAGGAGGCGGCCCGCATCTTCGCCGCCCGCGCCCCCGCCCTTCTGGAGCTCTCGGACGACGAGCTCCGGCTCGACTTCTCCGACGCGAGCGTGCACCGCCTGAGCGCCGCGCTCACCCCGAGCCGCCGCGATCGCTGGCTCGAACGTGGCGAGCCGGGCACGGCCGACAATGAGCTCTTCAACCTCGTCGTCCACGGCGCCGCCTACGTCGGTGTGTGCATCCTGCACGATTCGCGGCGCCGAGCGCGCTGGGCGGTGCGCAGGCCTTTGTGGGAGAGCGTGATCGAGCTCGCGTCCCCGGCGGGCGAAGCGCACCTCGCCATCTTCCAATGGTGGCTCAAGTCGCTCAGCGACGACGCCCTCGCCCCGTCGAGCGAAACCGCCAGCCCCACCGTCTATGCCGGCACCCTGGCCGATCGCTACCGCACCCACGTGGAGGTCCCCACCTCGCGCGTCGACCTCCTCCCGCCCATCGCCCCCAAGGACCGAAGGCTCCCGCGCATCGCCAAGGTCCGATACGATGTACTTTACAAGCATCTGAAAGCGCACCTCCCCGAGCTGCGCGATCTGGGCAGCGACTTTCCCCGCGCCGAGCGCTTCGCCGACATGGGCCTGAAATGGCTCGATTTTCTGCTCCTCGGTGAGGGCGGCGCGGACAATCCGGCGCGCATGCTCCTCATGTATGGGCCGGGCGAGGGCGGACTTCACCTCATTTGGCTGGATTTGGGCGGGTTTCACAAAGCGTCGTTCATCCCGGCCGACGCGTTCCCCGAGCCCATCGTCAAGCTCGAAGGCGACCAGCTGGTGGCCATCGTATCGTGGGAGGGAAAACCGGTCGCGCACCACATGCTGTGGTGGGGCCCTTGAGCGTACGGCGCTAGAGTGTAGCCGTGCGTATCCCCGGAAAGACCGAGCGGCGGCTGGCGCTCGCCATTCTCGTGTCGGCGATCCTCCCGCTGCTCATGGCGATGCTGCTCGCGAACTCCCTGTTCAAGCAGGCGGTGGCCATCTGGTTCAAGCCCGAGTGGGGTCAGCAGCTCGATCGCGGGGTGGACATCTACAAGGATTACGTCAAAGCCATCCGCGACGACATGAAGCACCAGGCCGCCGCCATCGCGGCCGACGAGGTGCTCCGCGAAGCCGCCACGCACCGCAACACGGAGCTGATCGAGGCGCAGCTCGACGCGCTCTTTCCGCGCTTCCCCTCGCTGGTATCGCTCCAAGTCCTCGACCCCGATCACAAGCTGCTCGCCACCCGCGATCGCGGCCGCCCGGTGGACGACACCGCCGAGTTGAGCCTCAAGGTCCCCAAGCCCCTGTCGAACGATCCGGCGCCGCCGTCGCTCGAGGCCGTGTTCGTGATCGATCGGCACCGCATCGACGAGCTGGCGCAGGCCGGCGAAGTCGTCGCCAGCTACCACCAGGTGGAGGCCTCGCGCGGGGAGTACTACGCGGGCTACCTGAAGGCCTTCGCCGCGCTGCTGGGCATCACGTTCCTGGTCACCATTTTGCTCGGCACCTTGCTCGCGCGCGGCGTGACATTGCGCATCAACCGCCTGGCCGCGGCCATCAACTTGGTGGCGCAAGGCGATCTCTCGGTGCGGGTGCCGGTCACCGGCTCCGACGAGCTCACCGATCTGGCGCGCACCTTCAACCGCATGATCACGGAGATGGGCCAATCGCGCGCCCGCATCGAGTTCCTCCAGCGCATGGGCGCGTGGCAAGAGATGGCGCAGCGCCTGGCGCACGAGATCAAAAATCCGCTCACCCCCATCCAGCTCGCCGTTCAAGAGTGCCATCGCAAATACGCCGGCGACGACGCGCGCTTTCGCGCCCTGCTCAATACGACCTTGGAGATCGTGGAGGAGGAGGTCGGCACATTGCGGCGGCTGGTGGGCGACTTCTCCAACTTCGCGCGCCTCCCCAACGTGGACTTGAAGGAGTCGAGCCTGCGCGAGTTCTTGCGCGAGTGCTCGGAGCAGCTCACGCACCTGGAGGAGACGAGCTTCCCCGGAGAGGGGGTCGACGTGGAGCTCACGGCCAACGTCGACATCTCGTGGGATCTGCCCCAAGAGCCGCTGGTGGCGGCCATCGACCGGCAAATGTTGCGGCGCGTGGTGGTCAACTTGGTGCGCAACGCGGTGCAAGCCATCCGCGACGCGCACTACGGCCCGGGCGACAAGCCGCAGGTACCGGAGGGCACGAACATCGGGCATGTGCACGTGAGCGCCATCCGGGGTGAGAACGGCGGCGTCTCGATCATGATCGACGACGACGGCCCGGGCGTCCCCGAAGCATCGCGCACCCGCGTGTTCGATCCGTACTTTACGACCAAGGCCGATGGCACCGGGCTCGGCCTGGCCATCTGCAAAAAGGTCGTCGTCGAGCACGGCGGGGCCATCGACGTCGCCGAGAGCCATCTTGGCGGCGCGCGATTCATCGTGCACCTGCCGCCGTCGGCGCAGCAGATGACCGAACGCGCACGAACGGCGCGCGATCTGGCCATCTCTCAGGGAGTTTCGACCGCCAGCCGCTAACGGCCCCCGCGGGGACGTGCTAGAGCCAATGCCATGTCGATGACTGCCGAACCATCCCAGACTTCCCGCGACGGCGGCGGCGTTCTCTACACGGTGGCCATCGTCGTGATGGTGCTCGGCGTCGTCTTCGGGTTCGCCGTTCTGCCCCGCTGGTTTCGCGGCTCGGAGGGCGGCGCGCTCGCGGGCAAGGCGGGGCCGGAATTTCAGCTGGAGCTGGTGGCGAACGCGCCGCAGATCGGCAAGCGCACCATCGCCCTCAACGAGTACAAGGGCAAAGCCGTCATCCTCGACTTTTGGGCCACCTGGTGCGGCCCCTGCCAGGCGCAATCGCCCGTGCTCGATCGCCTCGCCCATCGTTACGAGAACGATGTCGCCGTCCTGGGCGTGAACACCAGCGACGCCCCCGGCGCCGCCGCCCAGTGGATCAGCGATCATAAAATTTCCTACCCCATCGTCTACGACGACGACGGAGACGCGGCGCGTCTTTACAGCGTCGTCAACCTGCCCACCTTGGTGATCCTCTCGCGCGAGGGAAAGATCATCGCCGTCCGAGAAGGCTTCACCGCCGCCTCCGAGCTCGAGTCGCTCATCAAGCGCGCGCTTTAGCGCCGCGCCCGCGCATCGGTAGGAAAAAGCGGGCCCCGGTGAGCTCGTTCATGCCGGCGTAGAGATCCGTATCGAAGGTGGCGCAGAGGTTCGCGTACGTCATCACCTCGTCCACCGGCCCCACGGCGAGCAGCCGTCCCGCCTTCACCAGCGCGACGCGCGTGGCGTACTGCGTTGCGATGTTGATGTCGTGCATCACCACCACGCACGCCAGCTTGCGGCGCGCGGTCTGCTCGGCGAGCAGGTCGTAGAGCGCAATTTGATGGCGCACATCGAAAAATGCCGCCGGCTCGTCGAGCAAGAGCACGCGCGAGCGCTGCGCCAGGGCGCGGGCGATGGCCACCCTTTTTTGCTCCCCGCCGCTCAGGGCGGACACAGGGCGATCCGCCAGTGCGGCCAGGTCGCAACTTTCTATTGTCTCCTGAACAATCGAGACGTCCTCGTCGGTGGCCCGCATCCAACCACCTTGGTGCGGGGCACGTCCCATCATGACAACATCCCGGACACGGAAACCAAACGCCACGTCCTCGGTTTGCCCAACGACCGCCATGGTGCGGGCGATGGCACGCCGATCGTGGTGCATCAACGGGGTTCCAAATAGCCGAACCTGCCCGGAAGACGGCGCAAGCGTGCCGGAAAGCACACGAAGCAGCGTGCTTTTGCCCGCTCCATTGGCGCCGAGCAAGGCGACGAGCTCTCCCTCGCGAACCGCCAGGTCGATGTTATCGAGCACGAATGTAGCCGAAGCCTCGGTCTTCGCTCCGCCCGGGGGTGCGTAGCTCGCTCGCACCCCGACGGCCTCGAGCGCCTCCAACGTCAATTCTCGCCCCGACTGGTTCGCATCAAGGTACGCTCTAAAGGTAAGCTTAACCTAATACCAGCACCCGAGCTCACCCCGCGCCCAACCTGCAGGGCCCAGGTGAGACACGAGGGACCCACGTTTTTCTTTTCGAACCGAAGACGGAGGCAGCGTCAATCGTGGACACCAAGCCCGAGACAAGCTCGCAGACCGCCGACAACGCGCAATTGACTTCCGAGCGTCAGCGGCGCGTGATCAAGCGGTACTCAAATCGCAAACTTTACGACACCAAGGACAGTCGCTACGTCACGCTGCTGCAGATCGCCGAAATGGTGCGCACAGGTGAAGATGTACAGATCATCGACAACACATCGAAGGAAGATCTGACGGAGGTCACCCTCGCGCAAATCATCTACGAGGAGCAGAAAGCTCACTCGCGGAACGTGCCCCTGCAAACGCTCAAGGAGCTGATTCATTCGCGCACGGAGAAGGTGCTCTCGGACCTGCGCGAAGGTCCCATCGGCCGGCTCATCCCGGTCCCCAAAGGCAAAACGGAGGGCGAGGTCGAGGCGGCAGAAACCGTCGAGGTGGTGCGCGAGGAAGCCCACGCGTCGAAGCCGAGCCTCGTGGACCAAGCCAAGGAAACGCTCGAAGATTGGCAGCACAAAATCGACGAGCGCATTCGCAGCGTCCTACCGAGCTCGACCCCCTGGGAGGCGCTTCAGAACGAGGTGCGCCGGCTGGGAGTCCGCATCGATGAGCTCGAGAAGAAGTTGAAGGCGGCCAAGGGAAACAGCGAAGAGAAAGAGTCGACCAACCAAGGACACGAGGAGGACGTAAAATAGCGTCTGGGGTGGAGCGCCGGCTCGCGTTCGGATACAGCTGGGCCCGTTATCCGTGAGTTAAAACGGCGGGCGCGTTGGAGGAGGATGCGTATCGTTCTGGGGAATACCTGCTCGATACCCTCTGTTGGCTGCCAGTGAAGGGACGCTCCACCATGTCGGCTTTCGTTGCGGAAGACGAAAAGATCAAAGATTCCGATACGTTCACAGAAGAGACCCTGTCTCATCTGGACGCCATGTACGCTGTGGCGTGTCGGCTGACCCGAAATCCGACCGAAGCGGAAGACCTCGTTCAAGACACGATGGTGAAGGCCATGCGTGCCCGCGATCAATTCCGGGCCGGCACGAACCTCAAGGCGTGGCTCTTCCGAATCCTCACGAACACCTTCATCAACAAGTACCGTAGAGGCGGACTGGAGCGTTCTCTCTTCGACGGGCCGGACGCCGATCCGCTCGCCGACGGCTGGGTGAGCGCATCGACCATGCGGCAGCTTCGCGATCCGGAGCAGATTGCGTTGATGCCCATCGTCGAGGGCGAAGTTCGCTCCGCGCTGGACAAGCTCCCCGCCGAGTTCCGGCTGGCGGTCGTCCTCTGCGACGTGGAAGAATTTTCATACGAAGAGATTTCCGAAATTATGGGCTGCCCGATCGGAACGGTCATGAGCCGGCTGCATCGGGGACGTAAGCTTCTTCAACGTGCCCTCTATGGACACGCGCTCGCTTTGGGTATCGTCAAGGGTGAGGACAATGTCGGGAGCTCCAACGAGAGCGCGCAGCGCGACTCCGAGCCCACCGACATCGCCGCGTATCGAGCGAAGAGGCGAAAAGTCGGATGATCAGCATGAGCCCCCGCAGCATCAACAGCACGTGCACGCACTATAGTCATCTGCTCGGTGCGTACGTCGATGGTGAATTGGAGCCATCCCGTGTGCTCGAAGTGGACGAGCACGTGGCCGGTTGCGAAACGTGCCGTGAGCGAGTGCAGCTCGATCACGCGGTGCGCGGTTCGCTGAAGCGCACGGTGAAGACCACGGCGCCCGAGGGACTGCGCCTGCGCGTGGTCGCCGCCATGGCCGCCGAGCACGAACGCGGTGAGCGCCGCGCCGATGCGCAAGCAGGCTTCTTCAGCGCCCGCCGCACGGGCAAAGCCCAAGAGACGGGCTTGATGTGGCGCGCGATGGTGCCGCTGGCGAGTGCCGCTGCACTGGCCATCGTATGGGGCACCGCCACGCGCGGGCCGATGAGCAAGAGCACGTCGAGCGACCGCCGCGCAGCGGGCCTGGCGAGCGACAGCTTGATCCAAGATTTGGTGGCGGAGCACTCGCATCCCCTCCCGCCCGAGCGCACCGATCCCAAAGACGTGCGCGAGCTCGAACGCTATGTCGGCGTCCCCGTACGTCCGACCAGCTTCGAGAAGCGAACGGGCGCCCGCCTCGTCGGCGGCCGCGTCCTGCCGATGGTCCACCACGAGCGCGCCGCGATGCTCCAATACGAAATCGGCTCCGGCGCCGAAATGCGGCGGGTCAGCGTCTTCGTCTACGATCCGCGCCACATCCAAGTCGACGACGAAGGCCTCGCACCCCGCGCCGTCGGCACCGCCCAAGTCCGCGTCGCAGAGGTCAACGGCTATCGACTGGCCGTCACCCAACGCGCAGGCGTCGGCTACGCGGTCGCAAGCGACCTCGATGCCGATCGCAACGCCCAACTCGCAGCCTTCGCCGACGAATAGCCGTCCTCGCCGCTCGCGCAGCGGCACCTGCTACACCCGGTAGCTGCCGGCTCCCGCCTTTCGGCTCCTTCTTCCCCAGGACGAGGGTCGAGGTGGGGGCGCCGGCCGGAGAAACGACGGCAACGCCTACGCGCTGAGCGACGCCTGAAAGGCGCCCTCCAGAATCGCCAAAGCGCGATCGATGTCGTCACGCATGGCGTTGAGCGGCGGCAAAAAGCGGATCGCATTTTTGTGCGGACCGCAGCGTAGGAGCAGCAGCCCGCGGGCACGAGCCTCGTCGAGGATACGCTGCGTGAGCTCCACGGCGCTCTCGCCCTCGCTCGAGAGCTCGATCGCCAACATACACCCGAGACCGCGCACCTCGGCGACGCGAGGAAACCGCGACTGCAGCCCCGTGAGCCCCGCATGCAATTGCGCGCCGAGCGCCTGACTGCGCTCGAGGAGCCCCTCTTCTTCGAAGACGTCCAGCACCGCCAACGCCGCCGCACACGCCAACGGATTCCCCGAGTAGGTGCCACCCAGCCCGCCCGGCGCCGGCGCGTCCATGATCTCGGCTTTGCCAACGACCGCCGACAACGGAAGACCGCCCCCCAGGCTCTTGGCGAGGGTCATCAAATCCGGCTCGATGCCAAAGTGCTGAAACGCAAACATGCGCCCCGTGCGCCCGAAGCCCGTCTGGATCTCGTCGAGCACCAGCACGATGCCGTACGCCGTCGCGAGCCGGCGTAGCTCCTTTAGAAACTCCGGCGGCGCCGGCACGAAGCCCCCCTCCCCGAGCTGCGGCTCGACCAGGAACGCGGCGACCCGATCGCGCGGAACGCGCGTGGCAAAGAGATGCTCGAGCGCACGGAGCGCCGCCTCGGTGCTCACCCCGTGGAGCGCGTGCGGAAAGGGCGCGTGGTACACCTCGGGCGCGAACGGGCCGAAGTTTTGTCGGTAGAGCGATCCGGTCGCCGTGAGGGTCATGCCGAGCAAGGTGCGACCGTGAAAGCCGCCGTCGAAGGCAATGACGGCCGGCCGGTTCGTATACGCCCGCGCGATCTTGACGGCATTCTCGACCGCCTCGGCGCCGGTGGTGAGCAACAACGTCTTGTACGCAGCGCGCGACGACGAAGGCGAAGGCAGCGGCTGCGAGAACGCCCCGCGCGAGGAGGACAGCGGCTGCGACGACGACGCCCGCGACGAAGGCAGCGGCTGCGACCGCGCACCGGAGACCAGCGCATCGAGCCGCTCTGCGAGCTCCACGTACGGCGCGTACGTGGCGACTTGAAAGCACACGTGCGTGAATCGCTCCAGCTGCAGGCGCATCGCGCGGACCACGCGCGGGTGGTTGTGCCCCACATTCACGACCCCGATGCCGCCGATGAAGTCGAGGTACTCCTTGCCGTTCGCGTCCCAAACACGCGCCCCCTCGGCGCGGACCACCTCGATGGGGTGCGCGGTCGCAACACCGCGCGCGACGCTCGCCTGCCTTCGCTCGATCGTCATGGCCTTACCGTAGCTCGACTTTCCGAATGAATTTCCTGGGGAATGGACCAGGAGCCACCTTCCGGCCGCTCGAACCACACGTGGGCTTGGCCGGTTCCCACCGAGTTCTCGTAGGCCGAGAACGGGATCCCCCTCGCCTTGCATGCATCGCCCCCGAGCGCCCCCACCATCATCAGATAATGGCCGAACTTACCCTCGGGTGCGTGCTTTTGGTACTCCGGCGCAAAATCGATCACCTTCCGATGCTCGCCGGCCCGCAGCCATGCGAGCACCTGCTCATCGGCCGCCCGCGCCTCGGCGCTGAAAATGTGCTCCGGGCTCGAGGACTCGCAGTGGCGCAGGGCCTTGAACGGAACCATGCGGTGGCTCAGCCCTCCCGACGCGAGGAGCACCACCCGCCGATCCGCGAGGCCCGCGATGGCCTCGGCGATCAGCTTGCCGAGCAGAAGAAAGTCGTCCGCCTCGCACGTCTGGTTGACACCCACGGAGACCCAGCGCTCGCCGCCATCGAGGTACGTCCAGAGGTTCACGGTCCCGTAGAAGATGGGCAGCAGCGGATCGTCGCACGCAAGGGCCCATGTATCGTTGCGCGACTTGGCCAGCCGCTCCACGGCAAAGGCCAGCTCGGGATCGCCCGGCATGTCGTAAGCGATGTCCTTCATACCGCGCGGCAGCTCGTGCGACGTAAAGCGTCCGTGGCGGCGCGCGTGGGCTGTGAGGATGTGCTCGAAGGTGACGATCCAGTGCGTATCGAACACCACGAAGGTGTCGGCCTTCAGGCGATCGAGCACCTCGGTGCGCAACCGGCGAAGGCCGGGCACGAGCGACGTGTCCTCGCCCCCGTTGAGCGAACGCCGCACCGGCTCCGGAAGCATGATGCCCGGCGCGTGCGACACGATGGCCGCGCCCACGATTTCTCCCATGTCGTCAACTCCAAGGGGCGGTGCAGACGTTCTTCACGTCGGCGTAAAAGTCGAAGCTCCACGTTCCCCCCTCGCGCCCGATGCCCGATTGGCGTGCGCCCCCGAACGGTGCGCGCAGATCGCGGACGAAGAAGCAGTTGACCCACACGGTCCCCGCGACCAGCCGCGCCGAAACACGCTCCGCGCGGGCTCGGTTCGAGGTGAACACCACGGCGGAGAGCCCGTAGCGGGTGCCGTTCGCCAGGGCGATGGCCTCTTCTTCGTCGTCGAACCGCTGCAAGGTGAGCACCGGACCGAACACCTCCTCGGAGAGGATCTCCGCCCCCGGAGGCACGTCGACGAAGAGCGTGGGCCGGTAGTAAAGGCCGCCCGCCTCGCGATTCGGCTCGCCGCCGAGCACCGCGCGGGCGCCCTGCTCGCGCGCCGTGCGGACGAAGCGATCGACGCGCTCCAGGTGCTCGCGCGTGATCTGCGGACCGATGTCGCTCCTCGGATCGCGTGGATCGCCTTGGTGCAGACCGCGCGCGCGCTCCAGAAAACGCGGAAGGAACGCGTCGTACACGTCACGGTGCACCAGCAGCCGCGTGGCCGCCAAGCAAACTTGGCCGGCGTGATCGTATTGCCCCACGGCCTGTTCGACGGCGCGATCCAGATCGGCGTCCTCGAACACCAGGAGCGGCGACTTTCCGCCGAGCTCGAACGATACGGGCGTCAGGTTGCGGGCCGCCGCCTCGGCGATGAGGCGCGCCGTTTGCGTGGAGCCGGTGAACGAGATGCGGCCGACGTCGGGGTGGCGAACGAGCGCAGCCCCCGCCTCTTCGCCCAACCCTTGAACGACGTTGAAGGCGCCGGGCGGCAGCCCCGCCTCGTGTGCGATGTCGGCCAGAAGCGAGGCGGTGAGCGGCGACCACTCGGCCGGCTTGAGGACCACGGTGGCCCCGGAGGCGAGCGCCGGCGCGATCTTCCACGTGGCCAGCATGAGCGGCGCGTTCCAAGGCGTGATCAGGGCGACCACGCCCGAGGGCTCCCACCGCACATGGTTCATGTGGCCGCGCGTCTCGAAGTCGGGCGCGCCGAGCGCCTCGAGGTGCTCGGCAAAAAACCGGAAATTGTGCGCGGCGCGCGGCACGACATTGCGCTGCATCGACCGAAGGAGCGCCCCCGCGTCCCGCGTCTCCACCGCCGCCAGCTCCGGGATGCGGCGCTCGATGCCCGCGGCGATGGCACGCAGCACACGCGCGCGCGCGGCGGGAGGCGTTTGGCCCCACGTGCCAAACGCGGATCGTGCAGCGGCCACCGCGCGATCGACCTCGCGCGCGCCACCGCGGGCGACCTGCGCGATCACCGCCCCGTCGATGGGCGAAATGTCGTCGAACACGTCTGCGGAGCCCGCGCGCTCGCCCGCGATCCAATGCTCCGTCGAAACTTCGACCCCTTCGACCGTCGTTCGGTTCCCCACGTGCATCTCCTTTAGAGTCGCTTTGATTCGCTCTTCGTCCGTTCTCGACCTGTTCGCGCCCTCGCGCGCTTCATTCGCCGCGCGCGGCATCCAACGTCGTTCCACCCTCGAAGGTGACGCCCACGCTGCGAAAGTATCCGGCGATCATCTCCCGCGGCCCGAGCGCGCTCAGCTCCTCGGTGGGCGACGAAAAGACATTGAGCTCCGCCCCACCGGTCCACGCCGGCCCCAACTCCACATCGCGCCCCTTCATCGTCACCAGCTCCTTCATCGAGGGCGGCGCCCCCGCCTCGATGGACGGCCAATCGCGCGAGTGCAGCATCGGAAGCGCATTGACGAAGCCCGCGCCTTCCGACGGTCCCGTGATCGTAAAACGCGCCTCCGCCAAACGACGGCCCTGCGCGGAGAGCGTGGCACCAAAACGGCCGCCCGGCTCCAGCCGCGGCCCCGCGCGCCCCACGGTAACAGGGCGCGTCATATGAATGGCCCCGAGCTTCTTCGGGTAGCCCTGGTGCCAACCGCGGGCCAGCGCAAAGTCGGTATCGACCCAAATGTATACGCAGCGGGAGTAGTGCTGCCCGCGCCATTTGCAGCGCACCACCACGAAGCATTCTTTGTATTGTGCACGCACCGGATCGTCGAGCTCCTCGAACGAGTCGGAGCATGACTGCCAATCGGCCCAGAGAATGGCCACCGCGCCGGGATCGTCGTCCGCGAGGTCGATGCCGTCCGGTAGCAAGGCGGCGACCCTCGAAGGATCGGTTCGATATTCGATGGTGACGATGTCGCCGGAGTAGTGCCACGGCGGAGGGCGAACGATGGAGGCCCGACCTTCGGGCGTTCGAGGCGGCAAGAAGCCTTGAAGCGGAGCCATCGCTCGCAGTATAACGCCAAATAGTTTGGTACCAAATCAATTTGCCGGGCGGGCGGGCGACGGCAAGGACGAGGTGGGACAATGGAGACGCGACGCATTCTCGTGGACGGAGCACCGCTCGCGGTGCGCGTGGACGGCGGGGCAAACGATGGGGAGCTCGTGGCGGCCGACGGAAGACGCTTTCGAGCCGATGCGGTTCGGCATCTTCCGCCGTGCGAGCCCACGAAGATCCTCTGCGTGCACCTCAACTACGAGAGCCGGCGCGCGGAGTTCGGCGCGACCCTGGCGGACGCGCCCACGTATTTTCACAAGCCGGTGAGCTCCCTCAACGCGCACCTCGGGGATGTGGTTCGCCCGCCGCCCTGCCGTTATTTGAACTACGAGGGCGAAATCGCCATCGTCATCGGACGCACCACCAAGAACATCCGCCCTTCGGAGGCGGCCGATTGCATCGCGGGCTACACCATCGCGTGCGACTACGGCCTCCATGACTTTCGGGACACCGACGCGGGCTCGATGCTCCGCGTAAAAGGCTCCGATACTTTGTGCCCGCTCGGTCCGGGGTTGGTCACCGAATGGAACTTTCGCGCCAAGCGAATTCAAACCTTGGTGAACGGCGCCGTGCGCCAGGACGGCACCACCGATGAGATGATCTGGGATATGCATTATCTGGTGGCGGATCTCGCGCGCACCATCACGCTTCGACCCGGTGATGTGATCCTCTCCGGCACGCCGGCGAGCTCGCGACCGGTCCAGCCGGGGGACGTGGTGTCGGTCCGCGTGGAGGGACTCGGCACCTTGACGAACCGCATCGTGGAAGGCGAGGCGCACGTTCGCGATGACGTGGGCGCGCAACCTTCCGACTCGGAAGAGGTGCTCTCCACCGCGCTGGGTGGCGATTGGGAGTTTCGCGGCATTCGCGCGCCACGGAAGACACAGCCAGCGCAGCCAACACCGACGACACCGAAGTCGCGGCGCTCATGAATCCAATGGCCAACGAGGGGATGAAGCCATGACCAACAACTTCGCCGGAAAGCGTTTGCGCCTGCTTTGGTCGGATTTGCTCGGGCTCGAACGCGGGAAGTACCTGTATGGGAAGAAGGCGGAGTCGGGTCATACCAACTTTGCCATCACCACATTCGTCACCATGCTCGACAAGACGATCTTGTCCGTGCCCGGCCTGGCGTACGACGTGGGCTTGGCCGATATGCAAAGCCGTTGCGACACGGGATCGCTGCGGCCCGGGTGGGAGCCCGACACCCTCGTGGCCATGTCGGATCTCGCGCGCGATGGATCGCCGCTCCCCATCGATCCGCGTCAGGTCCTGCGGCGCGCGTGCGTCCCTTGGCTGGAGATGGGGCTCTATCCGCAATTGGCGTTCGAGCTGGAGTTCTACCTTCTTGCGCCCGCGGTCCCCGGCGCGCGCGATATTCGCGACGTTCGTGATATTCGCAAATTCCAGCCCATCGAGGCGCCGGCGCCGCGCGTGTATGGCACGGGCCCCGCGGTGGATCCCGACGGGGTGCTCGATGAGATGGCCCGCGCGGCGGTGGCGTCGGGGTTCCCCATCGAGGGGTTCAGCACCGAGTTCGACGACGCGCAGTTCGAGATCAACCTCGGCTACCGCGACGCGCTGGCCGCCGCCGACGATGCGTTCTTGCTTCGCGTTCTGGTGCGCGAGGTGGCCATGCGCCTCGGCCATCGCGCCACCTTTCTCGGCAAGCCGTTCGCGGAGCGCGCGGGGAGCGGGATGCACGTCAACCTGAGCTTCCGCACCACCTCCGGCGAGAACGCGCTGTGGGATCCGAACACCGCCGATGGGCTCTCGCTCAAGGCGCAACGTTGTGTCGGCGGGCTCCTGGCGCACCACGATGGATTGGCCGCCATCTTCGCGCCCAATGTTTACGCGTACCGGCGGCTGCGCCCGGGGCAGATGAACGGCTATTGGGCCAACTGGGGCTACGACGATCGCACCGCGGCCGTGCGCATCCCGCCCGAGCGTGGCGCGGGAACGCGGCTCGAGCACCGCACGCCCGATGGTGCCTCCAATCCGTACTTGGTCGCCGCGGCCATGCTGCACGCCGCGCGCCTCGGCGTGGAGCAAGGGATCGCGCCGCCGCCGCCGCAACGGCTCGGCGGAAAATCGAAGGCGTCCGCCGGCGCCGGGGTCGGCGCAGGCGTCTGCATCCCCGATTCGCTCCCCGCCGCGCTGGCCGCGCTCGCCGCCGATACGCCGCTCTGCGCGGCGCTCGATC
This sequence comes from Sorangiineae bacterium MSr11954, assembly GCA_037157815.1. Taxonomy (NCBI): domain Bacteria; kingdom Pseudomonadati; phylum Myxococcota; class Myxococcia; order Myxococcales; family Pendulisporaceae; genus Pendulispora; species Pendulispora albinea. Next base: position 10,986,031 of record CP089984.1, read on the forward strand.
CGGAGCTCGTGCGCGTCTTCACCGCCGTGAAGCGCGCCGAATGGGAGCACCACAAAGCGGCGTTTCCGGATGCCGCGCCCGCGCCGATTTCGGCAGCCGCGCCGACTTCCACGGCCGCGCCGATTTCGGCGGCCGCGCCGACTTCCACGGCCGCACCCGACGAAGCGCGCGCGTTCTACTTATCGTTCTTCTGATTCTTCGGATCGACCCCGCGCAGCAACGAACGCAGCAACCCCGCCAGCTGATCTTGCTCCGCCGGCGCGAGGCAGCTCGCCACCGCCGCTTCTTCGGCGTTGAACGAGGGGAACACGCGCTCGATGGTGCGCCGCCCCTTGGTGGTGAGCTCCACGAACACGGTGCGGCCATCGTGCTCGCCCGGGCGGCTCTTCACCAAGCCGCGGCGCTTCAAGGTGGCGACCACGCCGGTGGCCGTGGGCCGGCTGATGCACACGGCGGACGCGAGATCGCGCACCTCCATATCGCCCCAGACCCAGAGCACCCACAGCGAGGAGAACGACGTCCACGAGAGCCGGTCGGACGCGAGCACATTGGCCTCCAGACGCCGGCGCACGGCCATCGACGCGCGGAACAAATTGGAGATGGCCGCCATGGCGCGGAAGTCGAGGGGCAAGCCCCCGAGCTTCTCCATGACCTTGCTCTCCGCCGGCAGCAGCTCGGAGCGAACGGCTCGCTTGTCCACGGACTTCACTGCGCGATCGCAAAGCCGTGCTTGCGCGGATCGGCGGTCGCCAGGAGGCGCGGCTGCGGCCCGCGGCGATCCCACGCGACCATCTGCACGCTGCTCGAGAGCATGCGCTCCTCGCGCACTTGCTCCCCGCGGGCGCGCATGCCGGCGCGGACGTCCTCGGCGATTTCAGGGTCGACCAGCACCTCGGGCGATGCGCCGTGCACGAAGATGCGCGGGGAGCTCACGCAGGCCCCCGGATCCATCTGGAACACCAAGCGCGCCAGGGTGGCCTGCATCACGTTGCTCGCGATGCGCATGCCCCCCGAGCCGCCGACGGCCAGAATGGGCGCGCTGTTCTCGAGGACGATGGCCGGCGTCATGCTCGAAACCGGCCGCGCCCCCGGACGCGCGCGGTTCGGTCCGAGACCGATGACGCCGAAGCCGCTCACATCGCTGGGCGACGAGAAATCGGTCAGCTCGTCGTTGAGCAAAATGCCGGTGTCGCCGGCCACGATGCGCGCCCCAAAGGGACCGTTGACGGTGGTGGTGAGCGAAACGACGTTTCCTTCGACGTCGGCGACCACGATGTGGCTGGTCCCCTGCTCTTGCGACTTGAACTCGGGCGCCGGGTGCGTCTTGTACGGATCGAGGCGCTGGCGGCGGGCGGCCATGCGATCGGCCGAAAGCGCGCGCTCGTACGCCTCGTTCACGGAGGTCTCGAGATCGGGATCGCCGGCGACGCGGATGCGATCGGCCAGCGCGCCGCGCATCACCTCCGCCAGCATGTGCAGGTACTCGCTCGACCCGAAGCCCAGCTTCCCCAGCATGCTCGACGGATCGGCGCCGAAGATGCTCAGCGCCTCGAGCAGCATGAGCCCGCCCGCCGAGGGCGCCGGCATCGCATAAACGGTGCGCGATCCAAAGGTGCGGGTCAGCGGGGCGCGCTCCTTGACCCGGTAGGCCGTGAGATCGCTCTCCTCCAAGGTGCCGCCCGCGCTCTTGGCCGCCTGCACGATCTTCTTGCCGATGTCGCCCGCATAAAAGGGACGCGAGCCCTCGGCGCCAAACCGGGTCAAGGTGCGCGCCAGCTCCGGGCGGCGCACCAAGGACCGGAAGCCGAGCGGGTGATCGCCCGGAAAAAAGACGCGCGCCAGATCGGGCGAGACGGCGATGTACTCCTGGAGCTTGGCGATCGAGTCGGTCATGTGCCGGCCGAGCGCAAAGCCGCGGGCGGCCAGATCGGCGGCGGGCAGCGCGTCGGCCGCCAAGGAGCGCTTGCCGTAGCGCAAATTGAGGAGCTCGAGGCCCGCCGGCTCGCCGGGGACCCCCACCGCGTGCCCGCGTTGCTCGCGGGGCGCGTTCGAGCCACTTTGGGCGAGCAGGCGCTCGACGTCGATTTTCTGCGGCGCCGTCTCCCGGAAGTCGAAGGCGAGCACCTTGCGCTCCTTCTTCAAGTAGACGAGCGCGAAGCCCCCGCCGCCGATGCCGCTCGAGATGGGATTGACGACCCCGAGCGTAAGCGCCGCCGTGATGGCGCCATCCACTGCATTTCCGCCTGCGCGAAGGGTCTCGAGCGCAGCGTGGGTGGCGTCGGCGTTCTCGGTGGCCACGGCCGCCGAGGGCCCTTCGGCCGCGGCCGGATAGGCCGCGTTGCTGCGCGAGGCTGGAAAAGCCAGCAGCAAGACCGCGAAGACCGCCACGAAGACGATCGGCAGCCGAGCGCCTTCGGCTCGGGGAATACGGCGTGGTAGGCTGCGTGCTAGGAAGGCGCGAAAAGAGGCGTTCATGCGATTCGTGTTCGTGATGGATCCGATGCAGCGGGTGCTGCCGGACAAGGATACTAGCTTTGCCCTCCAACGGGCCGCCCTGAAACGCGGTCATCAGCTCCTGCACGCGGAGCTGCGCGATCTCTTCGCAAAAGACGGAGATGTGTTCGCGCGTGTGCGGGGTCTGACCGTCCAGAACACCGCCCCCTTCTTCGAGTATGGGGCCGAGAGCGACGTCCGCCTTGGCGAGGTGGACGCCATCTTCATCCGAAAGGATCCCCCGTTCGACTCCGAGTACCTCTATGCCACGTTGCTGCTCGAGCGGGCGCGCGGAAAGACGCTCATCGTCAACGATCCGCGCGGGCTGCGCGACGCGAACGAGAAGCTATACCCACTGCATTTTTCGCGTCACATGCCAAAAACGCTGGTGGCGACCGACCGTGAGCGCATCCTTTCCTTCGTGGACGAGGTCGGGGGTGATGCCGTCATCAAGCCGCTCCACGGCGCAGGCGGCGCAGGCGTGCTCCTCCTGGCGCGGCGCGATCAGAACGCCCGCTCGATCATCGAGACCCTGACCCGCGAGGGCGCAGTGGCCGCGATGGTCCAAGAGTACCTCCCCGCGGTGCGTCAGGGGGACAAGCGCGTGCTCCTCCTCGATGGCGAGGTGCTGGGGGGAATCAACCGCGTACCCCGCTCCGACGATCTCCGCTCGAACATTCACGTGGGCGGGCGCGTGGAACCGTGTGAGGTCACCGCACAAGAACGCGCCGTGGTCGCCGATATCGCACCGCGCCTCCGAGCCGATGGCCTCTACTTCGTGGGGCTCGACTTCATTGGTGGGAAGCTCACCGAGGTGAACGTCACCTCTCCCACAGGCATTCAAGAGCTCAGCGCGCACCAAGGGCGCGACGTTTCCGAAGATGTGATCGCGTGGGTCGAAAAGCACGGAACTTCGCTGGCAGCGGGGACGAAGGAGACTCTGCGATCCTGACGCCACGCAAGCCGAGGCTTCCATGCCGCTGACCATCGTCGTTCGCACGCCCGACTCCACCCCCTCGACGGCCTCCACGCCGCCGAGCAAGGAGGCCAAGGGCGCGCCATCCCAAGCTGCGCCCGCCGAAGCATCTTCATCACCTTCGCTCACCTTCGACGGGCCGCGCATCGTCATTGGCCGAGGCACCGGGTGCGATGTGCGGCTCCCAGACGTGAGCGTGAGCCACCGCCACGCCAGCCTTCGCATCGACGCGGGGGTGCATACGCTCATCGACGAAGGGAGCCTCAATGGCACCTTCGTCGGCGGGGTTCGGCTCTTGCCCCAAGTGCCCCGCGTCATTCAGTCGGGCGATCTGGTGCGCGTGGGGCGGGTGTGGCTCGAGCTCAAGATCGATCAGCGCCCCGCCACCCGCGATCTGTCGATGGCCACGCGCGATCTGGCGCTGCGGCTGGTCTCGCAGGCCATGAGCTCCCTCGGCGACAGCACGGTCGCCAAAATCGTGGTGGTCGAAGGGCGCTCCTCGGGCGCCTTTCTGCATTTGGAGGAGGAAGGGCGCCTCTACATCGTGGGCCGCGGCGACGCCTGCGATCTGACGTTGGACGAACGCGACGCGTCCCGCGAGCACCTGCAAATCGTGCGACGGGGCAGCGTGGTGCTCGTGCGCGATCTGGACTCGAAGAACGGCGTCTTCATCGGCGAAATACCGCTCGAGCGCGATCGCGACATGGTGTGGAAATCATCGTCGATGGTGCGCGTAGGCACCACGGTGCTGGCGCTGCACGAGCCGGTGGCCGACGCCCTGGCCGATCTCGAGGCGGCCCCCGACGAAAAGCTGGTCCCAGCCGACGTCCCGCCGCAACCGCTGCGCGAAGGCCACAAAAGCGACGCCCCCATCTCCGAAATCCCCGCCTCATCCTCCTTGCGCGCCGAGGACGACCGCAGCTCCGCCCCCATCGCCAGCGTCGCCAAAATCGACGAGCCGGCCCCCACCAAGAAAAAGCCGTCCCCCCTCACCCCCGGCTACGCCTTCGTCGTCATCACCGCCTTCGCCGTCATCGTCGCAAGCTTGCTCGGCCTCGTCTGGCTCCTGCGCTCCTCGGAAGCTGGGGGCATGTAACCCCCTCCCCAGGCCCGTCCCGAAAATCGTTTGGTACCAAATCAATTTGAACGCCGTAGACTGAGCGTATGACCCCCGATCAATTTCGCGCTCTGGGCTACAAACTGATCGACTGGATCGCCGACTACCGTGAGACGGTCGAGGAGCGAAGAGTCATGTCGAACGAAGCGCCGGGCGCCGTTCGGGCGAAGCTCCCACCCTCCCCGCCGGAGGAGCCCGAGTCGTTCGACGCGATCCTCGCGGACTTCGAGCGCATCGTGGTGCCGGGCGTCACGCACTGGAACCATCCGCGCTTCTTCGCGTATTTTCCCAGCAACACGACCTTGTCGGCCGTGCTCGGCGATCTGCTCGCCTCGGGCCTCGGCGCGCAGTGTATGAGCTGGCAAACGAGCCCCGCCGGCACCGAGCTGGAAGAAGTGGTGATGGATTGGCTGCGGCAGATGCTCGGCCTCCCCGACCTATTTCGCGGCGCCATTCAAGACACGTCGTCGGGGGCGACCTTGGTGGCCATGCTCTGCGCGCGCGAGCGCAGCACCAAAGACGCGCGCCTCGCGGGCGGCCTCCAAAGCTGCCCCGCGCCGCTCGTCGTTTACGTCTCCGATCAAGCGCATAGCTCGGTCGACAAAGCCATCGCCCTCGCGGGCATCGGCCGCGATCAGGTGCGCACCATCGAGACGGACGAGCGCTACGCCATCCGCGTCGACCGGCTCCGCGCGCGCCTCGAGGAGGACGTGCGCGCGGGCAACAAACCTTGCGCCATCGTGGCCACCATCGGGACCACGGCCACCACGGCCGTCGATCCCCTCGAGCCGCTGCGAGAGCTCGCGCAACGATACGGAGCGTGGCTGCACGTCGACGCGGCCATGGCGGGCATCGCCATGATCGCCCCCGAGTGCCGCGCGCACTGGAGCGGCATCGAAGGGGTCGACTCCATCACCGTGGACCCGCACAAATGGCTGGGCACCGGCATGCATTGCACCGCGTATTACGTGCGCGATCCCGCGTACCTCACGCGCGTGATGTCCACGCAGCCGAGCTACCTCCGCACCGCGGCCGACGACAAGGTCACCAACTTCCGCGACTGGGGCATCCCGCTCGGCCGCCGTTTTCGCGCGCTCAAGCTCTGGTGCTTGCTCCGCGAACAAGGGACCAGCGGGCTCCTCGGCCGCATCCGCCGCGATCTGGCGAACGCCCAATGGCTCTCGGCCCAGGTCGCAAACGAACCGGGCTGGGAGGTGGTGGCGCCCGTCCTCTTTCAAACCGTGTGCGTGCGCCACGTCCCCGAGGGCCTCCGCACCGACGCGGAGATCGATGCGCACAACCAAAGTTGGGCCGACCGCATCAACGAGGACGGCCGAGCGTATTTGACGTCCACGGTGGTGAACGGCCGGCGCATCGTGCGTGTCTCGATCGGCGCGGAGCCAACGGAGCTCGAGCACGTCGCGCAGCTATGGGATTCGATGCGCGCGACCGTCGCACGACGGCCATGACCTGGCTCATAGGATCCACGTGTACACGAGGCCGGCGGTGGCCGAGAAAATGGCCACCACCGTGGTCCAGCCGAGCACGTTGAGGGCCTTTCCGTTGACGCGATGGCCCATGATGGCGCGGTTGTTGGTCATGAGCATGATGAGCAACAAGAGCGGCGGCGTGGAAAATCCCTGCACGATGCCGGAGAGGACCAGCGCGCGCAGCGGGTTGATGCCGAGAAAATTCATCGCCATCCCCACCAACGTAAAAAAGGTGATGGCGCCATAGAATCGCCTGGCCTCGTGGGGCTTCATCCCCAGGCCATGCTTCCAGCCGAGCACTTGGCACAAATCGTACGCGGCGCCGGTGGTCATGACGGGGACGGCGAGCACCCCCACCCCGATGATGCCCGCCGCAAAGAGCCATTCGGCCGCGCCGCCCGCGATGGGGCGCAGCGCGCGGGCGGCTTCGGCGGCCGAGTCGATGTCGGTGACCCCTGCGCGATACAAGGTCGATCCCGTCGCCAGAATGATGAAGTACATGACGAGGTTCGAAAAGAACATCCCGAGCAAAATATCCCACTTGCTTTGCGCCAGCCGCTCGTCCGACGTGCCCCGGCGCTCCGACAGCCGCGTGCGCCCCTCGGCGATCTTCTCTTCGACCTCCTCGTTCGACTGCCACGTATAGAGGTACGCGGAGAGGGTCGTACCAATCACGGCCACGAGCAGCGAAAGAAACTCGCGATCGAAGCGAATGCTCGGCACGAGCGTACCGCGAACGACCTCGCCGAGATCGGGCTTGGCGAGAAAAGCAGCCCCGACATAAGCCAACAAGGAGAGCGCCAGCCATCGAAACACATTGCGAATGAGCTGATAAGAGCCCCATATCTGAAGACAAAGAATCGCCGCGCTCACCACCACCACGATGATCGGGCGCGGCACGGGCACGAGCAGCTCCACCGCGGCCGCCATGCCGCCGATGTCGGCGCCGGCCTCGATGGTGTTGCCGATCAGCACACCGATCAGGGCGGTGTGGAGTATCCAGCGCGGATAATGATCGCGGATGACCGCAAAGAGCCCTTTGCCGGTGACCTGGCCCAGCTTGGACGAGAGATAGACGACCGCGAACATCATGGGAAATGTCACGGGCGCGGTCCACAAGAACGAGGGACCGAGCTTGGCCCCGGCGCTCGCGTAGGTGCCGATGGCCGAGGGATCGTCGTCGGCGGCGCCCGTGATCAGGCCCAATCCGATGGATCTCCAGACCTTCTTTTTTGGCTTCTTTGGCGCCGTCGACGTCCCCGTGCTCCCCGGCTTCTCCGGCTGCGCGGATTGGCGACGTCCAACGGCGGATTGGTGACGTTCGACGTTCGTGGTCATCCGGCGGCGTGGTCATGCAAGCCGTTGGCCCCGAGCGCGCAGCGGCGATACGAGCAGGCCCGGCCGACTCCGTGGCACGCGCAGTGCTCTACTTACGATCATGGACCACGACGCGGACGCTCACTCACGGATCGCGCGCATCGCGCACACCGCCGGACCACCCGAGCATCGAGGCGCGCGGTGCCACGCGTTGGGCCGGCCTTTGGGGCCTCGGTCGGCGCGCGCACCTCGGAACGTCCGCAAATTCCCTGTAAATCGTTGGTCGCGAGCCAATGCGCCACAGCGGGGTATTCCGCGACGCAACGACAGGTTGCGTGCCAATTGGAGGACGTGAGCCATGTTGGCCGGCCTTCGATTGATGGGGGGATGCAAGCGCGAGGTGGTCGTGCGTCTCATGCGCGCGTTTCCAACGGCGAAGATCGCCGTTGGACCTTCCCGGCCGTACGGGCTCTGCGCCTACTCGGAGATCGTCGTTCACACCGAGGCTTGGCAACAGAGCCCATGGAACGCGGGCTACTTCGACGAAGCCCTCGTACCGGCGCTCGAACGCGATCCGGTGATCCTGGACATCAACGGCGATCCCCGCGACGGCGACACGCCGATGCAGGTGCTGACCCGATACCAGCGCTTCCTCGATTGGTCGACCCGCGCGCCACGTGACGCGTACTGGAAAGACCTCCTCGAGGCGCATCGCGCGCTGCACGATTCGAGCAAGCCGCTGGTCCGCGCCGATTACGATCACGCCATCGATGCTTGGGCCTGGATGCTCCGGCTGGATCCGAACGCGACACCGGAGGCGCAATTGGCCATTCTCTTCCACGATATCGAGCGGCTGGTCAGCGAAGCCGATGCCCGACACGAGCACCATGCGCGCGACTACCGCGCCTTCAAAGAGGGCCATGCCCGCGAGGGCGCACGGCTCGCGTCCACCATCTTCGCGCGCTGCGGCATCGCGCCGGAGATGCGCGAACGGGCCACCCGATGGATCGCGCGGCACGAGTCGCCCGAGGGCGGATCGCACGAGCTCGCCCTGTTGAACGACGCCGACGTTCTATCGTTCTTCTCGCTCAACAGCCCGGGCTACCTTCGTTATTTCGGGCGCGAGCAGACCCGACGAAAGGTCGAATATTCCTTTCGGCGTTTGAGCCCGCAGCGGCGCGCGGTGCTCCTGGGGCTGCGGCTGGTGGACGATGTCGAGGAGTTTCTGGACGAACAGCTCGCCCGTGAAGCTCGTGAGGCGCGCGAGGAGGTGTTCGCATGAAGCTCGTCGTGTTCGGATTGACGATTAGCTCGTCATGGGGAAATGGGCACGCCACGCTCTGGCGGGGGCTCTGCCGGGCGCTCGCGCAGGCCTCGCACGAGGTGACGTTCTTCGAGTGCGACGTCCCCTACTACGCGATGCACCGCGATCGGCCCGATCCCGTTGGGTGCACACTGCACCTTTATGAAAAATGGGAGGACGTGCTGCCCAAGGTGCGCGCGACCCTGGCGAACGCGGACGCCGCCATCGTCACGTCGTATTGTCCTCACGCGCGCGCGGCCACGGAGAGCGTGCTGTCGGCGCGCGTGCCCATGCGGGTCTTTTACGATTTGGACACCCCGGTGACCCTCGAGCACTTTCTGCGTGGTGAGACGGTTCGGTACCTGCCGACGGGCCTCCTCGGCGATTTCGATCTGGTGTTGAGCTTTACCGGCGGCGCCGCGCTCGACGCGCTGAGGTACGAGTTGGGCGCGCAGGTGGTCGCGCCGCTCTATGGCAGCGTGGATCCCGAGACGCACCACCCGTGCCCGCCGTCGCGCGCGTACCGCTCCGATTTATCCTATTTGGGAACGTACGCCGAGGATCGGCAGGCCGCGGTCGATCGGCTCTTCCTCGATGTCGCGCGAAAGCTCCCGTCGCATTCGTTCTTTCTCGCGGGCTCCCTCTACCCCGAGGACATCGCATGGCCTCGAAACGTGCGTACCCTTGCGCACTTGCCGCCAGGTGATCACGCGACGTTCTTTGCGTCGTCCAAGCTCACCCTCAACGCCACCCGGGGCGCGATGGCCAAGTGGGGATACTGCCCGTCGGGCCGTCTGTTCGAGGCGGCCGCCTGCGGTGTGCCGATCCTGAGCGATGCGTGGGAGGGGCTGGACCAGTTCTTCGTGCCCGGATCGGAGATCCTCTTGGCGAACGATACCCCCGACGCCGTCAGGGCCATCCACACCGATCCGGGGCACCTCGCGCGCATCGCGGCGCGCGCGCGGGAGCGCACCTTGGACGAGCACTCCGCGGCCGTGCGGGCGCGCGAGCTGGTGCGCCTCTTGGAGTTTCCACCGGAGAGCCAAGCCACGCCGCGGCGTTCGCCGCTTTCGGGGCCCGAAGTTCGCACACCTTCGAGCCTACCTTCCACACCTTCCGCGTCGGGCGGCGCGGCTTCGATGATGAGGAGCTGAGCATGTGGGGCATCGTTCCGGCCGCGGGGATGGGCACCCGCATTCAACCGCTCGCCTTTTCCAAGGAGCTGCTCCCGGTGGGGAGCCGCCTCGACGGCACCATCGAACGGCCATGCACGGTGAGCGAATACCTCATTCGGCGCATGGTCCGCGCGGGGGCCGATAAAATTTGCATGGTCATCTCGGCGAACAAGTCCGATATCGTCGCGTATTATGGCGGCGAGGTCCCAGGGGCGAGCCTCGCGTACGTGGTGCAGCCGGAGCCTGCCGGCTTGTGCGACGCCATCTTCCGCGCGCTTCCCTTGCTCGGACGCGACGAGGACGTGGTCGTGGGGCTCCCGGACACCATTTGGTTTCCCGAAGACGCCCTGACATCGGTGCGCGTGGGCGACCGTGAAATTGGGTTCGTCCTCTTTCCCGTCGAGCGCCCCGAGCTGTTCGACGCGGTATCGTTGAACGAGGCGGGCGAGGTCCGCGAAATCCAAGTGAAGCAGCAGGGGGCCCGATCGAATTGGATCTGGGGGGCGTTTCGCCTCAAAGGGTCCACGTTGCACGAGCTCTACGAACTGTGGTGCGAGCGCGACAAAGCGGATCCCTATCTCGGGACCTTGGTGAACGCGTACCTCGAGCGCGGCGGCCGCGCCTACGGTGCGCGCATCGGCAAAGCCTATGTGGACGTGGGGACGTTGCACGGTTACCGCGAAGCACTCGAACTACTAGGAGGAGTACATGGGAGCCTCAATGGAGCTGGATCCGACCCAGATCGCTCGGCGCGTGCGGGATCTCGGTGATTGGTTTCACAATCTGGATCTGCGCGGCGTCAAGACGGCGCCCCATCACTTCCTCGGAGATTACCCGGGCGATAAATGGCGGCGCTTCGCCCACGCGATCCCCGCCGATCTGCGCGGCCAGAGCGTGCTCGACGTCGGTTGCAACGCCGGCTTTCACGCGCTCGAAATGAAGCGCCGGGGCGCAGGGCGCGTGCTCGGCATCGACAACGACGAGCGGTATCTGGCGCAGGCGCGCTTTGCGGCGTCGGTGGTCGGCGCCGAGATCGAATTTCGCAATATGAGCGTCTACGACGTGGGCAAGCTGGGCGAGCGGTTCGATTGGGTGCTCTTCATGGGTGTCCTCTATCATCTGCGGCACCCGCTCCTGGCGCTGGATCTTTTGCACGAGCACGTGGTGAAGAACACGCTGGTGTTTCAGACGATGATGCGCGGCAGCAGCAAAGAAGCATCGTGGGAGTCCGATTACCCCTTTTCGGAGCGGGCGATCTTCGATGCGCCCGAGTACCCAAAGATGCACTTCGTGGAGCAACGGTATTCGGACGACCCGACGAACTGGTGGATACCCAATTTGGCGTGCGCGAAGGCGATGCTCCGAAGCGCCGGCTTCGTCATCCTCGATCATCCGGAGGAAGAAGTGCTCATTTGCCAGCGAGGGGAGGTCCCGTGAGCGTCGAAGCCGTGATGCTGTGGAACGAGCCGAACAACATGTCGCACTGGGACGCGCAGCTCGATCCCGATTGGGCCATCTACGCCAAAATGACCCGCATGGCCGGCGAAGCCATCCGCGCCGAGGCGCCGTCGATCACCCGGGTGCTCGGGGGCATTTCGCCCATCGACCCGGAGTTCATTCAAAACATGGCGCGCCGGGGCACGCTCGAAGCCGTCGACGCGGTGGCGATCCATGGGTTTCCGCTCGATTGGAACCACTGGCAACTCGACGAGTGGCCGGACAAGATCGCGTCGGTCGCGAATGTTACGACGCACCCCGTCTGGGTCTCGGAGGTGGGCGTCTCGACCTTCGGCGCCGAGGAGGTCCAGGAGTTTGGATTGCGGCGCACGGCGGAGCTCATTTTGAACAAGGCGCCGCGCGTGCATTGGTACAGCCTGTACGATTTGCCGCGCGCGTGGCCGGCGACCACCCGGCACCGGGAGGCGGAGGGCTCCTCGTACTACCGCCATTTCTATATGGGCCTTCTGCGCGAGGATGGCACACCGAAGCGGGCGCTCCGCCACTTTACCGATTACACGCCCGCCCTGGGCATTTGCCAATGGTTCCATTTCGAAGATCATCGCCTGGACGACGCCGTACAGTGGTTCCGAAAGCTGGGGGTGCGCAAGGTGCGCACGGGCCTGAGCTGGGCAGATAGCTTGCGGCCGGGCGCAGAGGCGTGGCTGGATCGGCTGGTGCGCGCGCTCGATCCCTTCGACGTGACCTTGACGTATTGCTTTACGCCCGATTCGTGCGGGGTGCGGGCCGATCATACGAGCCCCCCGCAGCGGATCGAGGACTATGCGGAGTTCTGCGCGCGAATGACGCGGCGGTATGCATAGGCGGCGTAGCGGGCGCACGCCACGTCGAGCCGGCGGTGCTCGGGGTGGGCCTGGGGGAGCGATTGGCGCTCGAGGGCATGAAGGGCCCATTGGAACGAGACATAGGCGAGCTCGTAAAAGGCGAGCGCGATGCGCGGGTGGGTGCGCGCGGTTTCGCGCGCCATTCGGCGGATGAGGGATTCGTATTCCGTGTCGGATAAGTCGAGCTCGACCCGGGCGGCGGCCATATCCCATCCGATATCTTGGGCGCCAATGAGGTCGTGGGCCGCATGGTGGTCGAGCGCGTCGGTTTTGAGGATATGGCCGGCGGGGTCGATCAACCACTCCCACGCGTGCATTTTATTGTCGCTGCGAACGGGGGTGTGGTGGGCGTCGAGCTCGGGGAGATGTGCCGCCCATCGGGCGTGCGCGTCGCGCGCGAGCTCGTCGCCGAGGGCTTCGCGGAGGTTGCATACGAGCATTTCGAGCAGCTGCGGCGGTCGTGCGCCGGGGGCGTCGGGCGCGGGGTAGGTGCGGGATAAAAACGACAAATGGCGGGCCACCGCGTCGAGGAGGGCGGCGCGGTCGATTTGTCGGCCGCGCGAGGCGGCGGCCGGTAATGGGATGTAGCGCGCCAGCCATTCGCTGGCGATGAACCCATGGCGAAAGGCGGTGGCGGGGGGGATGAGGCCCGCGGCGGTCAAGGCGCGGGCGCGCTCCATGGCGGCTTCGCCGTAGTGGCCGAGCCCTGCGAATCGGAGGAGCCATGCTTTGCCTTCCGAGCCGGCGTCTGCCGAATGGCTCGCACTGTCCGAACCGCCCGGGCGCACGAGGAATTTGCGGCGTTCGCGCATGGCGATGCAGGGCGGCCAATCGCTCTCGCGGTCGAAACGATGCGCGCGCCAGGCGCCGCCGCTCAGGTCTTGCCAATGGGCGCTTGGGTCGGCGCCGCCGAGGGTGCCCGCAGCTGGCTCGCGAAGGGCCGGAAACCAATTCGCAAAGCGGATGGAGGGGGGAGCATGGGGTCCGAAGATGGCGTCGAAATCGGCCATATGGCGCGCGCACCGCGCCCAGCGCGCCCGGTGGCGCGCGCTACCCTGCGGTCCGATATCGCCGGCGTGGCTGGGAAAGAAGTGAATACGGGATGCGCGGCGATCCTCGAGCCAATCGGAGACGCTCCCAAAGGAGCTGCCCGATAAGCCGGGCCCTTCGTCGACAATGGCATAAGCGCGCCGGTCGCGCCCGTCGAGGATGCGTTCCGCCAACGCAGGATCGAGCTCCAGGGTCCGCGCAAACGGGTGCCCTACGGGCCGGACGCTAAAGACATCCGTCAACGACGTGTTCAAAGCCGCCGCGACGCATGCCGCCAGGCTGACGCCGATGCTGCGAATGCCGATGACGCTCCACGGCCCTGTGTGCACGCGCTGCGCGCGGTCCGCCGCGATGAAGTACGTCTCGGGATAGAGCGCATAATGCGCGTACCCCTCGAGGGCGCGCGCGTGAACGCACTCCGGGAGCGGCATGGCGAGGAGCTCGTCCACCATGGCCGGGTCCAGCGCCTCCTCGCCTCCGACGAGGCTCGATCCTTCGCCTCCGACGAAGCTCGAACGAAGCGCACGCGCCAAGAGCACGGAGAGCCGCAACGCCGCGCTTCCGAGCGCATGCGGCCGATCGCGCCCCGTGCGGCGAAAATCATCGTCGAGCAACCCCTGAACGATCTCCGCCGCGTCGATGAAGAGCGCCGCGATCGCCGCATGACGCTCAATCCACGCCCGCGCGTCACCGCCACGCACGACACAGTCGCCGCCACGCACACTGCCATTGCGGAGCTGCGCGTCGCCGCCACGCACGACACAGTCGCGACGCTGCGCAACGCCGTCGCGACGCTGCGCAACGTCGTCGCGGCGCTGCATGACGCCATGGCCCACCATCGCGCCCAAACGCGCCCGCAGCTGAACGAGTGCAGCCCGCGGGTCGCGCAGCCGTTCCGCATCGGCGAACACCAGCATGGATCAACACGAAATGCGCGCACGGCGCGCCGCCGGTTTGCGCTCGCGTGCGGCGCGGAGGGCGAGGACTTCGGCCGTGTAGCGCTCGAGCGACTCGGCGCGGTGAGCCGCGGTGTGCTCCGCCAACGCCCGCTTTCGCGCGCGCTTGGCCATGGCCAGCCGGGCCGGCTCCTTAACATCGCGCAAATATTGAAGGATCTGAGACGGCGTCTCCACCAAGGCGATTTCCCAACCCGGCTTGAAGAACGTCTCGATCCCGCTCCAGCGGTCGCTGAGCACCGGGGTCTCGCACGCCGCGGCCTCGAAGAGGCGCACGCTCGGCGAATACCCCGCGTCGATCATATCGCGGCGCGTGATGTTCAGCGTGTATCGTTGCGAACCGTAAAAGGCCCGGTGCTCCTGCGGCGAGAGGTGCTCCACCCGCTCGACGTTCCAGGGCCAAGCGATCGTGCTCGGATATTGCGGGCCCGCCACGATGTAGCGGCCCTCGGGCCATGCCCGCGCCGATTTGAAGAGCAAGTTCTCCATGGTGGGGTGGCGATCATCGCTGTACGTCCCCAAATATCCCAAATCCCAGCGCAGCTCCGCGTCACGCTCGGGGTGCTCGGGGTAATACAGCTCGGGGTCGAAGCTGCAATAGAGCGGGCGCGCGCAGCGGGCGCCATAATCGCGTTCCAAGAAGCCCAAGGTGGGGCCGCCGGTGAACGATAAATAGAGATCGTAGCTCGAGATGAGCTCGCGTGAGAGGTATTCGCATCGTCCTCGCTCGATCTGCCGCAAGGTCACGGGGGTGTCGATATCGTAGAAGGCCGTGCAGCCGCGGGCGGTGGCTTGGACCCACGCGCCCACGTCGATTCCCTCGGGTACGTACGAGCCGACCACCACCAGATCGGCGTCGCGAACCATGTCCGCGTACCTCTCGCGGAGCTCGTCGAGGCTTCCATAGAGGTACGTTCGGGCGAAGCTCGGCGAGGGCAGGTCGCGGTTGTCGGCGTAAAACGGGAGATCGCGCTCGAGGAAGACGACCTGGTGCCCGCGCGCCGCCAGCTCGCGCAAGAGGCCCCGGTAGGTGGTCGCGTGGCCATTGCCCCAGGAGGAGGTGATCGACAGTCCGAGGAAAACGAAGGTGTACGATGTCATGCGTATCCCATCAGGAGGACGTTGTCTCGTTGGTGCACCAAGAGCGATTCGATTTGGTGCGCGCGAATGGTGTATGTGTGATCCCGCAGCACGCGCTGGCGCGCCGAAGCTCCGATGTCCCGAGCCCTTCCGGGGTAGGTGCTGCGAACGAGCTCCGTGACGTGATCGCCGTCCTGGGCCACCAGGATTTCATGGCCGGGCTCGAAGAAGAAATCGATGCCGTCCCATGCGTCGGTGATGATGCACGCGCCCACCCCCGCGGCTTCGAAGACGCGCGTCGCGGGGGAATAGCCCACGGTGGCCATGTCGTTCCGCGATACGTTCAATACCAGGTTCGATGAAGCGAAGAGCGCGTTGTGGTCCGCCGTGTACACATGGCCGAGGGTGCGCACGTTGGGGGGCAAAGGCTTGTCGTGCCAGCCATTGCCTCCGAGGAGAAAGGTGCCATTGGGCAAGCTGGCCGCCGGGCGGAAGAAGAACTCGTCGATGCGCTCCTCCCGATCCGGCAGTCGATTGGCCAGCAAGGAGACGTCGGCCGTGAGCCTCGCCTCGGGCAGGACAGGAAAGTGCGTTTCGGGGTCGACCGCGTTGTAAATCGGTACGCACGCGCGCGCGCCCAGCGAGCGATAGGCGTTCACCACCGCGTCGCCGCCGCCGTAGGTCCATATCCAATCGTAGTGCGGTATCAGCTCCCCCAGCGGGTCTTTGCGGGCCTGGCGGATGCGCGCCAGGGTGGCGGGGGCGTCCACGTCCCAGAAGATGGTGGTCTGCCCCGCGCGTTTGTACGCGAGGACGGCCGCCTCGAGGACGTTGTCGAGCACCCCTACCCCGCTGGCCTTGACCAGGACATCGGCTTTGCGCGCGGCGTTCTCCACCAGCCGCGATACGGCGGCCGGATCCTCGGCGGGATACACCACCACGTCGGCCCATGGAGGGTCCGGGATATCGCGGTGCTTTTGCCGTTCGAACGCGTCGGGCTCGTAGAAGGTCACCCGGTGCCCGAGGGCGTGCAGCGCTTTGATGATGCCGCGATAATACGTGGCCGCGCCGTTCCAGTAGGCGGACACCAAACTGGACCCGAAAAATCCGATGTTCAGACCTGTTTTCATGACGAGACTCCTCGTTGGACGCCAATTTCATCGGCAATCGCGAGCAAGGCGTCGACGCGATGCGCGCACGTATGGCGCGCGCGGATCGTTTGCAATCCATGCTCCGCGAGCGCGCGGCGCAGGGAGGCGTCGAACATCAAGGAACGTAGATGCTGCTGCATCTCGGCGCCGCTGCGCGCGACGAGATAATCTTCTCCAGGCGAAAAGAGCCCCTCGACGTCCGACCACGGGCTGCTGACCAGCGGGATACCACACGCGAGCGCCTCGAAAGGGCGAATGGTGGGTATGCCCGGGAGCGCCTCGACATACGGACGCCGGGGGATGTGAACGGTGGAGCGAAAGGAAGCAAAGACATGCGGCACGCGATGATTGGGGAGCCACCCGCCGTAGGCCAGGTTCGCCGCGGCCAGCGCGGAGAGGGCCTCGGGCGGGTAGCGCACCCCGTGGACCCGTCCTCGCAAACCGAGGCGGGTCATGGGTTCCAAGAGAAATTCGTGGAGCTCGGCGGTGCGCTCGTCGTCGCCCCAGTTGCCGATCCAAACGACGTCGCCCGCCGGCGCGCCGGCGTTGGTCGCGCCCGCCGCGTCGGGTGCGAGGGGACGGAAGATGCGCGTGTCGGCCGCTTCGTGCCATGTCCACGCGCGCGCGGCCCATCCGCGCTCCATGTAGAGCGCGCGCAGCACCTCGCCAAACGCGAGCACGCCATCGTAGTGCGAGAGGTCGTAAGCGCGCATGGCCTCGGGTTGGGTGATGGCGCGGTGGTGCGTATCGTGGAAGAGGACGCGGTAGCTGCGCGCGCGGGCGCGGTGCTCACCGATGCGGCGCACCAGATCGGGCGCGCTCCACTCGTGCACCAGGACGAGATCGACGCAGTCGAGGGCTTGATCGAGATCGAGCGTCTCGGGATCGTAGAAATTGGGCGCGAGGTAAGGGAACGCGGCGCGCACGCCCTCGAGCACGGACTTGCCTTGCTCGGCCACCAGGTTCGTCATGCTCCACCCGTCGCGCGGCTCGAAGATGCGCAGCGCGTGGCCGCGCTCCATGAGCTCGACGCTCACCCCGCGGAGGAAGTGCGCATTTCCATGGTTCCAGTCGGAGAGGATCGAATGGCAGAACAGGGCAATTTGCATGGTGGTCAGTAGTCCAGGGACACAGCGGCGTTTCGTCGGATCGCGAGCCTCGGTGCCATGAGTCGGTCGTAGAGGTTGAGGTACGCTCGGGCCTGTGCGCTGGAGGGGAATCGGCGCGCTCGAAAGCGGGCGCGCTCGCTCATGCGGACGCGCAGCGCGGGATCGTCGATGAGCGCGCGGATGGCGGCCGCCAGCGCGTCGTGATCTTCCGGCGGGACGTAGAGCGCGGCGTCGCCCCAGATCTCGCGCAGGCTCGAAATGTCGCCCAGGACGAGCGCGCAGCCGGCGTGCGCGGCCTCGAGCGGCGCCAGGCCGAAGGGCTCGTAGCGCGCGGGGTGCGCGTAGATGGACGCGCGCCCGAGGCAGCCGGCGAGCGCTTCCCGCCCGAGCCAGCCGAGCGCGCGAACACCGTGGGGTACGCGGTCCGTGCCGTCGGGGTGCGCGGGGGAGCCGGCCACGTAAATGGGCCAGGGGATGCGATGCGCGACGGCGGAGAGGGCCTCGATGTTCTTCGCCTCGTCCCAGATCCGGCCGAGCGAGAGCACCGCCGGCGCCTTCGGCAGCTTGGGCGAGGGCCAGGGCGGCGCGCCATTGTGGATCACCAAGCCGTGCGCGGTTTCACCGTAGAAGGTCTGCACGGCGTCGAGCATGGCGCGCGTGGGCGCGACCACCGCGCGGACCGAGGCGAGCGCCGCGCGCACCTCGTCGCGGTAGATTCGGTAGCGGGCCGGCAGCGACTCTTTCTTCACCGCGCTCCACCACGACGCCACGCACGAGTGCGCGACCGTCATGACGGGGGCGCAAAATGGGAGGGAGCCGTGCGCGTACATGTTCAGGTGGATAACGTCGGGCCGGATGCGCTTCTCCAGATCGAGCAGCCACTCCCCGCTGCGTTCGACGTCGGCCCACGGGTCGTCCATCCACTCGAGCCGGCACTCCAGCGCGAAGAGATCGAGCCCTCGAATGCTCCGCGCGGCCGCGCGCTGCGAGGCGTTGGGCAGCGGGCCGAGCACCGCTAGAACGACCCGCACGAGGTCGCTCTCCTCGAAGGCCCTGGCCAGGTTCAAGGCGTACGTCCACACGCCGCCGACCGCGTCGCACGTCATGAGAATGGTTCGCATGCGCTTCATGATTCGAGCTCGTCGAGGGACGCGGGCGCCTGCTCCTGAATGTCGCTGAAGGCGCGAAATCGCTCCAAGTAGTCGGCGTGCGCGCGCTCCCAGGCCACATCGTCCGGCGGGCCCCAGCGCAAGGTGTACTCGGGGGAGCCGGGATAGGCGAAGAGCGGCACCGGATCGTTGGACCAAACGCCGCCGCGCGATAGATCGTCGCGCCAGCGCGCGAGCTCCTGGGGATCGTCGAACTTTCCGTCGAGCAGGTTGGCCTGCACGAAGGCGACGTGGCGCTTGGCCAAGAGCAGGAGCTCGGTGAGCTCGGGGGTCGAGAGCTTGCAGCGCTTGGCGAGGAGCGAGCGGCCCTGCGGCGAGATGCTCTCCACGCCCGCCTCGATCGATACGCACCCCGCGGCGCCCAGCAAGGCGAGCATCTCCTTCGACCAATTGTCGATGCGCATCTGGACCCCGAAGGCGATACGGCGCGGGATCAGCGCCTCGAGCAGCGGGCGATCGGGGACGAAGATCTCGTCGATGAAATAGATGTATCGAACGCCCTGTGCGACGAGGCGGTCGACCTCCTCGAGCACCACGTGGAGCGGGCGCTTGCGAAACCGGTCTCGAAAGTTGTCCTTCGCGCAGAAGGTGCAGTGGTACGGGCACCCGCGCGACGTCTCGACCTCGGCGCCCGGACCGTCCGGCTCCTGATCGAAGCGGTGGTGATGATGGAGGTGGGACGCGATCGTCGCGTCGGGCCATACGAGCACGGGCGAGCGGGTCATGTCGGCCGCGTGCGGCTTTCCCGAGATCACGGCGCGCCCGTCGTCTTCGCGGTAGGCGATGGAGGAGAGCTCGCGCCAGCGTTCGGGCGGGGTGGACGCGAGCTGGACGAGGATCTCTTCGCACTCACCCAAGACGGCCACGTCGGCGCCGAGCTTGCGCAAGGTGGCGCGCGGGGTGGTGGAGGCGTGCGGTCCGACGACGACCAGGTAGGGCGCGTAGTCGCGGATGGCGTCGGCCGTTCGGCGCGGGATGCGCAGCTCGGGCGGGGCGCAGCGCCAAAAGAGGTAGCTCGGCGCGGTGGTGAGCACGATCATGTCGGGCTCGAAGTCGCGCAGCGCGCTGCGCACGTCGTCGAGCTCGAGCGCGTGCAGCTGGGCGTCGATGAGGAGCGCAGAGTGCCCCTCCTGCTCGAGCAGCGCCTTGGAATAGCCGAACTCCAGCGGCAGGTGCGGCGCGCGGCAGCCGAAGTAGATGCTGCCGTCGAAGGCCCAGCGCGGGTTGACGAGGGCGACCTTCATGCTGCCCCCAAATCGCAACTTCGCGGGAGCAGCCGGCCCCGCGTATCGGCGAGCCAAAGGAGCAGGCGCTCGACCCCCTCGCGCACGCCTACCCGAGGTGCCCAGCCGGTGAGGGAACCGAAGCGCTCGGTGTTGGTGACGTAATAGCGCTGATCGCCGAGGCGCCAGAGGTCGCGGTGGAGCGCGGGCCGCATGCCGAAGCGCGCCTCCAGGAGCGCGAAGAGCTCGAGGAGGCTCACGCTGTTGTCCACGCCGCCGCCGATGTTGAAGGCCTTCCCGCGCACGCGATCCATGTGGCCCTCGGCCGCGAGGAAGGCGGCCATCAGGTCGTCGACGAACAGGAGATCGCGCACCTGTTTGCCGTCTCCGTAAATGGTAATGGGCGCCGCGCGCAGGGCCTGGATCAGAAAATGCGCGACCCATCCTTGGTCTTCGGTGCCGAACTGCCTCGGTCCGTAGATGCAGCTCATTCGAAATACCACGGCGGGTATGTCGTAGCTGCGCGCGTAGTCGAGCACGTATTGGTCCGCGGTCCCTTTGGAGCAGCCGTACGGGCTGTGGAAGTCGAGCGGCCGGTCCTCGGCGATGCCCTCGTCGCGGACGCGCGCGTTGCGGGGCTCGTAGCGGCTGCTGGTCTCGATCAGCTCGAGGTCGTCCAGGCCGCCGTACACTTTGTTGGTGGATGTGTAGAATACATGTGGATGCTTCTCCGTGGCGCGCACGGCCTCCAGCACGTTCAGGGTGCCGCGCGCGTTCACGTCGAAGTCGTATTCCGGGTCGCTCAAGCTGGAGGTGACGGCCACCTGCGCCGCGAAGTGGAAGACATGGGATGCACGCGCTACGCACCGGCGTACAGCTGTTGCGTCGCGAACGTCGGCCACCACCACCTCGAGCCCGTGGGGGTGCTGCTCGCGGAGCCACTCGAGGTTGCTCGAGACCGAGGCGCGCGACAGGTTGTCGAGCACGATGACATGGCAGTTCATCGACAGGAGACGGTGGGCGAGGTTACTTCCGATGAAGCCGGCGCCACCCGTGATGACGGCGGTCGCACCTTGCATGGGTGTCGCGTTCATAGTGTGAGCCCTCGTGTTTCGAGCTCCGCCCTGGCGTCCGCGACCCGATCGCGCGCGACCTGTCCGCGGAGCCACTGCGAGAGCTCCTCGATTCCTCGTTCCAGGGTGACGGTGGGCTGGTAGCCGAGCTCGCGCTGGGCGAGCGAGATATCGGCGAAGCAATGCCGAATATCGCCCGCGCGGTAGCGGCCCGTGAGCTCCGGCAAGAGCTCGGGGCGCCCCACGGCCTTGGCGATCATGCGGGCGACCTCCAGGACGGTGACCGAGCGGCCGCTGCCCACGTTGTAGACCTGCCCCGGGGCGCTCTTCGACTCCATGGCGAGGAGGCAGGCGCGCGCGACGTCGTGGACGCTGACGAAATCGCGCTGCTGCAGTCCGTCCTCGAACACCAGCGGGCGGTTTCCATTCAGGAGCCGCGAGGCAAAAATAGCGAGCACGCCGGTGTACGGGTTCGAGAGCGCCTGGCGCGGCCCGTACGCGTTGAAGAAGCGCAGCGCCACGGTGGGGATGCCATAGGCGCGCCCGACGATGAGCGAGAGGCGCTCCTGATCGTATTTCGACAATGCATACACCGACTCGAGGTTGGGCGACTTGAGCTCGGGCGTCGGCAGCGCCGAGAGCGGAGCGCCATCGAGCGCACGGGGCTCCCACCGGCCTTCCTTGAGGTCCGCGCGGTTGCGCGCGGCGGCCTCGGTGATTCGACCTTCCGGGTCGCGGTAGAGCCCCTCGCCATAGACGCTCATGCTCGAGGCGACCACCAGCCGTTCGACGCGTTTGGACGAAAGCGCTTCGAGCAACACCGCCGTGCCGAGCGTGTTGACCGACGTGTACTCCTCGATTTGGTACATGCTCTGGCCCACGCCGACGAGGGCAGCGAGGTGAACGACGGCGTCGATCCCGTCGAGCGCCGTGCCCACCGCGCGGCGATCGCGGACGTCGCCGACCACGAGCTCGACGTCGGGGTGCAGATATTTCGGCCGGCGTCGATCCGCACCGTGCACTTGCGGATTGAGGTTGTCGAGAGCACGAACGCGGTGCCCGCGTGCGAGCAGGTGGTCCGCGACGTGCGATCCAATGAACCCAGCGCCCCCCGTAACGAGTACGTGTGCCATGGCGGAAGCCCTAGAGCGATGCGCATGCCAACTCCGTCGAGAAATCCGATTTGGCACCGAAACGATGTACAAAGATGTACAAAGCCAACTTCCGCGCGATGACGCCGAGTCTGCGAGCTGTGGCACTTTGCATCGCGGCGAAGGCGCTCTTCGAAGGCGAATGCAAATGTGTCCCGCCTCGATCACGGAGCGGGAATGGGACGGCGCGATCGCCGATTACGCCTTTGGCGCGGGCGATGCACACGTCCCTGCAGCAGGTGAGGCAGGTGCAAGGCATCGCGCATCAGCCAAAGGAGAAACCATGACACAAGCGATTCGAACGACCGATCACAATCGTATTCGCAAGTGGGCCGAGTCGCGCGGCGGCCACCCGGCGCACGTCAAACAAACGGGACGAGCCCGGGGAGATCTGGGCGTCCTTCGCATCGACTTTCCGGGTTACAGCGGCGAGGGCAGGCTCGAGGAGGTCTCGTGGGACCAGTTCTTCGACGCCTTCGAAGAGAAGGGTCTGGCGTTTCTCTTTCAGGAGCGCACGACCGCGGGCAAGCCGAGTCGGTTCGCCAAATTCGTCGCCCGAGACGGCAGCGAGAGCACCGGTTCGCGCGGGTCTACACGCTCGAGCACCCGCGCCGGGCGGGGCGGGACGGCGCGCGCGCGCGGTGCCGGATCGAGCGCGCGCTCCGCCACCCCATCGCGGGCTCGAAGTACGGGCTCGAGTACGCGAAGCACGGGGCCCAGCGCGCGGAGCTCCGGGTCCAGCACGCGAAGCACGGCGTCTCGCACGCAAAGCGCCGCGCCCCGTACGCGAAGCACCGGGCCGAGCACGCGAAGCACGGCGCCCCGCGGACGCGACGTGGAGTCCGCGGAGAAGCGCCCGGCGACGAAGCGCAAGGTGGCCTCCGCGAGCCCGCGCGTCGCCAAGCGCAAGGCGGGCAAGACGAGCAAGGCGAAAGGGAAATAGCTAAACACAGGAAGGTCGAGAAAGCCCCAAATGCACGATTCCGTCGTTGGTCTGGCCGCGTCCTCCGCCATCGAATCGGTGGCGGTGGCGAAGTCGGCGGGCTTGCGCTACGTCAGCGATGCTTCCCCCGGAATTCGCCGCGTGCGGTGCGGCGGCGGCTTTCGGTACGTGGCGACGAACGGAGCGCAGGTCCGCGACCCCGCCACCCTGAAACGCATTCGCGCGCTGGTGATACCGCCCGCGTGGACCGGCGTATGGATCGCGCCCGATGCGAATGGCCACATTCAAGCCACCGGGCGCGACGCCAAAGGGCGAAAGCAGTATATTTATCACCCGCGCTGGCGCGAGGTGCGCGATGAAAGCAAATACGACAAGCTCGTGGCGTTCGCGCGCGCGCTGCCCAAAATTCGGCGCGCCACGGAGCGCCACCTCCGCCAGCGCGGGCTACCGCGCGAGAAGGTCCTCGCCACGGTGGTCCGTCTTCTGGAGCTCACGCGCATCCGCATCGGCAGCGAAGAATATGCGCGCAAGAACGGCTCGTTTGGTCTGACGACCTTGCGCGGCCGGCACGTGGACGTCGACGGCCCCCGCCTTCATTTCCATTTTCGCGGCAAGAGCGGCAAAAAGCACGTCATCGATGTGGAGGACCGGCAGCTCGCGCGCATCGTAGCGCAATGCGGCGATCTACCCGGTCAGGAGCTCTTCCAATACCTCGACGAAACCGGCGGCTCGTGCAGCATCGAATCGTCGGATGTGAACGAATACATTCGATCCATGGCCGGCAGCGAGTTCACGGCGAAGGACTTCCGTACCTGGGCCGGCACCGTTCTGGCGGCGCGCGCGCTGGCCGCGCTCATGGCCGATGCCGATGTGAAGCCCACCAAAAAGGCCATGTCCGAGGTCATCAAAGAGGTAGCAAAACACCTGGGCAATACACCCTCGGTGTGTCGGAAGTGCTACGTGCATCCTGCGGTGTTCGAGGCCTTTACCGATGGCTGGCTCGGCGACATGCTGCGCGCGAAAGCGAGCGCAAGAACGGGTCCGCGGGGAGGCAAAGCAAGCCCGATCGACAGGGCGGAGGAGAGGGCCGTGGTGGCGCTCGTTCAACGGGCCGCGCGCGGGGCGGACAAGCGGCTCACGCGTCAGCTTACGAAGAGCCTCGCGGTGATCCGCGCAAAGCGGCGGACTTCGCGGGGGGTGGCCCGAGCGGCGCGAGGGATCGCACGGGCCGCGCGGGTGGCGGCGCGATCATCGAAAAATTCGATGGCTCGCCGTTGATATTTTGAATTCGACGTCGCGGCCCCTTCGGGCGCATGGTGTTCGTTACCATGGACTCCATGACGGTTGAGACATGACGGTCGAGGCGCGGCTCGATGTGGGGCAGCGCGTGCCACCTTTCGACGTGCGCGATCGGCGCGGGCGAAAGGTCATGCCGAAAGCCTTCGCGGGCCAAGCGATGCTGCTGACCTTCTTCGACGGCTGCGGTTGGCGGGACGCGCCGGATTCCACGATCCAGGCGCTCCGTGCCGAGCTGCGCGGCCTAGGGGCGGTGCTCGTCATGGTCTCGAGCGACGGCATTTGGTGCTTTCGCCCCGATGACGATTGGGAGCTCTGCGTAGGGTCCCAGGAGCTGGACCGCGAATACCTGGATGCGCTTCGGGCGAGCTATGGCGTCGAACGCGCTTACCCCGCGTTCTTCATCGTCGATGGGCGCTCCAAGCTCCGTTTTGTTCATCGTTGGCCACCCGGCACGCACGATGCGCCCGACGCGCCGAGCGCGGCGAGCACGCCCGCTGCGCCGACCACGCGGGCCGCGCGGCCCATGGAGCCGACCTTGGGGATGCTCGTGTCGGCTCTTTCGGTGGCAGGACGCACCATGGCGACCGAAGCGCGCGGCGTGTCCCGGCGCGAGTTGGTCCTTTCGAGCTTGCTCGCGGGCTTTGCGCTGGCGCTGCTGGAGGCGTGTGGCGGAAAGGAAGCGGCGCGCTACGGCGGTGTTTCGAGCGGGAGCCTGGCGACGGGTTCTTCGGCGGACGGGGCGCTCGAGCGCGACGTGGTGTTGCATGTCAACGGCGAAGCGCGGCGGGTGCGCATCGAGCCGCGCGTATCGCTGCTCGATGCCCTTCGCGAGCGGTGCGGGCTCACGGGCACGAAGAAGGGGTGCGACCACGGTCAGTGCGGCGCGTGCACGGTGCTCGTCGACGGGCGGCGCGTGCACGCGTGCCTCACCCTGGCGATCATGGTGGAGGGCCGCCCGATCACCACCATCGAGGGGCTCGCCAAAGGGGACGAGCTCCACCCGATGCAGTCGGCCTTCATCGCCTGCGACGCGCTCCAGTGCGGCTATTGCACCCCCGGTCAAATCATGAGCGCGGTGGCTCTTCTCCACGAAGGGCACGCGCGCACGGACGACGAGGTGCGCGAGGAGATGAGCGGCAACATCTGCCGTTGCGGTGCTCACTCGAACATCATTTCGGCGATTCAGCTCGCCCGATCGCCCCGGAGCGCATCATGAACCCATTTGGCTATGTGCGTCCCACGGACGAAGCGTCGGCGCGAAAGGCGGCGGCCTCGCCCGGCGCCGAGTGCATCGCCGGCGGGACGGGGGTGGTCGACCTGGTGCGGCTGGGCGTGCACGAACCGTCGCGCTTGATCGATCTGAACGCGCTCCCGTGGGCGGCCATCGAGGCGCGGCCGAACGGGGCGCTCTTCGTGGGGGCGCTGGTCAAAAATAGCGACGTGGCGTGGCACCCCCAGGTGCGGGCGCGCTTTCCGGTTTTGTCGGAGGCGCTGCTGTCCGGCGCGTCGCCCCAGCTGCGCAACATGGCCTCCGTGGGCGGAAATCTGCTTCAGCGAACGCGCTGCACATACTTTCGCGACGTGGGGGTACCGGCGTGCAACAAGCGCAAGCCGGGCTCGGGCTGCGCGGCCCTGGACGGGTATGTGCGCATGCACGCGGTGCTGGGCGGGAGCGAGCACTGCATCGCGGTGCACCCCTCGGACATGTGCGTGGCGTTGGTGGCGCTCGATGCGGTGGTGCACGTGCGCGGATCCGAGGGCGAGCGCTCGGTGCCCATCGGCGATTTTCATGTCGTCCCGGGCGCGCATCCGGAGGTCGAGACGGTGCTGGCGCGCGGGGAGCTGGTGAGCGGCATCACCCTTCCCGCCACGCGCTTGGCGGCGCGATCGGCTTACGTGAAGGTGCGCGATCGGGCGTCGTACGCCTTTGCGCTGGCCTCGGCGGCGGTGGCGCTGCACCTCGAGGGCGGCGTGGTTCGGGATGCGCGCATCGCCCTCGGCGGTGTGGCCACCAAGCCATGGCGCAGCCGGGAGGCCGAGCAACGGCTGATCGGGCAAGCTCCGCAGCGTTCGGCGTTCGAGCGGGCGGCCGCGGCCGCCGTGGAAGGAGCGCGCACCCGGCCGGGCAACGCGTTCAAGGTCGCGCTCGCGCAGCGGGTGATCGTGCGCGCGCTGGAGAGGGCGGGAGGTATGGCGTGAGCGCATCGAACGTGGGCAAAGGCATCGACCGCATCGATGCGCGGCTGAAGGTCACCGGCAAGGCGGTCTTCCCCGCGGAGACGGGCGTGGCCAACGTGGCGCACGCCGTGGTGGTGACCAGCACCATCGCGCGCGGCCGCATCACCACGTTCGACGCGCGGGAGGCCGAGCGCGCACCCGGGGTGCTCTCCGTGATGTCGCACCTCAATGCGCCCAAGCTCCCCGGCATCGACAAAAAGACGAGCCCCAACGATCGGGCGCACCAGCTCTTTCAGGACGATGCGGTTCGCTTCAACGATCAACCCATCGCGGTGGTGGTCGCCGATACGCTGGAGCGCGCGCGCCACGCGGCGCGCCTGGTGGTCGTACGCTACGCGGGCAGCGCGTCCACCGTGGACATGACGGCGGAGTTGCCGCGCGCGTACAAGCCGGCCACCTCGCGCTTCGAGCTGGACTCGAACCGCGGCGATCGGGAGGCGGGGCTCGCGGCGGCCAAGGTTCGGGTCGAGCAAACGTATACGACGCCGACCGAGCACCACAACCCCATGGAGCCGCACGCCGCCATCGCCATCTGGCACGCGGGCGACCGGGCCACCCTCTATGTGACGACCCAAGGCATCTTCGCGGTGCGCGATCGGTTTGCGCTTCTCTTCGGCATCCCAAAGGAGAACGTACGGGTCATTTCGCATTACGTGGGCGGCGGCTTTGGGTGCAAGGGATCGCCTTGGTCGTACATCGCCATGGCGGCCATGGCCGCCAAGCTGACGGGGCGCGGTGTGAAGCTGGTCTTGAGCCGGCAGCAGATGTTCTCCCTGGTCGGGCATCGATCGCACACGGTGCAAAAGGTGGCGCTCGGCGCCGATGCGAACGGAAAGCTGACCGTCATCGCCCACGACGTGATCTCGGCCACATCGCGGGTCGACGAGTTCGTGGAGCCGGCCGCGCTCCAGACGCGAAAGCTCTACGCGTGCCCCAACGTGAGCACCTCGCACCGGCTGGTGCGGCTCGATATCCCCACGCCGACATTTACGCGCGCGCCGGGTGAGGCGCCTGGCACCTTTGCGCTGGAGTCGGCGATGGACGAGCTCGCGTATGCGCTCGGCTTGGATCCCATCGAGCTGCGGCTGCGCAACTACGCGGACGAGGATCCGGACGAGAAGAAGCCTTGGTCGAGCAAATCCCTTCGCGACTGCTACCGTCGCGGGGCGGAGCAGTTCGGCTGGTCGCGCAGGACGGCCGCGCCGCGCTCGATGCGGGATGGGCGCTGGCTGGTCGGCTGGGGAATGGCGACCGCCACCTACCCTGCGCACCAGCGCGCGGCCTCGGCGATCGCGCGGGTGCGCGCCGATGGGAGCGCGCTCGTGCAGGCCGGCTCGCAAGACATCGGCACCGGGACGTACACGATCATGACGCAGATCGCGGCGGACGCGCTGACCTTGCCGCTGGACCAGGTGCGCTTCGAGCTGGGCGATACGGCGCTCCCGGAGACGCCCAACTCGGGCGGGTCGTCGACGGCGGCCAGCGTGGGCTCGGCGGTCAAAATGGCGGGGCTCGCGGTTCGGAAGAAGCTCGCGGAGGCGGCGGCGGCCGATCCGCGCTCGCCGCTCCATGGGCTCGCGCTCGACGCCATCGACGCGGCGGACGGCGCTCTCTTCGCCAAGGCGGATCGCGCGCGGCGGGATCCGTTCGCGGCGATCGTGGCGCGCAGCGGGGGCCGCGAGATCGTGGCCAAGGTCGACAATCGGGAGAAGGCGGACCGCAAACGCTATGCGACGCACTCCTTCGGCGCGCAGTTCGCCGAGGTCAAGGTGGACGAGGAGCTCGGCGTGGTTCGCGTGAGCCGCTTCGTGGGGGCTTTTGCGGCGGGGACGATCCTGAACGCCAAGACCGCGGCGAGCCAGCTCCAGGGCGGTATCATCTGGGGCATCGGGCTCGCCCTGCACGAGCACACCTGGCGCGACGAGCGGAGCGGGCGCATCGCCACCCGGGATCTCGCCGACTACCACGTGCCGGTTCACGCGGACGTGCCGCGCATCGAGATCGTGACCGTCGACGAGGTCGATCCCTACGTGAACGAGGTCGGCGCCAAAGGCGTGGGCGAAATTGGGATCACCGGCGTGGGCGCGGCCATCGCCAACGCCGTGTACCACGCCACCGGGCGCCGCATCCGCGATTTGCCGATCACGCCCGACAAGCTGCTTTGAACCGCGCGTTCGTCGGCCGCCCAAGCGAGACCGGCGCCGCGTCGTTTTAGCCGTCAGTCCTTCGGGTCGTCGCCGAACAGCAGACCGACGTCGAGCTCGATGGCGTCGAACGGCTCCGCGCGCACGCGCTCGCCCCGTTCCGCGGTCAGCACGAGCATGTACGCCTCGGCGTTCCAGCGGTACACGGTCAACGTCTCGGCCATGGGATCGACCAGCCAATAGTGCGGGATGGCGGCGCGATAATAGCCGCGCATCTTCCGTACGGTGTCGTTGCGGGTGTTGTTCGGCGATAGGACCTCGCAGACCCAGTCGGGTCGGATTCGAATCGGGACGCCGGTGGGACGCTCGGGCACTCGCTCGCGCCGCCAACCCACGACGTCGGGCCGATACACTTGGTGTAGCTCGAGCTCGACGTCGACCTCCGTGGCGATCCACCATCCTCCCGGCCCTGGCCCGCCGGGACGACGCGCGAACGGTGGTTTGAGTGTCGCGACCAACCACGACTGCGCATCGCCGTGCTCGTAGGAAGCTTGCGCTTTGCGGACGATCTCTCCGTCGATGATCTCGTGATAGCGCTGGTCCTGGGGAATGGCGGCCAAGTCCTCCCAAGTGCAAAGCCCTCTTTTTACAGCGTTGGCCATATCGCAAGGATAGCGCGCAACCGCACGCCCGTCAGCTCCACGTCCGTTCGCGCGACAATCCATGGGCTCGCGCTCGACGCCATCGACGCGGCGGACGGCGCTCTCTTCGCCAAGGCGGATCACGCGCGGCGGGATCCGTTCGCGGCGATCGTGGCGCGCAGCGGGGGCCGCGAGATCGTGGCCAAGGTCGACAATCGGGAGAAGGCGGACCGCAAACGCTATGCGACGCACTCCTTCGGCGCGCAGTTCGCCGAGGTCAAGGTGGACGAGGAGCTCGGCGTGGTTCGCGTGAGCCGCTTCGTGGGGGCTTTTGCGGCGGGGACGATCCTGAACGCCAAGACCGCGGCGAGCCAGCTCCAGGGCGGTATCATCTGGGGCATCGGGCTCGCCCTGCACGAGCACACCTGGCGCGACGAGCGGAGCGGGCGCATCGCCACCCGGGATCTCGCCGACTACCACGTGCCGGTTCACGCGGACGTGCCGCGCATCGAGATCGTGACCGTCGACGAGGTCGATCCCTACGTGAACGAGGTCGGCGCCAAAGGCGTGGGCGAAATTGGGATCACCGGCGTGGGCGCGGCCATCGCCAACGCCGTGTACCACGCCACCGGGCGCCGCATCCGCGATTTGCCGATCACGCCCGACAAGCTGCTTTGAACCGCGCGTTCGTCGGCCGCCCAAGCGAGACCGACGCCGCGTCGTTTTAGCCGTCAGTCCTTCGGGTCGTCGCCGAACAGCAGACCGACGTCGAGCTCGATGGCGTCGAACGGCTCCGCGCGCACGCGCTCGCCCCGTTCCGCGGTCAGCACGAGCATGTACGCCTCGGCGTTCCAGCGGTACACGGTCAACGTCTCGGCCATGGGATCGACCAGCCAATAGTGCGGGATGGCGGCGCGATAATAGCCGCGCATCTTCCGTACGGTGTCGTTGCGGGTGTTGTTCGGCGATAGGACCTCGCAGACCCAGTCGGGTCGGATTCGAATCGGGACGCCGGTGGGACGCTCGGGCACTCGCTCGCGCCGCCAACCCGCAACGTCGGGCCGATACACTTGGTGTAGCTCGAGCTCGACGTCGACCTCCGTGGCGATCCACCATCCCCCCGGCCATCGCCCGTCGGAACGACGCACGAACGGTGGCCTGAGCGTACCCATCAATGCACCCTGTGCATCGCTGTGCTCGTAGGAAGCTTGCGCTTTGCGGACGATCTCTCCGTCGATGATCTCGTGATAGCGCTGTTCCTGGGGAATGGCGGCCAAGTCCTCCCAAGTGCAAAGCCCTCTTTTTACAGCGTTGGCCATATCGCAAGGATAGCGCGCAACCGCACACCCGTCAGCTCGACGTCCGTTCGCGCGACAACCCCGTTCGACGACCCTCAGTTCGACGTGGTCGTCTTCACCTCGGCCACCGCGACCGCCTTCTCGCCGTCTTTCTTCTCGACCTTGTCCGCATCCTTCGGCGCGGCGCCGTTCACGGCGCCCTCGCCGCGGCCGGGCGGCGGACGCGTGGTCGGCGGCGCGCGGCGGGCGACGCCGAGCGGGTAGCTCGTGGGCAGACCGTCGCGCGGGATCGCCTCGAGCATGTCGGCGAGCTCGTTGGCGCTGTGGGGGCGGTCGGCGACTTTTTTCTTCAGGCACTTCATCACCGCCTCGTCGAGCGCTTCCGGAATGGGAAGATCGGGGCGGCGCTGGCGCATGGGGGTGGGCACCTGCCGTTGGTGCAGGTCGAGCAGCTCGCGGCGGCTCTGGGCCACGATGGGGAGCTCGCTCGTGAGCGCTTCGTACATGAGGCAGCCGAGCGCGTAGATGTCGGTGCGCGCTTCCACGGCGGCGCCGATGCACTGCTCGGGCGCCATGTACTCGGGGGTTCCCAAGGTGTAGCCGGCTTGCGTGAGCGACTCGGCCGTCGTCAGCTTGCTCATGCCGAAGTCGAGCACCTTGGAGCTTCCGTCCTCCAGCAGGAAGATATTGCCCGGCTTCAAGTCGCGGTGCACCACGCCCTTTTGGTGCGCGGCCCCCAGCGCGCGGCACACGCCGATGAAGACGGGCAGCGCGAAACCAGGCGCCAGCGCGCCCTCGCGACCCAGCTTGTCGGCCAAGGAGCGCCCCACGAGCCGCTCCATGACGACATAGATGGAGCCGTCCGGCATTTGATCCAGATCGAGCACGCGCACCACGTTGGGGTGCTCCACGTGCACTTGGATGTACGCTTCCCGGCGGAGGCGCGCGATCTCGCCGCCGTCGCGTGCGGCCGCGCCGCGCAGGACCTTGATGGCCACCTCGTGCCCGAGCGACACGTGCTCGGCCGCGTACACGACGCCGATGCCGCCGGAGCCAATCTTGCGACCGATGCGGTATTTGCCGCCGAGCACCGTGCCCGTGAGCTCCCCGGGGGTCGAGCCCAGCTCGCCGCGCAGCTCGAGGCCGCGCTCGAGCGCCGCGATGCGGTTCTTCTCGAAGGCGCGCGCGCTGCGGTCCTCGCGGATGCGATCCCAGAGGTAGCCGGCGCCCCCGCCGAGGAGCGCGCCGAGGACGGCGGAGATGCTGCCCGCGACCCATCCACCCGTCGCAGCGACGGCGCCGCCGCAACCGATGGCCGCCAAGGTGCCACCCAGAGGGGCGCCCGTGCGGGGCACGGTGCTGTGCCAGCGAACCGTGTACACGCAGGCGTCAGCGCCCTTGGCGATGCACGTGTTGTGCGTGATCTCCGCGTCTTGCAGGCCCCAGATGCGCGGGATGCCGCCGAGCTCTCCCTCGCGTGCCGCGCAGAGCAGCTCCTCTTCGCGCGCATCGTGGCGATCCGGATCCTCCACCGCGTCGTCGCGAAGGCGATACGTCATCCGCACGGCGTCGACCACGGAGCGATCGCTCTTTTTGACCTTGGGGCCGAGCTCTTCGAGCTCCCACGTGCCGATGCGGGTCACCTCGCGCGCGTTGGCGGCCAGGTACCGGTACGCATCGATGGGCTGCTCCGCGATGCGCAGCATCCGGACCAAGGTGCCCAACGCTTCGGGGTGCGTGACGTACTCACCGCGGTGGCGAAGCGCCGACGGACCGAGTTGTTGGGCGAGGGCGCGGAGCGCGCGGCGGGCTGCGCCTACGCTGAGCCAGCCGGTCTCATTGTCGACGATGGCTGGATCGATTCCCGCACTGTTGAGAAGGGCACGAGCGGCCCGCTCTCCTTTTTCGGCGCGGATACGAAGCAGGTAGGTCTTGAGGATCGAGGCCCGAAGCTCCTCTTTGCCCCCCCGACGAACGGATCCGCGCGGCAGTGAAGGCGCGCCGGTCATTGGTCTAGAAGGTTACCCCCGGCTCGGGCGCGAAGAAAGCGAAACGCGAAGACGATCAAACAAGAACCCCCCTGGAAACTTCACGGACCAGTGCGACAAATGCCCCCCGAGGTCGCCGTTTGTGGCGAGGCGATGGAACGGTTGCGCTTAGGCGCCGGCGCTGTAGAGCGCGTAAACCGCGCCCCAGCCCATCAGCAGCAGCAGCACGAAAAACCCCAGAATGACCCATTCGAGCTTCTTCAGGGCCCGCTTGCTCGCCACCACGCCCCACCCCATCGCGAACGTATGAAGCCCGTTGGCCAAGTGGTACGCCACACCGAGGACACCCAAGACGTAGACGACGAGGGTCGGCGTGTGGAAGTGCATCTCGTGGCTGATGTCGGCAAACTTCTCCGCGTGCCCTTCGACGAAACGCGGCCGGATCATCGCGAGCCAGAGGTGCGCCCCCAAAAAGCCCAGCAAGCCGATCGCGCTGAGACGCTGAATCGCGTACTTGAGGTTGGTGTAGAAGCCATAACGAACGTTGTTGGGGCGCGCGCTGAGGAGGCGGCCAATGCCCCAGATCGTGTGGATCACCAAGGGGAGCAGAACGACGATGGCCGTGATGACTTGCGCCGCCGGGTGCGCGTACGACGTAACGGACTTTTCCCAAGCATCGGCGCCCTGGAAGGCCGACAGGTTGTTCCAGATGTGAACGACCGACCAAACGCCGAGCGGTAAAAACGCGAGCAGCGAGCCAATGCGCGCGCGGAAAAAGGTGGCCCCGGAAGACTGTGTGGTTGTAGCGCTAGCGTTCAGCATCGCGCACGATGCTGGTGCGTTCGCCGTGCGTTGACAAGGGGGCTTGCGCTACCGAGGCACATCGATGAAAAGGAGAGGGATGCGACGTGCCGTGCTCGCCACGGTGGGGGTAGTGGTCGGCCTGGCTCCCGCAGCCACGGCTTTCGCGGCCGCCCCGCGCCTGCTGCCGCGCGCCTGGGGCCCCGTCGATGCAGCCAGCGTGGTGCCCGCGACGAGTGCGGCCGTGCCGGCAACCCCGTCCTCGTCCTCCTCCTCACCCTCCGACGGGGGGACCGCCGCGCCTAGTCTACCTGCCACGGCGGTGAGTCCAAACGGCATCGTGCTGGCCGCGCACCCCTCGGTGCTGGGAACGGAGCTTCACGCCGTGGAGGTCGCGAGCGCATCCAAACGCGCCTACAAGGCCACGGCCTGGGGGGAGCTCGCGCGGACCAATCTTCCTGTCGGTCTGTATGCCGTCCGCTTTCAAGTGGCGGGCGGCGAGCGGGTGGCCGTGGAAATTCCCGTGTGCGCCGGCCGGGGACGCGTTCTCGTCAACGGCACCTCCGTGCCGACCGGGGGCAATGGGCCGGTGGTGGTGCCGCTGCCCGCCCGACCCGAGCGCGCCCACGACGTGGAGATCGAGATCCACGTGAGCGCCTACGAGCACCGGATCGTGTGCGGGCAGCCGCCCAAGTTCGGGGCGCAGATCGAGTCGCGCGAAGGGCTCGGGGTGCTGTCTTTTCCATCACCGCACACGGCGGTGGGCGGTGGAAAGGCCGTGGTCTTCGTTCCACCCGGCCACGACGCTCGAAAGCCTTCGCCGATCCTGGTGGGAGCGCACCCGTGGAACGGCACCATGTGGACGTACGCGGCCTACGCCGATCTCCTCCGCGAGGCCGCCTCGCGCGACGTGGTGCTGCTGATGCCGAGCGGCTTGGGCAACTCGCTCTACACGGCGGCGGCCGAGGACGAAGTGCTCCGCGCGATGGACGCGCTCGGCCAAGTGGTCGCCGCCGATCCGAGGCGCATCTCGATCTGGGGCGCCTCGATGGGGGGCGCGGGGGCCACCACCATCGGCTTTCATCACCCGGACCGGTTCGCGAGCGTCACCAGCTTCTTCGGCGACTCGAAATACGACACGAGCACCTATGTCAAGAGCATCCTGCCGAACGATGCGGCCGCGCGCTTGGTGAACGCCCTCGACGTGGTCGAGAACGCGCGCCACCTCACGGTGTGGCTGGTGCACGGCGACGACGATCGCGTCTCGCCGCCCGCGCAGAGCGCCATGCTGGCGCGCGCCCTTCGGGATCGCGGGTTCTCGGTTCGTTACGATCGCGTGCCGCACACGGGGCACGATGGCGCGCTGGTGGCGCGGTTCATCGGCGAGGTGGTGAACCACGCCAGCGAAATGCGCACGCCCGCCACCACCGCGCGCGTGAGCTACCGCAGCGTGCGCCCCTCCGATACCGGCGCCTACGGCGTGAAGATCGCGCGCACGGCCGCCGGCGATGCGTTCGTCGATCTCGAGCGACGCGGCGACGGCGTGCACGTGCTCGCGGCCCAAGGCGTGCGATCCATCGAGCTCGCGCGCGGCGCGCTGGGGACCGCGTCCGCGACGCCGCCCTCGATCACGGTCGATCCTTCGCTCAAGGTGGAGGTTCGCTGGGAGGGGGTTGCGCTGCCGGCGTCCGTGGTGGCGCCGGCCAGCTCCACGCGATGAACCGAGTCCGCGAGGTAGACGACGACCGCAAGGTCGGAGTGATCCCGCGGCTGGAGCGGGTATTTCTTCTGGCAACGCCCGCCGTCACCGTGGTGGTGGTGGCGTTGGGCCTTCGCATCGGCGCCTCGCACGAGCTCCGCGCGGCCGTGGTGTACGGCACGCCGCCGGCCGCAACGCGGCGCGGGCTCGCGTGGACGGTGGTGCTGGGGCGCGACGATCGCGGCGTTCGCGAGCCCGCCTCCGGTGAGCCGCTGAGCGCCACGGGTGCGACGGGCGGGCGCACGGCGCGCTGGGAGGGGAGCACCAACGCGGACGGGGTCGCGGAGGCGTGGCTCGCCCTCGATGGGGTGGCGCCCGGCGATTCCGTCGATCTGAGCGTCACCTCCGCCCGCACCGGCGCGGTCTTGGCGCAGGGAAAAACGCGGGTGCCGGAGGCGTACGAACGTCGCGGGGCGGGGGATGCCCGGCCCGCGTTTCTCACCCCGAGCCGCCGCGCCGGTGACGTGGAGCTGGATCTCCTCGTGGCGGGCGGCGCGCTGGCCGCCGAGTTTCCATCGCGCGTGCTGGTGCAGGCGCGGCACGGGCCCACCGGGCAGCCGCTGGAGAACGTGCGCATCACCGTGGAGCCAGAGCCGGGCCTCGAGGTCGCCGCGCGAACGGTTGCAACATGCACCGACGGCTGGGCCGAGCTCTCGGCCACGGCGCGCGCGCACGTGGTGGGCGCGGCGCTGACGGCGCACGATAGCAAGGGCCGCGGCGGCGAATGGTTCGGGGCGATCCCGGTCCGCGGTGGTGCCCTCTTCGTCGAGCTGCCGAGCATCGTGGCGCCCGGCGCGGCGCGCGAGCTGGTCGTTCGCAGCCCGACCCCGCGGCCTTTTGCGTACATCGAGGTCGACGACACCCATGGCCGGGCGATGGCGCAGGTGGTGGACTTGCGGCTCGATCCCAACGGCATGCGAAGCGGCCGGATCGAGCTTCCGCCGCTCTTGCCCGGCGACGCGTTCGTCGTGGCCTCCGGCGAGGTGCACGGCGCGGCCACCCTCACGGGGGCGACCATGGCCTTTCCGACCCTGGTGGCGACTCCGCCGCGGGAGCGAACGCCCCCGCTGCGGGAATGCGAGCTCTTGCACGAGCTCGTTCACACCTGGATGGATCCCGTGCTGACGGGCCCGGGGGTGAAGCACCTCCCGCATTTTCCGCGTCCTATCGTGCTCGATGGCTTCGTGCCCCTGCACGCATCGGCAGCTCGAGCGCGCCGCCGCGGCCTTGCGCTCGCCCTTTGGACCACCCTGGTGGCCGCCCTGCTGGAGACGCTGTTCCTCGTGCGCCATGCGCGGCGCGGGCGCATCGCGCTCGAGGCTCTCCCGCCGGGGCTCCTCGAGGGCCGTGTGGGAACCGTGGCCGCCGGCCTCGGAATTGCGCTCCTCGGGTTCGCGCTTCTTGCGGC
The DNA here is from genome assembly GCA_037157815.1 of Sorangiineae bacterium MSr11954. Taxonomy (NCBI): domain Bacteria; kingdom Pseudomonadati; phylum Myxococcota; class Myxococcia; order Myxococcales; family Pendulisporaceae; genus Pendulispora; species Pendulispora albinea. The sequence goes on from CP089984.1 coordinate 11,022,725, forward strand.
GCTTCTTCTTCACTCGTCGAGCTAGACGCGGCAAGACCAGGCAAGACGAGACAGGACCAGGCGCGCGGCGCCGAAGGTCGCTTCCATCCAGTGCGCCGGGCGGCATTTGCGTCTAAGCTGAAAGTGGTGCTTTTGCGTCGATCCGCCGTGCTCGTTTCTGCTCTCGTGGCCTCGCTTTGCTTGCCGAGCGTCGCAAACGTCGCGCACGCGCAAGACTTCGACCCGCGCGGCCGCCATCGTCCCGCGCCGCCGCGCCCCGGCGCCGGCCGTCCCACGGCCCCGCGCCCCGCGCCAGGTACATCCGGCGCCCCCGGTAACCCCACCACGCCGGCTCAAGGCGGCACCGGAGACGCAGGCGCATCGCCGAGCGTCTTGATCGACCGGTACACGCGCATCGTCCTGTCGCAGCCGGGATCGCCCTTTCCGCTGCAGCGGCTCGCCCAGCTCTATCGCGACAAGGAAGGGAACCTGAACGCGCTGGTCGCCGACTTCGAGAAGCGCGCGGCCGCGGGCGGCGCCGAGCAGTACGCGGCCACCGTGACATTGGCGGGCATTTACAAGCTCGATGGCCGCGGCGACGATGCCATCAAGACCTACGAGAAGGCCATCGCCCTCAAGTCGAACGACGCCACGGCCATGCTGTCGCTCGCGCGGCTCCTGCAAGACCGCGGCGACACCGCGGGCGCGCGCAAGCGCTACGAGCAAGCGCTCTCTTTGCAGACCGTGCCGGCCGACAAGGAGCAGACGGTGCGCACCTTGATGGCGCTGGCGCTCGACGCCAAGGACTTCGCGGGCGCCAAGGCCATGCACCGCGAGCTCGTGAAGATGCAGCCCACGAGCCTCTTCGTCAAAGGAGAGCTCGGGCGCGAGCTTTACACGCGCGGCGAGTTCGAGCGCGCGGAGGCCGAGTTCAAGGAGCTGGTCACCGCGTCGGCGGGCGACAACCGCGCGCTGGCGCCAGCGCTCAAGGAGCTAGGGAAGGCGCAGGCCAAGGGGCACAAGAACCAAGAAGCGATCGCCACCTTGAAGAGGGCCCTCTCCGTCGCGGGCTCGGAGGCCGCCGTTCGCGCGGAGATCTACGAGGTCATCACGGAGCTTTACCGCGCCGATCAGCAGCTCCCGGTGCTCATCAAGCAAATCGAGGACGAGCACCCGGGCGACTTTGCGCGCTTGGCGCTCCTGGCCTCCCTCTACGAGGAGACGGGCGACGCCGCCAACGCGCTCAAGACCTACCAGCGCGCCCTCGGGGCCAACCCGCGCCACATCGACCTCCGGCTCAAGATGATCCGCCTCCTGCAGTCGCAAGGAGAGCTGGACAAGGCCATCGCCGAGTACGAAGCGCTGATTCGCGTGGCGCCCAACAACCCCGAGTTCGTCTTCGAGCAATGCGATGCGCTGCTCCAGCGCGGCGACCGCACCCGCGCGCTCCGCCTCTTGACCCAGCTCGAGGCGCGCGCGCAGGGCGACGAAGAGGTCCTCAGCCGCCTGGCCGATTTCTACGGGCGCATCGGCGAGAGCGAAAAATCACTCCACGTGCTCTCGCGCCTCACCCAAGTGGCGCAAAACGACCCTTCGCACTTGGTCGACTTGGGCGATCGCTACTTCCAGGATGGAAATACGCAGCTGGCCGTCCAGACGTGGCGGCGCATCCTCACGACCATCTCCCCGCGGGCGCGCGCGTTGGCCGCGCTGGGCGACGTGTACCTCGAGCACGACATGACGGCCGATGCGCTGGCGGCCTTGCGCGAGGCCGTGCAGCTCGAGCCGCAGAATTTGTCGTACAAGAAGCAGCTCGCGGGCGCGCTCGAGCGGGCGCGCAACTACCGCGAGGCGCGCATGCTCTGGACGGAGCTGGGCGAGAAGGCCAAGAAGAACGGCGACAAAGTGCTCTCGCGCGAGACGCGCTCGCACATGGTCACCTTGTGGGGCCTCGAGCGGGTCATCGAGCAGCAGATCCCGCCGCTCACTGCGCAGTTCCAGACCAACCCTCCGGACATCGAGGCCGGGCGCACCTTGGCCGAGGTGCAGCTCCACGTGCGCAAGCTCCCCGAGGCCGAGGCCACGTTGCGCCGGGTCATCCAGCTGGCGCCGGGCGACAGCGACAGCTACCTCGCGCTCGAGCGGGTGCTCGTGCAAGAGGGCAAGCTGCTCGACGCCATCGCGGTGCTCGAGAAGCTGGTCGTGGTGGAGCCAAAACGGGCGCGCGAGCTCTATCAGCGCATGGCCCAGTACGCGCTCCAGCTCTATCGCGACGACGACGCCATCAAGTACGCCGCCCGGGCCGTGGAGCTGAGCCCCGAGGACGCCGAGGGGCACCGCCGCCTGGGCGAAATGTACCGCTCGCGGCAAGACACCGCGCGCGCCATCGTCGAGTTCCGCGCGGCGCTCAGCAAGAACGACCGCCTCTACATCGTCTATTTCGAGCTGGCGGATCTGCTGCTCTCCAAGGGCGAGACCGAGGAGGCCGACCGCCTCTTTCGGCGCGTGCTCCGCGGGGCGCCAGACGAAGAGCTGGTCGCCCGCGCGGCGCGGCTGTCGATGCAGATCAATTTGGGCAAGGGGACGTTGGAGTCGCTCGAGCAGGAGCTCCTCCCCCTCGCCATCGGCAACCCGCAAAAGGCGATCTACCGCCGCCTGCTGGTGGAGATCTACGGCAGCTTGACCTTCGGCTTGGTGCAGCGCGTGAAGCGCACCGCCAGCCCGGGCGCGACCGAGGGCGAGCGCGCCACCGTCACCAAAGACGCCGAGGAGGCCCGCTCCGCGCTGGCGCGGGTGGGCGGCCGCGCGGTCAAGCCGCTGCTCGACGCGCTCGCCGATCAAGACGCGGGGCAGCAGCGCGTGGCCATCGACGTCCTCGGCTACGTGCAAAACAAGAACGCCGGCCCGGCGCTCTTCTCGTATGCCACCGGCCCCGGCGATCCGGCGCTGCGGGCGCGGGCGATGATCGCCTGCGGCGCGCTGCGCGATCCGGCGCTCTTGCCGAAGTACCGCGCGCTCCTCTTCCCCAAGGGCGAGGCGCAGCTCGAGGAGGGCACGCCCACCGACGCGGTCGCCGTGGCGGCCGTGTGGGGCCTCGCGCGCATGAACGACAAGCGCGCCATCTCCATGCTCCGCAACCTCACCCGCCACGGCACCCCGGAGATGCGCGGGCTCTCGGTGCTCGGGCTGGGGCAGCTCAAAGACCGCGGCTCGGTGGGCGAAATCGCCAATGTGGCGCGCACCTTGGACTCGGGCAACGTGGCGCGGGCCGCGGCCGCGTTCGCGCTGGGCGAGCTGGGCGCGGAGTCGGAGTCGGCGACCTTGCTCTCCCTTGCGCAAGGCCCCGATCCGTTGCCTCGGCAACTGGCGCTCATGGCCCTGGCGCGCATGGGCACCCAGAAAGGCGGCGAGGTGCCCGGCGGCAAAGCGGCGCTCGGTGCCATGGCCGACGCGGTGTTCGCCGGTCGCGACGCGGAGGGGACGCGCGCGCGAAGCTCGTCGGAGGCGCTCCGGCGCGCGGGCAGCTCCGCGCTGGTCCTGCTCGCGACGGCGCCCGGACGCGGCGCCAGCGATGCGCGCGCGTCTGGCACGACAGCCGAGCTGCTGCCGGTGCCCGACGGCTCGCTCGACGTGGAGGGCATTCTGCTGCGCCTGGTGTCCCGCTCGTTCTCGCCCAAGGAGCGCGCGCGGGCCGTGGTGAGGTTCGGCGACGCGCTGGAGGCCGCGGCGCTGGCGGGCCTGCGCACCTCGGCCGATCGCGCGCTCACCGTGCTCGACTCCATCGGCACGGGCGAAGGCGCGCTGCGTCCCTTCGTCGACGTGGAAGCTTCGAAGGAGACCGACGTGACGGCCGCGCAAGCGCGCGCCAAGGCGATGGCGCGGTCGCTCGAGGCCCAGGTGATCTCCCTCGCGCACCACCCCGAGGTGGAGGTGCGGCAGAAGGCCATCGTGCTGCTCTCGCACTCGCCCACCGACTCCGCCAACGAGGCGGTGGTGCAGGCGGTGAGCGACCGCGAGGAGGAGGTGCAGCGGGTGGCGCTGGCGGCCATCGGCTCGCACGGCAATGCGCGCGCGGTGGCCGCGGTGGCAAACCTCCTGCGCGAAAACGAAAATTGGGCCATGCGCATCTTGGCGGTGCAGGCGCTGGGGCGGCTGGGGAGCGGTTCGCCCGACGCCGGGCGGCACCTGCGCGAGGCCGCGACCAAGGACTCGTACGCGCTCGTTCGCGAGGCCGCCATGAAGGCGCTGGCCTCCTTCGACGTGCGCGGGGCGCAGGACATTGCCCAGCGCATCGCCGCGTCCGATCCCGAGCCGCGCGTTCGAGAGACGGCCCGGTCTATCCTGCAACACGGACGATGAACGCTCTGCTCGTGCCCCGCGCCGCCATCTTCGCCCTCGCCACCTGTGCGCTCATGCCGATGGGCTGCCGCAATCTTTCGCGCTTCTCGACCACCAGCGGCCACTACGAGGGCACGGTGGTCAGCGGCACCTTCGTGCGCGCGAACATCGACGATGGAACGCGCATGTGCCTGACCATCGACACCGACCAGCTGCAGACGGCGCCCGGCGCCATCTCCACCTCCGACGGGCGCTTTTCCGCCACCGCGCTGCGCCAGATCCCCCAAGTGTGGCACGATCCGCTCTCCAGCCTGTCGTTCGGCGAGGGGCGCGAGCGAAACTTGATCTACATGGCCGCCGCATCGTCGGACGCGGGGGCAGGCGGCGACGTCACCGTGATCATCTCGCTCATGGAGTCGGGCGACGTGGAGGTGCGGCTCCTCCGAGGCGGCGCATCGGCCTCGCCTGCCGCCGCGGCGACCAACATTTTCGGCGTTTTCATTTTGCACCAGACCGGGGGCAACTGCCCCTTCTGATCGAGTTCCCCATCCATGCTCGTACTCGGAATCGAATCGTCGTGCGACGAAACGGGGGCCGCCATCGTCCAGGACGATGGCACCGTGCTCTCCGACGTCGTCCAGAGCCAAGTCGACCTTCACGCCCGCTACGGCGGCGTGGTGCCGGAGCTCGCGTCGCGCGATCATGCCCGCAACATCGACCCGGTGGTGCGCGAGGCGCTCGCGCGGGCCAACCTCGGCTTGGACGCCATCGACGGCATCGCCGTCACCAACCGACCGGGCCTGGTCGGCGCGCTGCTCGTGGGGGTGCAGTTCGCCAAGGGCATCGCCTGGGCGCGCGGCCTACCGCTGGTCGGTGTCGACCACCTCGTGGGGCACCTGCTCGCCGTTTTTCTTCGCCGCCGCGGGGAGACGGAGCCGCCGCCCCCGGAGTTTCCCTTCGTGGCCTTGCTCGTCTCGGGCGGGCACACGGCCATCTACCATGTCGAAGGCCCCACCGCCGCGCAGTGCCACGAGCTCGGGGCGACCCGAGACGATGCCGCGGGCGAAGCGTTCGACAAGGTGGCCAAGCTTTTAGGGCTGGGCTACCCGGGTGGCCCCATCATCGACCGGCTCGCGGCCCGCGGGGATCCGACCAAATTTCCGCAGAAGGCGCCGATGGCGTCCGTGCGGTCGCTCGAGTTCAGCTTCTCGGGCATCAAGTCGCGGATGGCCCGCCATGTGAGCGAGCACGGTGTGCCCAGGGATGAGGCGGAGCTCGAGGGCCTCTGCGCATCGTTTCAGCGCGCGGTCACCGATGTTCTGGCGAACAAGCTGGTGCAAGCCGCGCAGATGACGAACGTATCCCGGGTGGTCTTGGGCGGCGGGGTCGCGGCCAATCGCGAGCTGCGCGAGCGGGTGCGGAGCCTCGCGCGGGCCCGGGGGCTCGAATGCTTCGTCCCGCCCTTGGCAAGTTGCACCGACAACGCGGCCATGATTGCTTATGCCGGCGCTGCGCGCTTGTGCCGCGGCGAAAAAGACGGATGGGATCTCACGGCAACGAGTCAGACATCGCTTCTTCGATTGACTCGAAAGGGAAGAGGGGCGAGGTAATTGGTATGTGGCAAGAGTTCAAAAAGTTTGCGCTCAAGGGAAATGTCATCGACCTGGCCGTCGGTGTGATCATCGGCGCTTCCTTCGCCAAGATCACCGACTCGCTCGTCAAAGACATCATTATGCCGCCCATCGGCCTGGTCGTGGGCAAGATCGACTTTTCGAATCTCTTCATCAACCTGGGGGAACAACACTACGACACGGTGGCAGCCGCCAAAGCCGCGGGTGCGCCCACACTCAACTACGGCAACTTTCTCCAGGCGGTGCTCGACTTCTTCATTCTGGCATTTGCCATTTTCATAATGGTCAAGCAGATGACCAAACTGCAATTGCGCGCCGACGCCACCAAGGATTGCCCGGCCTGCACCAAGCCCATTCCGATCCCGGCCTACCGGTGCCCGGAGTGCACGGAGCTCCTCGATAAGGCCAGGGCCTAAGGCGCCCCGGGCTCTCGGGTTTCGCCGAGCACCCGAAGGATCTTGGGGGAGGCTTGGGGCCGCGCGTCGAGCGTGCGCCACGATGGGTCGACCCCCAGCGCGTGTGCGTCGTCCACGAGGATCTTCACGTGGGCGTCGCACGCGTCGAAGCCCGCGACGTAACGGGTGCCTGCGCGTAGGAACGGCTCGATCGAGTCGGTGAGCTCCGGGTTGTGCTTCTGGAGGTAACGAATCGAAAAGCGCAGGTCCTGAATGCCTTTGTTTCGAAAGCTATTCGTGCGCTCTTCCTTCACTTCAACGGCCGCGTCCCAATAAGGCATCACCACGTGGTCCTCCGGCGACCCGCAGCGCGGTCGCGCGAGCGGGGCGAGGCGGATCCAGACCACCGCAGCCACCAGGGCCGCGGAGAACCCGATGGCCGCGTAGGCAAGCGAGTCGAGGGTGAGCCGGCGGGCCTCGTACGGGGTGACCGAGCTCGGGGGACCCGATCCCCTTTGCCGCGCGCGGAGCTGCACGAGGGCCACCGCCGGGAGCGCCGCCACGAAGGCCAAGGTCGCCGTTTGCACCTGCTGATTCGACGTGATCCACGGCGGGGTAAAGGGGGCCGAGAGGAGCACGCCGGCCATCACATGGCGAAGGAGCGAGAGCTCGCCGTTCGAGCGCTCCCGCACGAAGACGATGTAGAGCGAGCCGATGGCCCCCAGGACGAAGCCCGCGCCGATGGCCCCCATCGCCCCCGCGTTCAAGAGGCTGTAGAGCCCGAAGGTGCGCGTCCAGAGGTACAGCGGGCCGAGCACCCCATCGCGGGCCATCGCCTCGCGCACGGCGGCGCCGTCCTCGAGGGCCGCATCGTCGGGGTTCGTCCACACGTAGCTGAACATGCCGAACGGCGACGTGAAGAAGGCGGCGCCCGAGCGGACGAGGCTGATCGGAACGAGCGACGGCTGCTGGGCCACGTCGTGGAGGATGACCTTCCACGTGGCCCGGACCCGCGCGTCGACGGGCAGCACGTCCAGCTCCGGGTGGTCCTTGTGGATGCGCGTGTAGTCGTCGTCGTGAAGGAGCCCGTACGCGATGGGCGGATAGTCGGAGAAGGTGACGCCGGACCCCGTGAAGTGAAGCACCGCCTTGTGCACCCCGAACGCGGCGAGCATGGCGGCCGCGCTCCAGGACAGCATGCGCAGCCGCCGCTTTCGACCCGCGTCGCGCACCGCCCAAAGCGCGATGGCCGGCAGCACGAAGAACGCGCCCGCGCGGGCCATCAGCCCCAGGGCGATGGAAAAAATGCCGGCCAGGACCAGCCACTGCCGTCGCTGCGGGTTCTCTGCGTCGTCGGCGCGCCAGACCAGGACGAAGCCGATGAGGCCCAGCGGCAACCCGAGGTGCTCGGTCTGGATCGAGCCCGCCCAGCGCCGCTCGAAGAAGAACAGGATCAGGTAAACGACGAAGGCGCTCCGGGCGCCGTGCGTCTTCCAGACCGCGAGGGTCGCCATGGAAATGGCCCACCCCCCGGCCATCGCACACGCGAGCAGCGCAAAGCGGAGATCCCCGTTGGAGATCCGCAGGAGCACGGCGAAGACGCTCGTGAAGAGCGGCCGCTTCGATGAGCCGTCGAAGCGCTCCCCAAAGAGGAAGCGGACGGCGTCATCGTAGAACGTGTACGAGTCGCTCCAGGGCAGGACGCCGCCGAAGATGGCGTTGCGGCCCTCGTAGCCCAAGGTCCACAGGTGGGCGACGAGCGACACCACCAGGACCTGCGTGACCAGGTGCAACGCCAACGGGCGCGCCCGGTTCCCGTCCAGCCAGCGAAAGACGAGGACGAGCACGCCCGTGAATACGATGCAGTCGTAGCGAGGAACCCACTTGAAAACCGCGAGAACGACGCCGTACACGAGGGCCAGCGCGACGCTGGCGGCTGCGAAGATGCGCGGCGAAAGCCTAGGCATACGGCGGAATCATATCGCGGCGCTCAGTGATGGCGCGGCGCAGCATGCTTGCGCTTGGCATTCGCGGTCGGAGCCGCGTGACCGCGCCCCTCGTGCCCATCGTGGTGGGCGTCGGCCAAGGTCGGACGTTCGGGCATGCGCCCGGCGGGGGCGAGCATGATCTCGAGCACGCTGCCCTTGGCGCGGACGGCGTAGTTGGGGACGCCATCCTTGAAGGTGACCGAGAGCTCGGCGCCGGCGGGGTCGTTGACGACCTTGATGCTGGCGATGCGACCATCGCGCGCAGCGAGCGGGGCGGCGGCCTCCAACGAGCGGCGCGAGGGGAGGACCACGGTGAAGCCGCTCGACTGCGCGGCGCCTTGGATCTTCTCGATCGTGTCATCCATCTTGAGACGGAGCACATTGCCGTGGGAGACGCTGCCGTTGGTGAAAGGTGCAACCTGCACGCGTTTCGGCGCGTGGTGCTCGGGGCGGGAGACGACGGTCTCCGTGAACCCCGAGTCCGAGGGGCGCACTTCGTTGGCCGGGGCGGGCGCCGGCGGGGTGACGGCGGCGAGCGCCCCGTTGGCCGCGCTCGCGGCGGGCGCTGCGCCCGGCGCGGCGGCGCTGCCCTCCGGCGCGGCGGCGCTGGCGATGGGGGCTTCGCTCGCGGCGTTCTCCGCGACGGGCGGCGGGGCGTTCGGCTTGCGCATGGCCACGGCGCCAATGATGAGCAGCGCTCCGACGGCGCCGCCGGCGATCATCTTCTTTTTGTCGACCACGAATGCAGGTGCTTTCTCCCCGAGTCCGTCGCGCAAAGCCGAGAAGTCGCGAACGACCTTCCGCCCTTCCGCATGCAGTCCGCCGCCGGGCGGCGGTGCGGTCACGCGGCGCATCGGGGTCGCCACGTCGTCGTTGGGTCCATTCTTCGCGCTCTGTTCACGGCGGCGCGCCGCGAGGAGGGCGAAGGTCGTCTTGGCGCGCGAGGTGAAGGCGGCGATGGCAGGCGCCACTTTGGCCGCGCTGCGGGAGAACGCGTTCTTCACGCGGTCGGCCGGGGCCGCCGAGGCGTGCGCCGACGGGTCCGAGGAGTCGCGCTCGTCGTGCGAGACCTCCACGTCGACGTCGGGGCCGGAGCTCGGAGGGGCGCCGCTGCGGGTCATGTACGGCGGCTCCGCGGGGATCGTGTCGGCGGTGGCGTCGACATTGCGCTCGTGCGCGTCCATCGCGCGATCGCGGGCATCGACGTCGCCCTCGTGCCCCTCGGCGCCGCGCTCGTGCGCGCCCGTGTTGCGCTCGTACGCGCCGGCGTTGCGCTCGTACGCGCCCGCGTTGCGCTCGTGCGCGTGGGCCATGCGATCCGAAGGCTCGGGGCGGACGACGCTGGTGAGCGGGGCCTCCTCGTGCGCGACCATCATTTCGTCGGGGTAGCGCAGGGCCACGAGCAGCTCGGGCACCTGCGACTGGCCGTCGACGCGCACCTCCACGCGATCGATGCGCGCGTGACGCTTGGAGCCGGTCTCGGCGTTCTCGAGCTCGATGTCCTTGCCCACTTGGAGGAACCCGAGCTCGCTGCCGACGGTGAGCTCCGCGTGGCTGGCGCCCTTGACGCGCGCGCGCATCGGGGAGCCCAGTCCGTCGATGTGCAGGCGCACCTTCATCCCCGGCGCGTCCGGCGGCGCGGAGGGATCGTGCGCGGCGCAGGCCATGCGCCCCAGGATCCGTGCGCTGTCGGCGTCCAGGTTGGAGAAGCGAATCCCAAATTCGCCCCCTCGCGCGGCCTCCCGCGACCACACGACTTCACCCGAGGCGAGGACCATCTCGCGAGGCCCCGCGTCGAAGCGGCACGTCAGGGGCTGACCGACCTCGGGAAGGTAGGCCGTTCGCAGATGCATGCCCTCGCGCGAGACGTCGATCGACTGCGCCTCGAAGGCGGGGCCGGTCGACCCGCCGACTTCCACCATCGCTTCAAACGGTATCCGCGTCGCACCGGGCGCGCGGCGATCTCCTTCGCTCATCGGTTCCTCCAACGGATCTGGACTCTCGCTGGATAAGAAACTGCGATGATGTGGGCCAAGTTTTCTCGTACGAAGTAGGACGCGGGGCCGATCGAGCCGCCCCGAGCAGCCTGCGCGCCGCGCTCACGTTCCCCACGACGGCGATCGCGGCCAAGGCCGCCAACAGCGGCGAGAGCTGCAGGGCGGGCGCCACGTCCGGCGCCGCCTCCGCCAATAGAGGGACCAGGGTCGCCCCGGCGATCAAAAAGGTGAGTCGCTCCGCGCGCCGCATCCGGGAGCCGGGATCGGGCACATCGAGCTCGCGGAGCATCGAGGAGGCGTAGCTGACCATGAATCCCCCCACCATGGCCGCCAGCACCACGGCCAGCACCCACGCGTCATGATGCACCCGGATGGCGATGCCGCCGAGCAGGAGCGCCTCCACATAGCGGTCCACCGTGGTGTCGAGCACCCGTCCGAACCGATTGGCGGTCCGCGTCTGCCTTGCCACCAGTCCATCCACCGCGTCCGCCAGGGCCGACATGCACGCGATCAGCGCCCCCACCCCGAAGTGCCCCAGCGCAAAATGCAGCGCCGCGACGGCGGCCAGCACGAGCGACGCCATGGTGATGCTGTTGGCGGAGACGCCGAGCATGGCGAGCCCGCGCGCGAAAGGTTCGAGCGCGCTATAGACGGCCTCCATCGGGCCTTTTCCAAACAGGGCCAGCGGCGCCTCCCGTTCGAGCCGCTCGAAGGTCCGCACGGTGACCCGCGACGTGACCGCGAGAAATGCCACCATCACGGCCATGAGGGCAATGCAGAGCACGACTGAAGCCGTGGTATCGATGGTTCCGCCCAAAGGTACGCCTCCACGCTATGCGACCAACGGGACGAGTCTGGGATCCCGGCCGAGCACCGACGAGTTGCCTACGGACGAACGGTGGCCATCGCGGCACGAGGGCGCATCGTTATTGGACGAACCGGACCAGGGCTTGGGGTACGGGACAGCTCGCTGCTCTACCGTCGGCGGTGCACGAACAATCCGTCGACAATCCCGTCGAACGCAAAATTTTCCCGAACGACATCGCGTAGTTCGGTCGCATAAACATTGGAGCGGCCAAGGTCGAATGGATTGACCGAGGGGTGCTCGATGTCATCGGGAAGCACCACGCACCGCACATTGGGATGACGAACATCGTTTCGCCACGATTCAATCGGAAAGAGCCCGTGCCGCACGAGAAACGACGTCTGCCATTCCGGAACGATCATGCGTCCGCTGACGGAGAACTCGATCACCGGATCGACCGACACGGCGACATCGTTGGCCCCCGAGATGCACCGCTCCTTGAGGCGCGCGATGGTCCCTTCGTAGTGCCCGTACGCGTGCATCTGCTCGAGCTCACCCGGCACCGTGATCGCCGCCACGGTGATGCTCATCGCGAGCACCCCCACGCGCACCCAGGCCGCGAGCGCCGGACGGAGCGGCTCCGCGTTGGCCATCGCCGAAATGGCGACGATGCTGGCGAGGGTCGGCTCGTACCAATAATGCGATCCGCTCCCCAGCTTCGCCATGGAGAAGGTGGACCACGCGATGCTCGTGAGGAGCGGGCCGAGCACGGTCCAGCGAACCTTTTGCCTCCACGCCAAAACGGCGATTATCACATGGGGGAGGCCCAATACGAAGGAGCGGCTCCCGAACTCGCTCACCCAGCGCGAGAACGAAATCTCTTGTCCGGTGGAGAGCACCAGATCGCGAATCCACAATCCGCCGCTGAGCACATGGCATATCCCCGCGAGACCGATGAACATGGCGGCGCCCGCGGCCAATGCGCGCTTGTATCCCAATTTGCGCTGAACCACGCAAACGAGAAATGCGCCGGCGAAGATCCCCAAGCAGCTCGGCTTCATGAATGGCGCGGCCGTAAATAGGACCGCGGAGACCGTGTCCACGCGATCCCTCTTGGCGGCGCGCGCCAAGGCCACCGAGGCCAGCGCGGCGGAGAGGGTATCGGGCGTGCCCGAGGGGGCGTTCCGGATCAGAAAGAAGAGGCTCGCGCCGAGGACGCTGGCCACGGCGGGCGCGGTGCGCTTTCCGCGCGGCGCCACCAACACGGGCGCGATGTAGGCGACGAGCCACGCCAGGATGCTCACCGCGCGGCCGACGATCCGAACCGTGTCCGTGACCGGCCGGACTTTGGCGAGGTAGCCCACCAGGTACGGCCAAAAGGGAGTGTACAACACCGAGAAGCGCGAGGGCGGCTCCCCGTACTCCCAGGCGCCGCGGACCGGGTCGACGTAGAGCGCGAACCCTTTGGCGGCGCGGGTGGCCTCGAATGTCAGCTCCGCCTCCACCGCGTTGTACGGGCGGTGCACGAACGAGAAGGCGAGGAAAACGACGGCGGTGACGGCCAGGGTCAGGAGGCAGAACGTAGCGAGGACGCGCGCCGTGCGCTCGAGGAGGGGACCCAAAGTGCCCGTCTTGTACCACCTCCCGCGCGGTCCCGTGCATGGAGCGACGGGCCCGCGCGCCTACGAGCTCGAAGGTCCACCGCTCGCGGCGGCCGGCGCCCACGTCGGGGGGCTCGGTCGCGATAGCTCGTGCGCCAGCTGATCGAGCTCGGCGCCGCCGGCCATCAGGCGCGTAAGCTCCTCGGCGGAGATCTCTCCTTTGGCGAAATCACCGAGGCTCTGGCCGCGGTTCAAGAGCAAGAAGCGATCGCCGATCGGATACGCGTGATGCGGATTGTGGGTAATGAAAATGACCCCCAGCCCCTTGTCGCGCGCCTGCGCAATGTAGCGCAGCACCACCCCGGCTTGCTTGACCCCCAGGGCCGATGTCGGCTCGTCCAGAATGAGGAGCCGCGCGCCGAAGTAGACCGCGCGCGCGATGGCCACGGATTGCCGCTCACCGCCCGACAATGTTCCCACCGGCTGATCGGGATCGCGCAAATCGATCCCCATGTCCTTCAGCTCGCGGCGGGTGATCTCCTTGGCCGTGTCGACGTCGAAGCGTTTGAACGGGCCCCACCCCTTCGTCGGCTCCGAGCCGAGGAAGAAGTTTCGCCAGATGGACATCATCGGGATCATGGCCAAGTCTTGAAAGACGGTGGCGATGCCGAGGTTGCGCGCGTGGCGCGGGCTCTCGAATCGAACGGGGCGCCCGTCGACCAAGAGGGCGCCTTTGTCTGGTGTGTGGACACCGGAGAGGAGCTTGATGAACGTGGATTTGCCCGCGCCGTTGTCGCCCAGGACGCAGGTGATGCGACCGGCGCGCACGGTGGTCGAAATACCGGACAACGCGATGACGGATCCGAAGTACTTGCAAATGTCGCGGACCTCGAGGAGCGCGGTGTCATCCGTTGGATTCATACGCGTGCTCGCTTTCGGCTCTGTTCCGCATAACGCCGGACGGCGTGGTTCGAGAGCACCGCCAAGAGCAGCATGGCGCCCAAAAAGAATTTGAACCAATCCGAGTCCCACCCCACGTAAACGATGCCTTGCGACGTCATCCCAAAGATGAGCGCCCCCAGCGAGGCACCGATGGCCGAGCCAAAGCCGCCCGTGAGCAAACACCCGCCGATGACCGCGGCCACGATGTAAATGAGCTCGTCGCCGATGCCTTGATTGGCCTGCACCGACGTGAGACGCAGCGCCATCATCGTCCCCACCAGCCACGCGGCACCCGAGGTGGTCATGAAGAGTCCAATCTTCGTTTTGTCCGCGGGGACACCCACATTGCGCGCGGACCGAACGTCGCCGCCGACGGCGAAGATCCAATTACCTTGGCGCGTTCGCAAGAGCACATAGGTGGCAAAAACGGTGAGCGCCAGCCACCAGAGAATCGTAATGCGAAATTCGGCGCCGCCCAGGCCGACGCTCGATGCAAAGATGGAGCGAGCCAGGGGATAGCCGGGCGCGCGATCGATGCCCTCGATGAGCACCGTGTTGGTGAGCACCTTGGTGACGCCCAGGTTCAATCCCTGGAGCATGAGGAACGAGCCCAAGGTGATGATGAAGCTCGGCAGCCCCGTTCGAACCGTGAGGTAGCCGTTGAGGAAGCCCAGCCCCAACGCCAGCGCCAAGGCCACGAGGATGGCGAGCCACACGTTGCAGCCGTAGTGGCTCGAAAGCAGGCCGATGGTCAGGCCCACGGTGCCGGTCATGACGCCGGCCGACAGATCGAACTCGCCGCCGATCATGAGCAGCGCCACCGCGATGGCCATGATGCCCAAGGTCGACGCCGGATCGAGCCAGTTGGCCATGCCCGGCGGCGAGCGGAAGACCTCCGAGAGCGAGCCAAAGAACGCGAAGATGATGACGGCACCGAGGATCGCGCCGAGCTCGGGGCGCGCGAGCAGCCGCCGCGCAATCCCCACGTCGGCGATGCGTTCGTCGCCTCGAGCCTCGCTGGAGGTGCGCGGCTCGTCGCGCCCGGCGTTCGAGCGCGAGGAGCCCTCGCCCCGCCCGACCGTGAGCGCCGAGTCGTTCGGAGGCTCGCCGCGCCCGGCTTTCGACCCGGTGCCCATCATCGCCGCTACCGCGCCCCCTGTTGCACGTACTTCTGCACTTGCTCCACATTGCCCTTGTCGATGAACCCGGGCCCGGTGAGCACCGGCTGCCCGCCGCCGACGGTGGTGCCGTTGGTGCGGTACAAGTTGAGGAATGTCACGGGCAAATAGCCTTGCAAGTACGGCTGCTGGTCGATGGCAAAGAGGATCTTGCCGCTGGCGATGTTCGCGAGAATGTTGGCGTCCACGTCGAAGGTCGACAAGGTCACGTTCGTTCGGTTCGATTGGGCAATGGCGTTGGCGGCCGCCCCCGCGACGGCGTTGTTCAAGGTCAGCGCGCCGTCGATGGAAGGATCGCTCTGCAGCTTGGCCACGATGGTCGATGTGGCGCTCGCCAGGTCGCTGACCGAGACTTGAAGGTTGTCGAGCTGCGCGCCCAGCGCCTGCTTCGCGCCCGCGCAGCGCTCCTCGAGCCCCACATTGCCCGCCTCGTGGATCACGCAGATCACGTGTTTGAGCCCCTTCTTCGCCATCCGCGCGCCGGCGGCCTGCCCCGCGATCTTCTCCGTTTGCCCCACGTGCGTGATGGCACCCAGCTCGGCCGACTTCTCGGCGCCGGAGTTGATGGTGATGACGGGGATGCCCGCCTGCACGGCTTTTTGGATGGAGGAGCGCAGCGCCTCGGGGTTGGCCATGGAGACGATGAGCCCATCGACCTTTTGGCTGACGGCGAGATCGATGAGCTGCGATTGCTTCTGCGGATCGCCCGAGCCCTGGTAGGTGACCTTGACCCCGAGGTCCTTGCCGGCTTGCTCCTCACCGTTCTTGACGACGTCCCAAAATTTGTCCCCGGGGTTGGCGTGCGAAACGAGGGCGAACGTGGCCGATTTGGCGGCGGCGGCCTTGCTCGGCTCGCTGGCGCCGGTGGACGTGGAGGCACCCGCGCCGGCGACCGGGCTGCTTTCTTTGCTACAGCCGGCCATCGAGAGTGAAAGTGCGATCGTCGCAAAGATTGTCCTGGTCGTAAGCATGGGGCTCCTCTGCCATTCGCTCGGCGTATGGCTAACTGGGTCTGAGATAGGGCCTTTGCGCGGACTTGGCCGCGGAGTAAGCCGCACGCGCTTCTTGCGTGCTCGTAAGACCCGCCACCTCGGCGACGGGCACGTCCCACCATGCTTCGCTGTCCGGCGCGGCCACCGTGGGATCGGTCTCCACGTGGATCACGGTGGTGTGGTCCGCCGCGCGCGCCGCCGCCAGGGCGGAGCGGAGCTCCTCGATGCTGTTCGCCCGCACGGTGTGCGCGCCGAGGCTCGCGGCGTTGGCGGCCAAATCGACGGGGAGCAGGCCGCCGTCGAGGTGACCTTCGGGCGAGCGATAGCGGTAGCGCGTGCCGAAGCGCTGGGAACCGACCGACTCCGACAGGTTTCCAATGGATGCGAAGCCATGGTTCTGCACCAGCACGACAATGAGCTTGATGCCCTCTTGCACGGCCGTGACGAGCTCCTGGGACATCATCAGGTACGAGCCATCCCCCACGAGGACGAACACCTCGCGATCGGGGCACGCCATCTTCGCCCCCAAGCCGCCTGCGATCTCGTAACCCATACACGAATATCCGTACTCGACGTGATACCCCTTGGGGTCGCGGGTCCGCCACAATTTATGCAGGTCGCCCGGCATGGATCCGGCCGCGCAGACCACCACGTCGCGCGGACCGGACGCGTCGTTGACGGCGCCGATCACCTCGGATTGTGCCGGGAGCGGCTGGTGCCCCAAGGTGTAGGCCCGCTGAACGCCGTCGCGCCACGCGGCCGCGCGCCGGGCGACCTCTTCGCGGTACGCGGGCGGCACGCACCAATCGGACAAGGCGGCCCCCAGCGACTCCAGGGCCGCCCGCGCGTCGGCCACGAGCGAGACCCCCGCGTGCTTCACCGCGTCGAAGGCGGCGACGTTGATGTTGATGAAGGCGACGTTCGGCTGCTCGAACAAGGTGTGCGAGGCGGTCGTAAAGTCGCTCCAGCGCGTACCGATGCCGATCACCACGTCCGCCATGCGGGCGAGGGAGTTGGCGGCCGCGGTGCCGGTCGCGCCGATGGCCCCCGCCCACTGCGGATGGTCGTACGCGAGCGCGCCCTTGCCGGCTTGCGTCTCGGCGACCGGAACGCCGGTGGCCTCCACGAAGGCGCGCAACGCCTCGGTGGCCTCGGAGTAAATGACGCCGCCGCCGGCGACGATCAGCGGGCGCTTCGAGGCGCGAAGGAGCGCGATGGCGCGGTGGAGGGCTCCGGGCTCGGGGATGGGCCGGCCAATGTGCCAGAGGCGCGGCGCGAAGAGCTCCGCGGGCCAGTCGCGGGCCTCGGCTTGGACGTCTTGCGGGAGCGCCAAGGTGACGGCGCCGGTCTCGGAGGGATCGGTCAGAACGCGGATGGCGGAGAGCAGCGCCGACGGCAGCTGTTCGGGCCTGTGGATGCGATCGAAATAGCGCGAGACGGGGCGCAGGCAGTCGTTGACCGAGACGTCGCCGAAGCGCGGATCCTCCAGCTCCTGGAGCACGGGGTTCGCGACCTTGGTGGCAAAGGTGTCGCCGGGCAAGAGGAGCACGGGCACCCGGTTGATGGTCGCCAGCGCAGCGCCGGTGACCATGTTGGTGGCGCCGGGGCCGATCGACGAGGTGCACGCCATGGTGGTCAGTCGGTTCTTCATGCGCGCATAGCCCGCGGCCGCGTGGACCATGCCCTGCTCGTTGCGCGCCTGGTAATACCGAAGGCCGGGCGCGCCCTCGGTCTCGAGCTCGAGCAGCGCTTGTCCAACGCCGGCCACATTGCCGTGCCCGAAAATGCCGAAGCAGCCGGCAAAGAGCGGGTGGACGACGCCATCGCGCTCGGTGCGCTGCGCGCCCAAAAAACGAACCAGGGCCTGTGCCACCGTCAATCGCACGCGGTTCATGTCGCACCTCGTCCTCGGGCAGACGTCATCGGCAAGCGCGGGTCGACGGGCTGATGCGCCCACGTTCCGCGCACCCAAGCATGCGCCGGATCGTCGCAGATGCGCCAGGCGCGTTCGCCCGGGCCGGCCATCACATTGAGGTAGTACAAATCGTAGCCGGGCGCGGCCATCGATGGCCCGTGCCAGCCGTGCGGAATGAGGACCACGTCCCCCGAGCGCACCTCCGCCAACACGTCGATGGGCCGCTCGGCCGTGCCGTACACCCGCTGGTAGGCGATTCCGCCGCCGAGCTCATAATAGTAAATCTCCTCCAGCACCGACTCCCCTTCCCGACACTCATCGTGCTTGTGGGGAGGATACGACGACCAGTTGCCGGCCGGGGTGAGCACTTCGCACGCGATCAGTTTGTCGCACGCGAAGGCGCCGGGCGTGGCGAAGTTGTTGACCTGGCGGCTGCACGAGCCCGCGCCACGCAGCTCCACGGGCACGTCTTCGGCCGGGCCATAGCGCACGCTCAGGCGACGGGTGCACCGCGCCGAGGGCAAGGCGAAGCGGCCGCCGTGGGGCGAGGTGATCACCACGTCGCCGTCGCGCGGGACGTACGCAAAGTCGGTCACCCGCGCGAACACGTCTCTTCGGCCGTGGAGCTCGATGGAGATGCCGTCGCAGGCGACCGCGCAGCCGCCCGCGAGCGGGACCACGAGCATCTCGTGCTCGCCCGTGGGGAACGCCGCGCTCTCGCCCGGCGCGAGCTCGAGCACGGAGAGGCCGGACCAATCCCACTTGGCGCGCTCGGGGGTCACCTTGAGCGCGAACGAGCCCTCGCGGGTGGTCCCGGCGCGCAGGTGGAAGCCCGTCACGGTTGCCCCGGCAACAATTTGGCGGCCGTGTCGACGGCTTTGGCGACGTCGCCGTCGGGCGGATAGAGCAAGGTGCGGCCGACCACCAGCCCGCGCACCGTCGGGAGGCGCAGCGCTCGGCTCCATCGCTCGAACGCCGCGTCGGGATCGCCGCCGCCCTCGCCGCCCAGGAGCAGCGCCGGCAAGGTGGACGACGCCATCACCCGCTCCATATCGTCGACCACCGGCACCTTCAGCCAGGTGTAGGCGGAGGTTCGGCCGAGGCCCGAGGCGATGGCGATCGCGTGAATGCATGCCTCGGTCGTGAGGATGTTCTTCACCTTCCCATCGACGCGCGTGCTCATGAACGGCTCGACCATGGCCATGCGCTTTTGGTCGGCGAGCTCGCCCACGGCTTTGGCGCACGCGTCCAGGGTGACCACGCTCGCCGGATCGTTTCGGTCGATGCGCAGCAGCATCTTGCCGCCGTCGAAGCCCATGTCGGAGATGGTCTTGGCGTCGTAGCCGGTGAACCGGTCGTCGATCTCGAAGCTCGCGCCGGCGAGCCCTCCGCGGTTCATGCTCCCGATGGCGAGCTTTCCGTCGAGGGCGCCGAGGAGCAGCAGGTCTTCGAGGACATCGGCGGTGCCGAGGACGCCGTCGACGCCGGGGCGCGCGAGCGCGGTGCACAGCCGCTCGAGCATGTCGAACCGATTGCTCATGGCCAATGGATCGTCGCCGATGCGCAAGGCGCCGCGCGCGGGATGATCGGCGGCGATGATGAAGAGGCGGCCGCTCTCGCCCACGAGCGCGGGGCGGCGCGGGCGCGCGGCGGCGACCTCGGCGATGCGGTGCGGGCGGCGGGCGCGGGTCTCGAGCAAGAGGGGCAGTTCTTCACGAAGCATCGATCATCTCCGTTACCTCGAGGGTCGTGGGCATCGCGCTTGAGCAGGACAAGCGAGACGCGACAATGGCGCCCGCCACATTGGCGAAGCGAAGCACGCGCTCGAGCGGCCAGCGCGCGAGCAAACCATGGCACAAGGCGCCGCCGAACGCGTCGCCCGCGCCCAATCCGTTCACCACCTCCACGGGGTGCGGCGGCACGTGGACCGCGCGCTCCGTGTCGATGGCGAGAACCCCCGCGGGTCCTTGCTTCACCACCGCGAGCTCCACGCCGCACGCCCGAAGTGCGATCGCGGCCGCGCGCGGCTCCGTCTCGCCCACCGCGGTGTCGCACTCGTCCAGGTTGCCCACGGCCACCGTGGCGTACGGCAACGCGGCGCGCACCCAGCGCCGGGCCTCTTCGCGCGAGGGCCAGAAGACGGCGCGGTAGTCGAGATCGAGCACCGTGATGCCGCGCCGCCCGCGCGCTTCGAGGGCCGCCAGGGTGGCGCTGCGCGATGGCTCCTCGCACAAGCCGGTGACCGTGACCCAAAAGACACGCGCCTTTTGGATGGCGTCGAGGTCGAGCTCCTCGGCGCGGATCTCCAGGTCCGGCGCCTTGGGCCATCGGTAGAAGTAGATGGGGAAGTGGTCGGGCGGAAAGATCTCGCAGAAGGTCACCGGCGTCGGGAGGTGCGGCACGTGGGTGACGAAGCGATCGTCCACGCCAAACTCGGCGAGCGCGCGATGCACGAAGCGCCCGAAGGGATCGTCGCCCGTGCGCGTGATCAGCGCCGTGCGGCGGCCATGGCGGCGCGCGGCCACCGCCACATTGGTCGCGCTGCCGCCGAGGTACTTGCCGAACGTGTCGACGTCCTCCAGCTTTTTCCCCACCTCGAGCGGATAGATATCCACCCCCACGCGGCCCATGGTGATCACGTCGAAGGCTCCGCCGGCGGGCGGATCCCTTCGTGCGTCGGCGCTCACGCCGCAAGTCCCCGGAGGAAGGCGACGCTCGCGCGCACGTCGCGCAGCGGTCCCTCGTCGTCGGGGGCTCTCTCCAGGATCGTGTCCTGCTCCATCACGTACCAGCCGCGGTACCCGGCGCGCTCGAGCACCCCGACGATGCCGGCCACGTCGACGTCCCCCTGCCCCAGCGGGCGATACATCCCTCCGCGCACCGCCTCCGTGTACGTCACCTCGCCCTGGCGCACGCGCTTCGCCCAACCGCGGTCCACGTCTTTGAGGTGCATGTGCCGGATGCGGCCCGGCACCTCGCGCACGAGGGCCAGCGGATCGGTGCCGCCCACCAGGAGGTGGCCCGTGTCGATGCACAAGGGCACCTGCGATCCCTCGATCACGCGGCGCACCTCGTCTTCGCGTTCCACCACCGTTCCTACGTGCGGGTGGAGCGTGAGGACGATGCCGCGCTCGGCCGCCCTCTCGGAGAGGCGGTCCAGGTTGGCGAACAGGGTCTTCCACGCGCGGTCGTCCAAGGCGGCTCGCTCGTCGTAGCCCTCGCGCCCGGTCACGGCGGCGAGCACCAGCACGTTCGCGCCGGCGGCGACGAAGCCATCGAGCGCGCGGTCCACCACCGAGGTGGGATCCTGCGCCGGGTCGTGGACCACGGCGGGGACGAAGCCGCCCACCGCCGCGAGGCCGTACGACGCCAGCACGGTCGCCTTGGCCGCCGGTTCGGGCGGAAGAAACTCGTCGGGGCCGAACTCGGTGGCCTTGAGCCCCACGTCCCGCATCTCGGCGAGCACGCGCTCCGGCGTGAGCTGATAGCCCCAACCCGGCACTTCACATACGCCCCACGAGATGGGTGCACCTGCGATGCGATCGGAGATCATACGGTCACCTCACTGACCCGCACGGGGCGGCGTTCACGGCGTGAGACCTCGCACGCCTCGGCGATGAGCAAGGACGCGAGCGCATCCTCGACGCTGCACGGGCTCTCCCTCCGGCCCGCGGCCACGTCCACGAACGCGGCGAGCTCGCGCACATACGCGTCGTGGAATCGGTCGAGAAAGAGCGTATAGGGCTTCCCGCTCGGAAAGGTGACCCCCGCTTCGACGGACCGCAGCGGCAGCCGATCGTCGAGCCCGACGGCCAGGCTGTCCTTGGAGCCGAGCACCTCGAGCCGCACGTCGTGGCCGGCCGCGTTGTAGCGGGTGGCGGAGACGAGCGCGATGGCGCCGTCGTCGAGGGTGAGCAGGGTACCGGTGGCGTCGGCGTCGCCCGCCGCGCGGAAGAAGTCGGCCCCGCGGTTCTGCCCCACCGCGTACACCTCCACGACTTCGCGCCCGGTGACCCACCGAAGAATGTCGAAATCATGGACGCTGCAGTCGCGAAAGATCCCGCCCGACGTGGGCACGTACTCCGCGGGCGGGGGCGCCGCGTCCAAGGTGCATGCGCGCAGGGTGTGGACCCAGCCGAGCGATCCCGCCCGAACCGCGTCGCGCGCGGCCATGTAGCCCGAGTCGAAGCGCCGCTGGAAGCCGATGTGCACGGGGGCGCGCGCGCTTTCGATGCGGCGCAGCACCCCGCGGGTCTGGGCGGCGTCGATGGCCACCGGCTTCTCGCAGAACACGGGGAGCCCCGCCCGGGCGCCCTCCACGATGAGCGACGCGTGCGCGTCCGTCGCCGTCGCGATCACCAGCGCATCGATGCGCGCCGTCGAAAAGAGATCCTCGGTGCGCGCCACCGCGTCGACCCCGAGGCTGTCGGCCACGTGCCGCGCGCGGGCAGGGTCGGCGTCGGCCAGGACCATCGATTTCACCTCGGGATGCTGGCGCAGTGTTTTGGCGTGGAACGAGCCGATCCTGCCGACCCCCGCGAGTCCTATTCGCATGTCCAAGTTCCTCTCCAGCCTTCGCAATGGGCAAAGAGCCACGTCGATGGTGACCAGCGGACGCCGCACAGTCAACACTTTGTTAGGACATACTGACGTACTGACGTCGTAATGTTCTAATGGCATTACGCAGTGCGTTGCGCTACGTAGCGTAGTGTGCCGTCGCCCCCCACGTTGACCATCGAGCTCGATCGCGCGAGCCCCATCCCCCTCTACTTCCAGGTCGCTCGTCAGATCGAGCAGGCGATCGAGCGAGGCGATCTCGTTCCGGGCAGCCGGCTCGAAAATGAGATCGAGCTGGCGGATCGGCTGGGGCTCTCGCGGCCCACCATGCGCCAGGCCATTCAGGAGCTGGTGAGCAAAGGGCTCTTGGTGCGCCGGCGCGGCATCGGCACCCAAGTCGTGCACGGCCAAGTCAAACGGCGGGTGGAGCTCACCAGCCTCCACGACGATCTCACGCGCGGCAACCAGCACCCCACCACCCAGGTGCTCGCGCACGAGGCACTGATCGCGCCCGACGAAATCGCCGTACCGCTCGGCCTGGAGCCGGGTTCCACGGTGGTGCGCTTGGAGCGCCTACGCTTCGCCCAAGACGAGCCGCTCGCCATCCTCCGCAACTGGCTGCCCGCCGACATCGCGACCTTCGGCACCGAGGAGCTCGAGGAGCGTGGCCTCTACGGCCTTCTGCGCTCGAGCGGGGTCCACATCCGCATCGCCACCCAGCGCATCGGCGCCCGCACGGCCACGCCGGAGGAGGCGAAGCTGCTCCGCATCAAGCGCGGCGCCGCCGTCCTCACCATGGAGCGCACCGCCTATGGCGAGTCGGGGCATGCCGTGGAGTTCGGCTCCCACATCTACCGCTCCGACAACTATTCGTTCGAGGTCACCTTGGTGGAGCGCTCGTAGCGCCGCACCGGCGCGCGTTCGGGTGCGTGCCGCGCATCCGGCACGCGCGGCGCGCGTGGCGCACACGAATCGGGGGGCGCTCAGCGATCGAAGCGCAGGGCGTGGGCGGAGAGGTCCTCTTGGCGCCCGACCCGGTCGTTCAGCGCCGGCATGTTCCATCGCTTCTCGATGAAGCGGAGGATGGCCGTGGTGTCGTAGACCGTGGTGTCGACCCCGGAGCGCGCGAACTTCGGAATTGGGGAGCGCTCAGCGATCGAAGCGCAGGGCGTGGGCGGAGAGGTCCTCTTGGCGCCCGACCCGGTCGTTCAGCGCCGGCATGTTCCAACGCTTCTCGATGAAGCGGAGGATGGCCGTGGTGTCGTAGACCGTGGAGTCGACCCCGGAGCGCGCGAACTTCGAGAAGACGATGGCCGGAACGCGCGAGCCCGGTCCCCACTTGTCGGTTTTGGGCGGGGCCACGTGGTCCCAGAAGCCCCCGTTCTCGTCGTACGTCACGATGACCACCGTGTCGTTCCACGAGGGGCCGTTCATGAGGCCCTGAATCAGCTCGACGACGTGCTTCTGGCCGGTCTCCAGGTCGGCGTAGCCAGGGTGCTCGTTGTCGGTGCCCACCGGTTTGACGAACGACACCGGCGGCAAGGTGCCCGACTTGGAGGCGGTGATGAACTCCGCCTCGTCCTTGAGGTGCGAGCGGCCCGGTTTGCCGTCGGCGTACGGCTCGAAATAGACGAACGGCTGATGGTGGTACTGGAAGGTCGGATCGGGCTTGTCGGCCAAGGCGTCGTTCCAGCCGCCCGAGTACCAAGCCCAATCCACGCTGGCGGCGGTGAGCTGATCGCCAATGGTCGGCAAGGTTTGATTGGGCACCCGCTCTGCCACGGGCGTCGCCTTGCGGTACGGGGCGTTCACCGAGTAAGCCGTGTTCACCACGTCGCCCTCGGGGGTGAGCACGCCGTCCTTGATCATGTTCCCGTCTTTGTCGACCTGGGCGCGCATCGAGGCCGGCGCGCCGGGGAACGTGGGGGTCGCCGCCGCGATCAACCAGATATGGTTCAAGAACGAGCCGCCGAACGCCGCGTGGAAGAAATGATCGCACACGGTGACATTGGACGGCATCGAGTTGATCAACTTCACCAGCGGCAATTGCGCCGTGGGGTAATAACCGAAGCTCAATCCCAGGGCGTCGCTCTTGGTGACGAACAAATCCATCTTGCCGCCGTTGATCTGCCCCATCTCCTGGTACCAACGATGGACCAAGTCCCGCGTCTTCTGATTGGCGGGCACGTGCTTGGTGATGTCGAACGGCTCGTTCGGGAGGCCTTCCGGGATCTGCGGATTGGCCTGCGGAAGGGTGGCATACGGTTGCCCCGTATCCGAGTTGATCTGCGGGATCTTCGCCGTAGGCGACGAGAGCCCCTCGGCGCCCGGGTAGCTCCCATACAAATTGTCGAAGCTGTGGTTCTCCAGGAAGATGACCACCACGTGCCCCACGTTCGACAGCGACGTCCCCGCGTCGGCCGGCGGCGGCTTGTAGGCATCGACGCCACCGTCGCGCGGGGGCACGACCAACGTATCGTCGGAGCTGCACGCGCCCAACGCCGCCATGCCCATGGCGACCGGAATGCCGAGAACCAACAACGAGGTGCGTGCTTTTGTCATGGTTTCATCCCTGACGGACCTGGTGGACTCGATGACGTCCGGCGCCGGTCGTCGACTGGTGACTCGATACCCGTTTTATCCCCAATTGGCGCCTTCGCATAGACGTGTGTGCTGGGTGCGAGCACGGCATTTCGCCCGCGTGTAAAACTTTGTTCTCGCACGATAGCGCGGTACGCGCGGTTCAAATCGAGCGCGCGCACCGCGCTGGGAACGAGCAAGTGCGCCATGTCTTGGTGCACCCGCGTCAATTCGTTGGGCCGCAGCGCGCCACGGTCGTCGAAGAACCGCTGGAGCACCTCGGTGTTCTCGCGAAGCTCGTCGCCCGCGCCATTTTCGCGCAGGTAGCGCGTGTATTCGTATTGTC
The DNA here is from genome assembly GCA_037157815.1 of Sorangiineae bacterium MSr11954. Lineage (NCBI taxonomy): Bacteria > Pseudomonadati > Myxococcota > Myxococcia > Myxococcales > Pendulisporaceae > Pendulispora > Pendulispora albinea. The sequence goes on from CP089984.1 coordinate 11,047,969, forward strand.
CATCGCGCCCGCGGGGCTCCGGCAATCCGCGCAGACCGCGCTGCGACCAATGAAACCAGCCGCGCGCGGGGCTCTTTTGACCGAGCTTTCGCGCAAAGGAGAACATGCTGTCCGTGGTTCGTCCAATCTCACCATGGCAGCCCGCGCAATACACCGTCTCCTCGTAGGATTGCGGGCGGAGAGAGCCGTCGGCGGCCTCGATGAAGCCTTGAAGGAGCCAGCCCTGTTCGTTGTAGACGCCGCGGTCGAACTGCCAAATGACGGGGAGCGCGCCGTCGGGCGATTCGTTTTGTTCGACCAGATCGCTCGCCGCCTGCCGCTTCAAATGGGCATAGCCGAACCAGCGCACCTTTTTTGCGTAACGGAGCTCCTTCATGCGCGGGGCCATGGTCACGGAGCCGTCCGGTGCGATATCGAGGTACCGTACGCTGTGCAAAAATTCCGTATTCAGCGGAAACAATCCGGCCGCGATGGGAAATCGTCCTTTGCGCTCTTCTTCTCCCGCGCGCCCCACATAGTGCATCCGCTCCGTGCGCGAACCCGGCGCGGCGCCCGCCAGCATCTCCCGATCGAACGCGATGCGCGTGGCGCGGCCGAGGGTGCCGTTCAAATCGAGATCGACGCCCAGCGCGATCTCGTCGACGGGGTCCACCGGGACGTCGGTGCGCGAGACCAGCGCCTCGACGATGGCGAGGTTCACGTCGTAGATGCGTAGGTCGGGGTGGCCTTCGCGGTCCTCGCGCAACATGGGGTCGAGCCGCACGAGCACGTCGCCCCACGAGCCGTTGGTGGGGAAGAACGTACCTAGAAAAGGATGGTACGCAAACGCGCGCCAGCCGGTGGGGGAGCCATCGGGGCGGTGGTCGAAGCCCTGTTCGTCGAACGCGAACCACGCGTCGGGGACGTATCCGTCCCATTTGCCATCGCCCGCGCCATCCCACTCGCGCGGGAGGGTCGCGAGGGTACGCGCGAGCGGGATCGCACCGCGGGCGTCGACGTAATTGCGCTGGCGGACATACGCGAGCACGTCCTCGTCGCTGTCACGCGCGGCGCGGAGGTACGGCGGATCGAAGAGGTTCGTCCAAGGGTTCGCGGCCGCGGCCGGGGGAAACGACCACCGCAGCTGGAGCTCCTCGTCCTCCACGAAGTTGGGTGGCTCCGCGCGAACGTGGCACGCGTAGCAGGGATTTTTGGCGCGCGAGCCCGTGCCGTCTTGGGTCTTCGTATAACACTGCGATGGAATGTAGGCGAAGCGGTTGCGGAGCACGCGATCCGTCATTCCACCCGGCACGGGCGCGACGGCGTGCGCAGGCTCCGGAGCTCCCCCCTCGGGGCCGAGCGACGACGAAGCGGGCGACGATTGGGCAAGCGGCGACGAAGATTGCGCGAGCGGCGACGACGAGGGCACCGCCCGCTCCGAATCGCCGCGCGAGCACGCGTGGCATCCTGCGAGCAACGACGCGAGCACGAAGACGGCCGCTCGGCGATGCATGACCTCTGCTTACCACCGTCGGACGGCCAAGGTGCTCGGGTTCGAGCTAACAAATGGGAAAGGGTCCCACCTTCCCCGCGGCGGGCCCGACCTATCGCACGAAAGGTACGATAGGCCGGGGCGCTCGCTTAGAGCGGAATGTTCGTATGCTTCTTGGGCGGATTCGAATCGCGTTTGTCTTTCAGCAATTCGATCGCGCGATGCAATCGCTGGCGCAGGGTGCGCGGATAAATCACTTCGTCGATGAACCCGAGCTCGGCCGCCTTGTAGGGATTGGCGAATTTCTCTTTGTAGTCGAGCACGAAGTCCGCGCGGGCCTTGGCCGGATCGGCGGCTTTGGCGATCTCGTTGCGCCGCACGATGTTGACCGCGCCGTCGGGTCCCATGACCGCGATTTCGGCGGTGGGAAAGGCCAAATTGACGTCGGCGCGAATATGCTTCGAGGCCATGACGTCGTAGGCGCCGCCGTAGGCTTTGCGCAGAATGACGGTGACCTTGGGCACGGTGGCCTCGGCGAACGCAAAGAGCAATTTCGCGCCGTGCTTGATGATGCCGCCGTATTCCTGATCGGTGCCCGGCAAGAAGCCCGGCACGTCCACGAAGGTGACGAGGGGCACATTGAAGCAGTCGCAGAAGCGCACGAAGCGCGCGGCCTTCATCGATGCATCGATATCGAGCACGCCCGCGAGCACCTGCGGCTGATTGGCGACTACGCCCACGACCCGCCCGCCGATGCGCGCGAACCCCACCACGATGTTGGCGGCGTACTCGGGGGCGATCTCGAGCAGGTTCCCATCGTCCACCACCGCCGTGATGACGTCTTTGACGTCGTACGGTTTGTTCGACTCCACGGGGATCATGGTGTCGAGCTCGGGCACCTCCCGGAGCGGCGGATCGTTCGTGGGGCGGAACGGCGGGTCCTCCTGGTTGTTCGAAGGCAAGAACGAGAGGAGCTGGCGGATCTGCGCGATGCACGTTTGATCGTCGGGCGACGTGAGGTGGCACACGCCGCTCTTGGTCGCGTGGGTATGGGCGCCGCCGAGATCCTCTTTGGTCACGTCCTCGTGGGTCACCGTTTTGATGACGTCGGGGCCCGTGATGAACATGTAGCTCGTGCCCTCGACCATCAGAATGAAGTCGGTGATGGCGGGCGAGTACACGGCGCCGCCCGCACAGGGGCCCATGATGGCGCTGATTTGCGGGACCACGCCGCTGGCGAGGGTGTTGCGGAGGAAGATGTCCGCGTAGCCGGCGAGCGACTCCACGCCTTCCTGAATGCGGGCGCCACCCGAGTCGTTGAGGCCGATCACCGGCGCCCCGACCTTCATGGCCATATCCATTACTTTGCAGATCTTCTGCGCGTAGGCGCCGCTGAGCGAGCCGCCGAACACCGTGAAGTCCTGCGCGAAGACGAACACCTTGCGGCCGTCGACGGTGCCGTAGCCGGTCACCACGCCGTCGCCGAGGACCTTTTGGTTCTCCATGCCGAAGTCGGTGCTGCGATGGGTGACGAAGCGCCCGATCTCCACGAAGGAGCCGGGGTCGAGGAGGAGGTCGACGCGCTCGCGCGCCGTGAGCTTTCCTCCCTCGTGTTGTTTCTTGATTCGCTCGACCCCACCGCCGACCAGCGCTTTCTCGTTCAGTTCGTCGAGGCGCTGAAGATGCGGCGGGACATTTTCCGGGCTGGCCATGTTTCCCCCATATCATGCCGGGCGCCTCTTGCCTTCGATTCCCGAGCAGGTAAGCCTTGCGGCCCATGTCGGACCTCATCGTGATTCGCCACGGGGAAACGGAGTGGAGCCGCACCGGGCAGCATACCGGCCGCACCGACATCCCACTCACCCCGCGCGGCGAGGACCAGGCCAAGGCGCTCGCCCCTTGGATTTCCGGACGCACCATCGCCCGCGTGTTCGTGAGCCCCCTGGTCCGCGCCCGTCGAACTGCGGCGCTCGCCGGGCTTCCCATCGCGGGCGACGCCTTCGTCCTCGAGCCCGACCTCCAAGAGTGGGACTACGGCGGCTACGAGGGCCTGACCACACCCGAGATTCAACGCCGCCATGCCGGTTGGAACCTCTGGAGAGACGGTGTGGTCCCCGGCGATCGGGAGCACCCGGGCGAGTCGATCGAGCAAGTCGCGTCGCGTATCGATCGCGTCATCGCGCGGGTGCGCGCGGCCCTGGCCGAAGATCGCGGCGACGTGGTGACCGTGGCCCACGGGCACTCGCTGCGCACCCTGGGGTCGCGGTGGCTCGATCAGGCGCCCCAGTTCGGGGCGCGCTTGCGTCTCGATCCGGCGCATGTGTCGGTCCTGGGCCTCGAGGCCGACATGGGCGTTCTGAGGGCGTGGAACTTGGTCCCGCGGAGCACCTAGCGAGGCGCGCGGAGCCCGACTCGCCAGAGGGCGCCGGCGGGGTTAAGCTTATCGTCGTGGGTTCCTTGGCCACCCCCAACGTTGCGGTGCATGGTCCGGGCTCGTCGCTCGGGGAAGGGTGGGATTTGTCCGAGGAAACGATGCCCGAGTCCGTGCTTCATGACCAGGCGGTCGAGCTGCTCAAGGCGCTCCTTGCCGCTTGGGCCGCCAAGGTCGGCGCCATGCAAGTCGTCCGCAACCTCGCCGTCCGCTGGGACGAAGCGCGGCCCACCATCGGCGTCAATCCCGATGTGGCCGTGCTCTCGCCTCCGCCGCCGACCGACGGCGGCGATTTGCGCAGCGTGCGCACGTGGGTGGAAGGGCACAGCGCGCCATTGCTCGGCATCGAGGTGGTGAGCGAGAACCATCCGCGCAAGGACTACGTGATCGCGCCCGACAAATACGCGGCCAGCGGCACCCGCGAGCTCTGGATCTTCGATCCGCTTCTGTGTGGTCCTGCGGTCCATGGCGGCCCGTATCGGTTGCAGATCTGGCACCGCCGCGACGGAGGATGGGCGCGCATCTTCGCCGGTGAGGGCCCGGCGTATTCACCTACCCTGCGGGCCTATGCCGTCGCCGTCGACGAAGGGCGCAAGCTTCGCATCGCCGACGATGCGCAGGCGACGCGGTTCTGGCTCACCGCCGAAGAGGCGGAGCGGGCCGCGAAAGATGCCGAGCGCTTGGCGAAAGAGTCCGCGCTGGCACGGATCGCCGAGCTCGAGACGCTGCTCGAAAAGGCGCGAGCCGGCCGGTGAGCTTCGCTAGGCGGGCGGATCGATGTACGCGACCTGCTCGCCGCGAAACGTGGTGAGCACCGTACGGCCGTCTTCGGCCGAGACGACGTAGTTGGGCGAGAGCGGCACCTTGCCCTTGCCGCCGGGGGTGTCGCAAATGAGCTTGGGGAGCGCGATGCCCGAGAGGCGGCCTTGCAGCTCGCTCATGATTTGAACGCCGCGCTCGAGCGAGGTGCGCAAGTGGCCGGTGCCGCGCACGGGGTCGGTTTGCAAAAGGTAGTACGGGCGGACGCGGGCGCGCACCAGGCCGCGGAACAGCTGCTCCAAGGTGGCGGCGTCGTCGTTGATGCCGCGCAAGAGCACGGACTGGTTCATCACGGGGAAGCCGGCGTCGGCGAGACGGGTGCAGGCTGCGATCGATTCGCGGGTGAGCTCCTTCGGGTGGTTGAAGTGCGTCATCACCCAGAGCGGGTGAAAGGGGCGGAGCGCCTGCGTGAGCTCGCGGGTGATGCGCATGGGGAGGGTCACGGGGACGCGCGTCGCCAGCCGAATCGTCTCCACGGTGGGGATCGCGCGCACCGCGGCGACGAGGCGCACCAGGCGATCGGTGCCCATCGCCAGCGGATCGCCGCCGCTCACGATCACGTCGCGGACCTCGGGGTGCGCGCGCACGTACGCCAGCGCGGTCGCGAGCCGCTCCTCCGACATGGCGCCGCCGCCGTTTCCGACCATGCGAGAGCGCGTGCAGAAGCGGCAATACACGGCGCAGCGGTCGGTCGCGAGCAGGAGAACGCGGTCCGGGTAGCGCTGCACCAAGCCCGGCGCGACCTCGTGGGCGACCTCGCCGAGCGGGTCCACGAGATCACCGTCCACCGTCTCGCCCTCGCGCGCGTCGGGCACGCACTGCTTGCGGACGGGGCACTCCGGATCGTCGTGGTCGCACAGCGAGAGGTAGTACGGCGTGACGCTGATGGGGAAGCCGGCCCGCTCCGCCCTTTGCGCGCCTTCGAGCTCGCGCGGGGTCAGGTTCAACGCGCCCTGGAGGGCCGCGGTGGTCGTGATCGCGTGGCGGATCTGCCATCGCCAATCGCGCGGGCGCGGGCGCTCTTTTGCGCTCTTCGTGCCGTCCGCGAGCTTCACGCCGTCCGCGAGCTTCACGCCGTCCGCGAGCTTCACGCCGTCTACGCTCTTTGCGTCGCCTGCGATCGTCGCATCGCTCGCGCCCGGCGGCGCGTTGGCGGAGGTTGCGGAGTTGGATCGGGATCGCAAGGTGATGAGGGGTGCGGTAGCCATGCTCAATTCCGTTTCCCCGCGTCGAGCTCGACTTTGACGGCCGCGAGCGCCGCCTCGTCGATTTGCACGGGATACTGTGCGCGAAGCGAGGCGAGAAGCTCGCTCTCCTTCGCCTGCATCTTGTCCTGGGCGAGCTTGATGCGGATGGTGCGCTCCGCCTCGGCGAAGGAGCGCTCGCGCGCGTCGGCTTTTTGCGTGAGCCGCACCAGGTACGCCTTTCCGCCCGAGACCACGGGCTTCGCGTGCACGTCGCCCACGTTGCCGATGGCGAAGAGCGCCGCGCGCACCTCCGCGGGGATGCGCGGATTTTCGCCGCGTGGATCGCCGGGCGGGCTCACCATGCCCACGTCGCCCGCCAGATCGACGGGGACGTTGTTCTTCGCCGACGGATCGAGCGATTTTTTGCGCACCAGCTCGCCCCACTCCGCGGCGCTCGCCTTCCTGGCGCCATCCAGCAGGGCGCGCGCGCTCGCCTCGTCGCGCAGCACGATCACCGACGCGCGACGGCGCTCCGGATCGCGGTAATCGGCCCGGTGCGCCTCGTAATAGGTGCGGACCTCCGCCTCGGGGACCTCGTTCGGCGACGGCGACCCTTTGCGGGCGCGCGCCAGGAACGCCTCGCGCACGATGGCGCGGCGGTCGCGGTCGGCGGCAGGGTCCTTGTCGTAGCCTTTGGCCGCGGCTTCCTCCGCCAAGAGCTCGATTTGAATCATCTCCTGCAGGAGCTCCTTGCGCCGCTCGGGGGACTGGTAGCGCAGACGATCGAACTGGTCCATCTGCTCCAAGGTGGCGGCGTACTCGCCCAACGTGATGGTCTTCGTCCCCACCTTCACCAGCACCTGGGCGGCTTCCTCCGGGGTCAGCGAACCGCCGCTGGGGCGCACGGCCGCATCCCCCGCCGCCTGGCCATGGGATTTCCCATTGCAGCCAGCGGACGCCACCGCGAGCGGGGCGAGCCCTAGCAGGAGCGTGGCCAAAATGATGCGTGAACGGCCCATTTCCACTGGGAAAGGGGATTACCAGGGTCACTTGGGCTTTGCCACCGTTGCGCGGAGGGACCGCGCCAGGTAGAGGTCGTGCGCCATGGCGCCTCCTACCCGATCTCTGGAAGAACGCGACGATCGAACCATCCCCCCCGCGCCCACGCACCCGAGTCTCCGCTATCGCCGGATCGTGCTCAAATTGAGCGGCGAAGCGCTTTCGGGCGCCGATGGAGGATTCGGCATCCGGCCGGACGTGATCGGCGAGACGGCTGCCGAGCTGGCCGAGGTGCACGCCTTGGGCGTGCAGGTCGGCATCGTGGTGGGCGGCGGAAACATCTTCCGCGGCCTCAAAGGCTCCGCGGCCGGCATGGACCGCGCGCAGAGCGACTACATGGGCATGCTCGCCACCGTCATCAACGCCCTGGCCCTGCAAGACGCCCTCGAGAAGGCGAACGTGCCCACGCGCGTGCAGACCGCCATCGAGATCCGGCAGGTCGCCGAGCCGTACATCCGCCGGCGCGCCATCCGCCACCTGGAAAAGGGGCGCATGGTGATCTTCGCCGGCGGCACCGGAAACCCCTACTTCTCCACGGACACCGCGGCCGCCTTGCGCGCCATGGAAATCCACGCCGACGCGCTCTTCAAGGCCACCAAGGTCGAAGGGGTCTACGACAAGGATCCGGCGCGCTTTCCCGACGCCTCCATGGTCACCCGCATGACGTTCGACCGCTTCCTCACCGAGCGCATCGGCGTCATGGATTCCACGGCGGCCACCCTCTGTCGCGACAACGGCCTCACCATCCGCGTCTTCAAGATGGCGACGCGCGGGAACATCAAGCGCGTCGTGTTCGGCGACGCCATCGGCACCATCGTCGAGACCTGACCTCAGCGCGCGAGCGCGCGGGTTACGAGCTTGGCCACGTCGGCGACGCGGGTCGGATCGTAGCTGGGAACGAGCTCGCGCGCGTCCACGGGGCGCAGTCCCGAGGCTTCGCACGCGGGGTCGATGAGGTGCTCCGCGGCCTCGTCCACGCGGACGACGGCGAAGGTGCCCTTCATGGCCATGGGCCAGAGCGGCGAATAGGCGGGCACCAGCGGGCAGAGCGCGATTTCGAGCGGAAGGTCGCCGTGCAACGGGAGGCGCGCCACCGGGTGCGGCATGGGGACCGCCGGCGCCCCGTGAGGCAAGGGCGAGGCGCCCTCGAGGCACGAAGCCCCGTGCGCGAGCACCGCCAGGCGATGCGGCGAGCCCGCGAAGACGATCCGGACCGCGCCCCCGACCTGCAAACGTCTCCGCTGCCGCACCGAGCGCGCGAGGTTCGAGAGCTCCTCGTCGGTCCCCAGCGGGATGCGCTCTTTGGGCGAGGCGAGCAGGATCACGCGCCCCGTTCGTTCGAGCTCGTGCAGCGCCGCCAGGATCTCGAGATCCGGCGCCGCCACGCGGTCGAGCAGCGCGCCCAGCAGGATGGGCGCGCGCACGTGCACGAGCAGCGCCCGGCCCGAGGTGCTGATGGCCAGCGGCAGCGCCGGATCGGTCTCCACTGCGAGGAGCGGGCGCTCGTGCGGATCGGGGAACGCGCTGCGAAGGCGCTCCATCTCCGCCAGCACCCGCGGCGCGCTGCTCAAGATTTGCTCCGTGGGGGTGCGGATGCGGCGCGCGCCTGGCGCCCCGTGCTCGAAGCTCCAGGCCGCGCCGGCGAGCGAGAGGGCGCGGTAGAGCGCCTTTTCACCGGTGGCGCCAAAGCCGGTGGCGTCGTCGATGTTGCCCGCGGAGAGGCGCACCTCGGCCACGGTCTTTCCGTCGCGGATCGCGAGCGCGCCCGTCTTCTTCGCGCGAACGAACTCACGCAAGGTCGCGATCGGGTCGCGACCCCCGCTCATGCACCCACCCCGTGCGCCGGATGCGCCATGGCCGCGAGCTTCTCGGAGAGCTTGCGGGCAAGGAGATCCGCCAGCATCACATCGGCGGCGTGAACGGCCTTGAAGCGATCGCGCTGGAGAACGCCGCAGCACGTCCATGTGCCGTGCGCGGCGGTGACCACGATCACGTCGACCCCTTCGTCGCCCGTGCCGCGGAGGTCCACTTCGACCACGTCGTGGAGCTCGCCGGCCACCGTGCACGCCTCGCGCACGGGCGCGGCGAAGCCCACGCCATGGGGCCCGGAGACCATCACGGAGATGGGACCGCCGCGCCTCGCTTCGATGCATGCATGGTGCACCAAGGAGATCGCGGCGGGGACGGCGAGGTCGAGCGGAAATGGGGAGCCGTCGCCGGCGTCGAGCAGGGGGCTCGCCAAGAGCGCCTCCACGATGGCGCGAAGGCCTTTGCGGCCGAGGTCGAGCATGCGCACGGGGGAGCGCAAGGAGAGCTCGGCGCGCTTTCGCGAGAGCTTCATCAGGTCGTCCACGGTGGCGGCGTCTTGCGGAAAGGTGGCCGAGCCCACGGCGCCGAAGCCGATCTTGCGGCGCGTGAGCTGCGCGCTGAGGGAGCCGGTGTTGGGCAAGAGGAGCCACACTTCGTCGTCGCCCTCGTCGCGGCCGAGGACGTCGCCCGCGCGCGCGATGGGGCGGAAGGCCTCTTTCAGCTTGAGCGGGCGGCGGATGGCGCCGAGCGGATCGGAGAGCACGACGCACACGGTGGAGACCTTGCGCGCATGGCGGCTGGCGTCTTCGACCTCGCGCGCGAGGAGCTCGCGAAATCGGGCCACCGTCTCGAAGCGGGTCGGCTCGGGATCGTGCGCCACCCCGCCGGCCGCGCGCTGGGCGAGCAGCACCAGGGAAGACGCAAACGACGCCAGATCGGCCACCGCGGGCCGGTGCGCGGGGTCGATGCCCTCGACGACGATGGCCCCGGGGCCCAGCGCAAACGTCTCGCGGCCTTTGGCGGCGCCGAACCGCTCGAGGTCGGGCGGGGCCGCGATCTCCGGGGCGGTCGAGGTCCCCGACGACGCGATCCGGCCCATGGTGGCGCCCTCGGGCTGATACACGGCGACGGCGTGCGCGCCGCCCACGTCCACCACGGCGTCGGCGATGGCGCGCATCAGCTCGGGCATGGCGCCGCGCACGGCCAGCTTGACCAGGTGGCGCATGGCCTCGATCGACGTGCGCGAGTGCGCGAGCTGCGCTTCCAGGAGCTCGCGGTGCCGCATGGTTCCGCGCTTTTCGCGCACCTCGCCGATGGCGCGCAGGATGGCGTCGCCCGTGGTGGGCAAGGTCACCATGCCGGTCGCCCCCAAGGTGAGGCCTTCCAGCGCCATGTCGAGCTTGGGCGAGGGCGCCATCGCATAGATGGTCGTTCCCTCCGACGCGGTTTGCAGGTGGTGCACCAGGGACAAGCCGGTCCCCTCCCCCAAGGTCACGTCGACGAACGCGAGCTCCGGCCGAAGGCTCGCCGCGAGCGCGATGGCCTCCGCGAGATCGCGCGCGCCGGTCACGCGATCGCCCATGTGCTCGGCGCTTTGCTGGAACGTGCGGAGCTCCTCCGGGTCCTCGCAAACGACGAGCACGGACATCGGCACGAACGGCGGCATGCGCAGGGCCGACGCCATCCCCCTCACCCCCCGACGTCCACGCGACCCGAGAACACGTGCCGCGCGGGGCCGCGCATGCGCGCAGGGCCGCCCTCGGCGGTGACCCAAATCGTGAGCTGGCCGCCCGGGAGCTTCACCGTGACCGGCTCGCCCCACGAGGCGAGACCGCGCGCGCACGCCGCGCCCACCGCCGCGCAGGCGCCGGTTCCGCACGCGAGCGTGAGGCCGACGCCGCGCTCCCATACCACCAGGTCGATGAAGCTCCGATCTTTCACGTCGGCGAAGCCGATGTTGGCGCCCTCGGGAAACGCCTCGTGCGTGGCCAGCCGGGGGCCGATGCGGTCGATGATGGCGGCGCTGGGTCGCCGGAGCGAGACGGCGTGCGGGTTTCCAACGTCCACGCCGAGGAGGTCGACCTCGGCCCACTCGGAGGGCTCACCCGTGAGCCCGAGCCGAAGATCGCCCAAGATGCGCACGGGTCCCATGCCGACGGTGACGTCGGCGCCCAGCGCGTCCGGGGTGAGCCCGACCGCGCACGTCCGCGGGCCGGCGTCCGTCTCGTAGACCACTTGGTGTTGCGCACCGACGGCAGGACGCGTGCGCGCTACGTGGAGCGCCATGCAGCGAATGCCGTTGCCGCACATCTCGGGGATGCTTCCGTCGGCGTTGAGCACGCGCATCCGGGCGGCATGGTTCGCTTCGCGCGGCGGGAGCACCAGGATGACTCCGTCGGCGCCGATGCCGAAGCGGCGGTCGCAGAGCTGGGCCGCCTGTTCGGGGGAGACGTCGTGATCGCTCTGGGCGTCCACGATGATGAAGTCGTTGCCGATGCCTTGGTATTTGTCGAAGTCCATGACGGATCCCCGAGCGTACGATCATTTTGCGGTTGCGGCACGGATCGCATCCGCGCGGCGCGCTCGGATTTGCGCGCGCGCTCAAGGAGCGTTCGGACGGAGCCGCCGCTCGATCTCCGACGGCGAGAGACCGGTGACCTCCACCAGCTTTTCGCGTGAGCTCGCCCCGCGCGCCAGCCGAACGGATTGCCGGCCGACCCCGAGCACCTCGGCGAGAAAGCGGAGGAGCTCCTGGTTCGCCAGACCGTCGGCGGGCGGCGCGGCGATGCGGACGTCGAGCACGCCGTCGCGCACGCTGGCGATGGCGCTTCGTTGAGCCCGCGGTCGCGCATGAACGGCGAAGCGAGCCACGCCATCGGCGGTGGTGGTGACGGAGAGCGCGAGGCTGCGGGCCGCGTCGCTTTCGACGGGCGCGGGTGCATCCGGGTAGGAACTTCGGCCCGGGCGGACTACGCTCGACTTTCCGATCATGTCGCGATTTCGCGGGCCCACCTCGAGAGAATCGCACGGACCGCGCCCTCTCGCGAATGCGGGGACGGTCACCGCGCGCGAGCGACCCCTTCTTGGCCAGGAGTGAACAACGTGCGTTCGATTGTGCTGAGTGGATTCATGGCGACGGGCAAGAGCACCGTCGGTGCGCGCCTTTCGGCGAGGCTCGGTGTTCCCTTCGTCGACACCGACGCGGTCATCACCAAGGCGGCCGGCAAGTCCATCCCGGAGATCTTCCGCGACGACGGCGAGGCGGCCTTTCGCGCGCGCGAGCTCGAGGTCGCGCGCTCCCTGCTGCTCGACGGCACCCCCCGCGTGATCGCGTTCGGCGGCGGAACCGTCACCTCGCGCGAGGTCCGCCATCTCGCGCTGGAGCGGGCCATCGTGGTCACCCTCGCCGCCCGTCCCGAGACGATCGTGGCGCGCGCCGGGGATACCTCCGGCCGCCCCAACTTGATGGCCCCCGATCCGGCCGCGCGCGTGCGCCACCTGCTCGAGTCGCGCGCAGCGGCCTACGCGGAGTGCCACGCGACCCTGCAGACCGACGACGTCGACGCAGACGCCCTGGTCGATGCCATCGTCCACCTGGCCCAGCGCGACCCCATCGTGGTGCCGCTCGGCGAGCGAACCTATGTGGTCGACGTAACCTTGGACGATCCCGCGCGGGTCACCGACGCGCTGGCCCGCCTCGCGCCGTCCTCGCTTCTGGTCGTTACCGACGCCCATGTCGAGCGAGCCCGCGGGCGCGCGCTCGAGGCCGCGCTTCACCCGCTCACCCTTCCGCAGACCCGGGTGTCGCTCCCACCGGGCGAGGAGCAGAAGGTGCTGCCGACGGTGGGCACCATCTGGGATGCAGGCCTGGGTGCGGGCATCGACCGCAACGCGGCCGTCGTTGCGTTTGGCGGTGGGGTGGTGGGCGATTTGGCGGGCTTTGCAGCGTCGACCTTGTTGCGCGGCATCGATTGCGTCCAGATTCCGACCACGCTCCTCTCGATGGTCGACTCGTCGGTGGGCGGAAAGACCGGCTTCGATCACCCGGTGGGCAAGAACGTCATCGGCAGCTTCCATCAGCCGCGGGCCGTGGTCGTCGACCTGGCGCACCTCACCACCTTGCCGGAGCGGGAGATTGCCTGCGGCATGGCGGAGGTCGTGAAAATCGCCGCCATCGCCGACGCTCCCTTGCTCGACGCCATCGAAGCGGCGGGCGAGCTATCCGCACGGACCCTGGACCGCCTGGTGCCCATCGTCCGCGGCGCCATCCTCGCCAAGGTGCGCATCGTGCGCGACGACGAGCGCGAGGCCGGGCAGCGCGTTCTGCTCAACTTCGGCCACACTTTGGGCCACGCCATCGAGGCGAACGGCCGCTACTCACGCTACCGCCACGGCGAGGCGGTCGCGCTGGGGACGGTCCTCGAGCTGGTGGCCGGCGCCAAGCTGGGGCTGACCTCCCCGGAGCTAGTCACCCGCGTGCGCACCTTGCTGGAGCGGCTACACCTCCCGACGCACATCGACCCCGCCGAGCTCTCCGCCTCCTTCCGCTTCCTCGGCAGCGACAAGAAGCGCCGCGGCGGGAGCATCCGCGTGCCCTTCGCGACCACCGCTGGCCAGTCCCACGTGCAAGACATCACCAGCGAAAAGCTGCGCTGGGCGGTCACCGAGTAACGACGACACCCTGGCTCCGCGCCCGCGGCACGACGGGCGCGTTCGAGCATTTGCGGCCGCCGACGGATGCGTTCGAGCCGGCACGATGTTCGCGGGGCGCCTTTCCGGCACCTGCGGCGGGGGCCTTTCCGGCGTGTGCAGCAGGCGCGCACCTGGAGTCCACGTGACGTTTTCCCGCGTACGTTCCGGCACCGGCGACGGGCGTCTTCAAAGCCCCGCGCCGCTCGCGCGCGCTTGCGCGCCCTACCGGCCTTCGCGACACACCTTCCGCACCCCCGCGCGGACGACTGTGTACGAATTCATTGCCCGCAACGCGGAAGCGGTGGAACATCGCCCTCCCGTGCTCACCCGGCGAACCCTCCCCACGGTCGCGCTGTATCTCGCCGCAATCACTTGGACCTCCGGGCCCGCGCAAGCGGCACCGCAAATCAGCACAGGCGCGACCATCGGCGGCGCCGTCACCGATCTCCGCTTGGACGACGGCCCCCACTCCGCCTTTCACCTCGGCGCCCGGGGCGACCTGTTTCTCCTTCGAAACAGCGAGCGCGATATTGGCGTCGGCCCCTTCGTCGAAGTGCTGACCGCCGCCTTCGACACCCTGGAGACGGGCGGCGGCGCCTCGGTGCTGCTCCCCATCTTCTCGTCGTTTCCCGTGATCCTCTCGGGCGGCGCCTACGCCCGTCGAGCCCCATCGCTGGGTTGGGAGGGGGGCGTCTCCACGACCCTGTTCTTTGGGGCCATGGGGTACAACTTCCACTCCACGTATGAGATGCAGAACGGCCTCTTCGTCTCCGGCCGCTACGGCTTGGGGGACGGCCACCAGGGCGATGTCATCATTGGCGCACGACTGGATTTGATGCTTTTTGCACTCCCGGCCATCTTCCTCTACGAGGCCATCGCGCACTGACGCGCGACGGCGCGCGCTGACGCGTTTGTGGTGGGAAAGCCCAGGCGGGACTATGGTGGGTCGATGGATCGTCGCGCCATTCAGCTGCAGATCGGCGGACAACGCTACAAGGTGCACAGCACCTCGTCCGAAGCCGAACTGACCCGCTTGGCCGCAGCGGTCGATGCCAAAGTTGCCGAGCTCACCCCCCGCGGGCGGGCGCCGGCCGATCAAACGATCGTCCTCGCGGCGATCGCGCTTGCGCATGACCTCGAGCAAGAACGGGCGCGACGGCGAGTGTTCGAGGTCAAAGTTCGAGATCTTCTTCGACGCATTCTTCTGCGGATCGACAACGCGCTCGAGTCCAACACCGCGGAAGAGGAAGGTGCACGTTCCGAATGATATCCGTGGATGGTGGCGCAGAGAGCCAGGGCCGGGGAGTCGATCCCCACGACGACGAGGAGGCCCCGGCCATGTTTCACGTGAAACATTCTCTCGGCGATAGCGATATTCCCGTCTCCAGCCAGGTTCCCCCTGCCCTGGCCCATCTCTCCGACGCCATCGACGATCTCCGGCGTCGCGACCTGCTCCGTGAGCGCCACGCCCCGCTCGACCCGACCTCCGTCTCCTTCTGCTCCAACGATTACCTTGGCCTTGCGAGCGCCCCCCTCACGGGGCACACCCCCCGCGGCGCCGGCGCCTCCCGCCTCCTTGCCGGCGAGCGCGCCGCCCACGGCGATCTCGAGCGCGCCCTTTCCCGCTGGCTCCGCACCGACGACACGCTCCTCTTCTCCAGCGGCTATGCCGCCAACCTTGGAACCGTCGCCGCGCTCGCTCAGCCGGGCGATGTCATCATCAGCGACGCCTTGAACCACGCATCGCTCATCGATGGCTGTCGCCTCTCACGCGCCCAGGTCGTCGTCACCCCCCACCTCGATCTCGAGGCCGTGGCACGCGCCATCGACGAGGCCGGCACCCGCAGAGTTTGGGTCGTCGTGGAGTCCTACTACGGCATGGATGCCGACTCCCCCGACCTCCTTGCGCTGCGGGCCCTCTGCGACCGCACCGGAGCCGCCCTTATCGTCGATGAGGCGCACGCCCTTGGCATTTTTGGCCCCGATGGACGCGGCCGATGCGCCGAGGTCGGTGTCGTCCCCGATGTTCTCATGGGCACCTTGGGCAAGTCGTTTGGACACAGCGGAGCGTTCGCCGCCGGATGCCGAACCTTGACCACATGGCTCTGGAACCGAGCCCGCTCCTTTGTCTTCTCCACCGGCATCAGCCCTGCCCTCGCGGCCAGCGCCAAGCGCGCGCTCGACCAATCCATCGCCGAGCCTTGGCGGCGGCGGACCGTCCTCTCGCACGCCAACCACCTCCGCGAGTCCCTCGACGCGATGGGCCTCACGGTCCTGGGCTTCGGGCACATTCTTCCCATCGTCATCGGCGACGCCGCCGCAGCCGTCGCGGCGGCGAGCTCCTTGGCCGCCCATGGCCTCCATGTGCACGCGGTTCGACCGCCCACGGTGCCGATTGGGACCTCGCGGCTCCGGTTGACGGTGACCGCACGTCACACCGATGCCCACATTGAAAACGCCATCCGGGCTCTTAGCCTTGTCCTTGCCACTTCTCTCGAAGAGCCCAATCCTTAGGTAAGGGGCTTCGGTCTACGAAGGGGGGGTTCGCCTTGAAACGCATTGTCGTCACCGGCACGGGTAGCAGCGTCGGAAAAACGCATCTTACCTGCGCACTGGCGCGCTCCTTTGCCGCCCAGAAGCTGCGCGTCGCCGCCTTCAAACCCATCGACACGGGCATCGAGCCGGCAGGCGGCGATTATACCGATTCCGGGCAGCTCGCCGCCGTCTCAGCGTTTCACGTGAAACGTTGGCTCGACCCCGTCTACATATTTCGCGAGCCGCTCTCGCCCCATCTCGCCGCCCGCCGCGCCGGAATTTCCCTCGAGCTCCAGCCCGTCCTGGACGCCCTTCGTCTCTTCGACGGGCTGGACCTCAACATGGTCCTCGTCGAGCTGGCCGGCGGTCTCTTTAGCCCGCTCAACTCCAAAGAGACCAACGCCGACCTGGCGCTGGCCATCCACCATGCCGCCGTTCGCGCTTCCGCCACGGCCGCGCTCCAGGCTGCTCCGCTCACCCAACAAATCGCGGTCACCGCCCAGTCCGGCGCTGCAGGCAGCCCGGCCGCCGTGATCGATGCACCTGGCACGACCTCGGGCACCTGGTCCTCCTCGGCGGCTGTCTCCTCCGATAGCTTCCCCGCCACCAGCTGGTCGCGCGCAGACTCCTTTCCTCCGGGCGAGACACCCGCCAGCGGCCCTGCCACCCAGGATGACTCCCTGCCGCGCATCCTCCTCGTCGCACCCGATCGAAGCGGCGTCCTTCACGAGATCGCCGCCACCACCCGCGCGGCGGAGGCGCTCGGACTACCGCTCACCGGCATCACGTTGGTCATGCCGGAACATCCGGATGCCTCCACCGGCCTCAATGGCCCCGAGATTGGCTATGTCACCTCCGTGCCCTATCTCGGGACCTTGCGCCGCGCCCCCATCGACGTTCTCGCGAATGACCTCAAGCTGAGCGGCTTCCTCAACCGTCTCTTCGCGTAGGCATCCGCACCGCGGTGGCGGCGACTACGACTCGCTCGAGCGCGCCCAGAGGTTGATGCCCGCCTCGGTCGCGTGTCGGTCGATTTCCGACAGCTCTTCCGACGTAAAGCGGAGGTTCTGCAGCGCCGCCACGTTCTCCTCGAGCTGGGCCACCGAGCTCGCGCCGATCAGGGTGGACGTCACCCGCGCGTCGCGGAGGGACCATGCGAGCGCCATCTGCGCCAAGCTCTGCCCGCGTCTCTTGGCCACCGCGTCCAGCGCGCGGATCTTCGCCAGGTTCTCCGACGAGAGCATCGTGGAGCCCAGTGAGCTCGGACGGCTGGCGCGCGAGCCCTCGGGGATACCCGTAAGGTACTTGTCGGAGAGCATCCCCTGCGCCAGCGGCGAGAAGCCGATGCACCCCACGCCCTCCTGGGCCAAGACGTCGAGCAGCTCCCGCTCGATCCACCGGTTCAGCATCGAGTACGACGGTTGATGAATCAGCAGCGGCGTACCCATCGAACGTAGGATCTTTGCGGCCTCCGCCGTCTTCTCCGGCGAGTACGACGAGATGCCGGCGTAGAGGGCCTTACCCTGCCGCACGGCGGCATCGAGCGCGCCCATCGTCTCCTCCAGCGGGGTGTCGGGGTCGTAGCGGTGGGAGTAGAAGATGTCCACGTACGCGACCCCCATGCGGGCCAAGCTCTGGTCGAGGCTCGCGAGCAGGTACTTGCGCGAGCCCCAGTTGCCATACGGGCCGGGCCACATGTCGTAACCGGCCTTGGTCGAGATCACGAGCTCGTCCCGGTACGGACGCAGGTCCTCCGTGAGCAGCCGCCCGAAGTTCTCCTCGGCCGACCCGTACGGCGGGCCATAGTTGTTCGCCAAGTCGAAGTGCGTGATCCCGAGGTCGAACGCGCGCCGCACGATCGCGCGCCCCGTCTCGAAGGGCCGGTCGCCTCCAAAGTTGTGCCACAGGCCAAGGGAAATCAGCGGTAGCTTCAACCCGCTTCGCCCCGTTTGCCGGTAGGTCATGCGCTCGTAGCGGTCCGCGGCCGCGATGTACTCCGTTCCGTTTCCCATGCGGTCAACGTATCCGAAGCCATGCGTTTGCGCGAAATCCGATGGATTTTCGTACTCTGTTGCTCGGGCAACGACTTCACGTTTTCGTGGGTGGAAGGCTGAGGTACCTTCACCTGGACGCGTCTCGCACGTGTACCCTCGCCTCCCCGAGCACCATGAGCATTCTTCTCGTTCCGTACCATCAGGATGAGCGTCTCGCCGGCGCGAGCTTCCCCCTTGCGCCCGGTCGTGCTGTGACCACCGTCGCGCCCGAGCTTCCCCAGGGCGAGCTTTGGCCGCGCTTGCGTGCGCTCTACACGGCGGTGGCCGATGCGGTCGAGCGCGACATTCACGCGCGCGCGGACGACTCGCGGCGGGCGACGCCGATGCCGATCGTCGTGTCGGGCGACTGCCTCGTCTCCCTCGGCATCGTTGCGGGCGTTCAGCGCACGGGCGCCGATCCCGCCATCGTTTGGTTCGACGCGCATGGCGATATGCACGCGCTTCACACGTCGACCTCGGGCTATCTCGGCGGCATGGCGCTTCGCTTCGTGCTCGGGGGTCACCCGGAGCTCGCGGCGCACCACCTCGGGCTGCGCGCCATTCCGGAGGAGCGCGCGACGCTCGTCGATGCGCGCGATCTCGACCCGGCGGAGCGCGACTACTTAGCGACCGGCCGCGTTCGCCGGTGCCAGGTCGATGAAATTCGCCCGGACATCCTTCCGGACGGACCCTTGGTGATTCACTTCGATGTCGACGTCATCGATCCCGAGGAGCTCCCCGGCCTTCGCTTCCCTGCCCCGCACGGGCCCTCCGCATCCACCGTTCTCGCCGCGGTCCGGCGCATCCGCGATACGGGCCGGGTCGTCGCGATGCACGTCTCGTGTCCTTGGTACGTGCCCATGGGATCCCAAAACGACGTTCGCGCGCGCCTCCTCGAAGAAGCGATCGGCGGCTAGGACCCGCTAGGACACCACGCGACCGCGTTCGAGCCGCACGTGCACATCGCCCACGCGCGCGAACGCCGGATCGTGGGTCACCAGGATGACGACCGCGCCGCGTTTGGCCTCTTCGCGCACCACGCGCTCGAGCCGCTCCGTCGAGCGCGCGTCGAGGCCCGCGGTGGGCTCGTCGAGCAAGACCAACGATGGCGCGTGCACCAGCGCTTTTGCCACCGCGATGCGCTGCCGTTGTCCGCGGGAGTACGTTCGAATGGGACGATCGCCGAAGGACGCAAGATCGAAGCGTTCACATGCTTCGCGCCATCCTCGCTCGGCCTCGATGCCGCGCAGCTTCGCGGCCAGCATCACATTTTCGCGGCCCGACAGATCGCCGTAGGCGAGCGTCTCGTGGCCGACCCACCCGAGCACCGCGCGCACTTCGGCGTTCGTTTTCCCCAGCGCCCCGTGGTCGACCTCGCCCAAGGTCGGGCGGGCCAGGGTGCCGAGGATGCTCAGCAGCGTGGATTTTCCCGACCCGTTCGCCCCCTCGATGACCGACACGCGCCCCCCTTCGAAGCGCGCATTGACCCCTACCAGCGCACGAACCGGCCCATACGTTTTGGTCACCCCGCGGAGCTCGACGGATAACGACACGCGCCAGAGCCTCGCCTGACTGGAATCGCAGCGCAACCTTCCAATCGACTTCACGAAACGGCGCACGAGGCCGTGTTCGTTCGCGGGACGTGCTATTCTCAGCCTATGACCGCTGCGGCTGCGGTGATCTCCAACGAGCTGCCGACACTCCAGAAGCTACGCCACGCGGTCGAAAGCGCCCTCGAAGGGAAGCATGACGCCGTCGAGCTTGCCTTGGTCGCGCTGCTCGCGCGCGGGCACCTGCTCATCGAAGACGTACCCGGCGTCGGCAAAACCACCCTCGCGCGAGCCCTCGCCCGCTCCGTTGGTGGCGAGCTGCGCCGTGTGCAGTTTACAAGCGATCTTCTCCCCAGCGACGTGCTCGGCGTCTCCGTGTACGACCAGCGCTCCGGGGAGTTCGTCCTTCGCCAGGGGCCCGTCTTCGCCAACGTGCTCCTCGCCGACGAGATCAACCGCGCCAGCCCGCGCACCCAGTCCGCGCTGCTCGAGGCCATGAACGAGGGCCAGGTCTCCCTCGACGGGCAGACCATGCCCCTGCCCGACCCGTTCTTCGTCATCGCCACGCAAAATCCGCAGGATTTCGCGGGGACCTTTCCGCTCCCCGAGTCGCAGCTCGATCGCTTTTTGGTGCGCGTTCGCATCGGATACCCGCCCCCGCAGGTCGAAATGCGCCTCCTGCTCGAAGGCCACACCGACACCGCGCGCGACGTCTCCGTCGTCCTCGATCCCGCGCGCCTGGTGGCGCTGCAGCGCGAGGTGCACCGCGTCGCCTTCGATCACGCCCTCGGCAGCTACCTGCACGCGCTCATTCAAGCCACCCGCACCGCGCCCACCCTCTCACTCGGCGCATCCCCGCGCGGGGCCATCGCGCTCGCCAACGCCGCGCGTGCCCGTGCTCTCCTGCGCGGTCGCAACTACTGCATCGCGGATGACGTCCACGATCTCGCCGTCCCCGTGCTGGCGCATCGCATCCGCCTCGCCACCCACGCCGAGGGCTTCATGCCCACGCGCGACGAGGCCGAAACGGCGCTCCGCGAAATCATCGGTCGCGTTCCCGTTCCTCTCTGATCCGCCTCTGCGCCATGCCCCCGAACGCGGCTCCCACGTCGACCCCGGAACCCTCGCCAAAGGCGAGTTCGGCCGCCGCCGCGTCGGACGAGTCGGCCGCTTCGACGGCGCCCGAGTCGGCGGCGCCTGCACCGGCGTCGGGTGAGTCGCCCTCGGGGTCGGCTGCCGCCGCGGCCGGCGAGCCGTCTGCTTCGACGGCGCCCGCATCGACCGCGTCGTCTGCCTCGCTCGGGCGACCGTCCGCCGCTTCCACAGCGCCCGCATCGACCGCGTCGTCTGCCTCGCTCGGACGACCGTCGGCCGCTTCGACGGCGCCCGCATCGACCGCGTCGTCTGCCTCGCTCGGGCGACCGTCGTCTGCGCCGTCGACACCCGATTCTCCCGTTTCACCGCCTTCCGCCGCTGCACCGCCTTCCGCCGCTGCACCGCCTTCCGCGGCTGCACCACCTTCCGCCGCGGCACCGACTTCCGCCGCGGCGCCGGCGTCGGCCGGATCACCGCCCTCGACCGCGGCCTCCACGTCCCCCAAGCCAGCTCCCCCGGCACGCGACCCGCGTCGCGATCCCCGACGCCCCGACGCGCTCCACGCATCGCCTCCTCTGCGCACCTTCGTCAACGAGCCGCCCGCGCCCACCGGCATTTGGGGACGCATCCGTCATTTCTTCGTTCCACCGCGGAAGCTCAAATTCACACGCGAGGGAAAGTTCTTCGTCGGCATTACCCTTGGCGTCGGATTTGCGGCCATCAATACCGCCAACAATCTCCTTTATCTCCTCCTGGGAATGCTGCTCGCGCTCATCGTCGTCAGCGGCGTCATGAGCGAGATTTCTCTGCGCGATCTCACCGTATTGAGACGCCTCCCGCTTCGCGCCCAAGTCGGCCGCGCACACCTGGTCGAAATCGAAGTTTACAATCATAAAAAGCGCGTCCCGTCGTACGCCATCGAGGTCGAAGATCTGCGCTCGGGGCAGCCCGCCGACAAACGCTGTTTCTTCCTCAAAATCAGCCCCACATCCGCGCAAGTAGCCGCGTACCGGCGAACGCCCAGCAAACGCGGTCGCGATCTTCATATCGGCTTCCGCATTGCCACGCGTTTCCCCTTTGGTCTCTTCGAGAAGTCGCGCGAAATCAAAGCCGAAGGTGAGCTGATCATCTACCCCGCCGTGGACCCCGTGAAGCTCCGCCCCCACCCGCTCGGCCGCGTCCCCGGCACCGATGGAACGTTCGGCCGCGGCTACGGCGACGACTTTCTCGGCCTCCGCTTGATGCGCGACGGCGAAGACCCGCGCGACATCCAGTGGAAGAAGACCGCCGCCGTGGGCCAGCAGGTCCTCCGCGAGCGCGCCCGCGAGGCCCGCCCCGACGTCTCGCTCACCCTCGACACCTCCCGCCCCGAGAACGCCGGCGACGATTGGGATGCTCGCTTCGAGCGCCGCATCCGCGAAGTGGCATCCCGCGCGGTGGCGCATTTGAAGCGCGGCGACTCGGTCGCCATTCGAACCAGCTCCGGCGATGTGGCCCGAAGCGACCGATGCGCCGGCGCCGACCCCGTGCTCCGCTTTCTCGCGCTGGTGCCCTCGATCTCCACGCGCCTCGCCACCCGCCGCAAGACCTGACGATGCGCTTCGGACTCGTTCACCGCCTGATGACCGATGCCCTGGCCACCCTGGGCATCCTCGCCATCGTGAGCACCGCGGCCCTCAGCCCGTGGACCAACGCGCTGCTCATGTTTGGTCTCATCGGCGCGCTCCTGGTCCCCGAGCGCTGGCAAAGCCGCCCTGCCCTGCGCCACCTCGCCTCCGCCGGCCCGCTCGTCATCTTCGTCATTCAAGCCGCGCGCCTCGTCGCCGGCCGGCCCATGCTCGACGTCTCCGTCGAGTTTGCTGCGCTCCTCCAGATCGTACGCCTCGCGACCCGCCGCGGGGCCGCGCACGATCAGCAGATCATCGTCCTGGCGCTCCTGCACTTCGTCGCCGGCACGGTGCTCGGCGGAGGGCTCACCTACGGACTTTGTTTCCTCGGCTTCCTCGTCGTGGCCCCCGGTGCGCTGGTGCTCAGCCACCTGCGCCGCGAGGTCGAAGGAAACTACCGTCAAGGCGCGCGCGATCGCACCGGGCTCCCGGTCGACGTCCCCCGCATTTTGCGCAGCCGGCGCGTGGTGGGCCGCGGGT
The DNA here is from genome assembly GCA_037157815.1 of Sorangiineae bacterium MSr11954. Taxonomy (NCBI): domain Bacteria; kingdom Pseudomonadati; phylum Myxococcota; class Myxococcia; order Myxococcales; family Pendulisporaceae; genus Pendulispora; species Pendulispora albinea. Next base: position 11,070,797 of record CP089984.1, read on the forward strand.
TCCTCGCGTCCACGTGCCTCATCTCGGTCCCCATCTTCCTCTTTACGGCGGCCCTCTTCGTCCTCTTTCCCCGCGTGGGGCTGTCGCTCCTTCTCCTGAACCACCCGCGCCCCGGGCGCATGGTCGGCTTCTCCGACCGGGTCGACTTGGGCGACGTCGGCGCGCTCCGCACGGATCTCTCGTCGGCCGTCGCCCTTCGGTTCGATGTGCCGGATCTTCCGGAGCCGCGGCCCTCGCGCATGGTCTTGCGCCTCCGCGGGACTGCCTTCGACGCCTATGACGGCCGCGCATGGCTTCGCACGCAGGCCGAACGACGCGTGGCCGACCGCGCCTTGCCCGGCTCCGAGATGTACCCGCTGGTCCGCACCCCGGACCCCGAGCACGATCGCCGCGTCACCTTCGACCTCGAGTCGCTCGATCCGCCGGTGGTCTTCCTGCCGCCGCGCACCATCGCCTTGCAGCTCCATGCGCCGAGCCAGCCCATCTTGGCCGACGCGCTCGCGCTCCAGCGCGGCCCCGAGGGCGAGGTGCGCTACTCCGGCGAGAACGCGCGCGGCCTTCGCTACGACGCCTTCCTCGCCAAGGACCGCGAGCCCATCACCGAATCGCTCTCCTTGCACGATCGCGCGCGCTACCTCGCGCTCCCGCCCGGGCTCCCGACCCGCCTTTCCATGCTCGCCCACGAGTGGACCGACGAGCTACCCAACGACTTCGCCAAGGCCAAGGTCGTCGAGGAGAAGCTCCGCACCACGTACAAATACGACTTTGGATCGCCGTCGGGCGGGACCAAGCAGCCCGTCGACCACTTCCTCTTCGAGTCCAAGCGCGGTCACTGCGAGTTCTTCTCCACCGCCATGGCCGTCCTCCTCCGCGAGATCGGCATCCCCACCCGCAATGTCACGGGCTTCGTCGGCGGAACGTACAACCGCTTCGGCCGCTACTACGCCGTTCGCCAGGCCGACGCGCACTCGTGGGTCGAGGTCTACATCGACGATCCGCTCCACCCCGGGTGGCACACGTTCGATCCAACACCCCCGGCCGGCGCGCAGCCGCTCGAGGACACCACGGGCGCCGTCGTCTACATGCGCGATCTCGTGGAGGCGCTCTCGCAACGGTGGAACCGCTATGTCGTGGGCTACGATCTGCGCACGCAGGTGCACCTCTTCGAGGACGCCACCCGCCGCTACGAGCGGTTTCGCGTGCAGACGGGGCTCAATCACGGCCCGCTCGGGTACCTCACGCGCGCACCCGTGCTGGCCGCGCTCCTGCTCCTCGCCTCGTTCGTCGCGTACATTCTATGGAAGCGCCGCCGGCGGGGAAGGCGAACCACGGAGCGCGCGGGGCCCAAGACGTCGACCGAGAAGCGCCTGGAGAGCGCCGCAGCCCTCTACCGTGCCCTCGATGGCGCACTTTCCGCGCAGGGCATCGGACGGCCTGCGGCGCTTCCACCGCTCGCCCACGCGGAGCATCTGCGCAGGAACCAACATCCGCTCGCCGACGAAATTTTCGCGCTGACCGAGCTCTATCTCGAGGCCCGCTTCGGGGGTGTGTTTCTAACACCTGAAGCAACGCGCGATTTTGAGCGGCGGGTGCGCATGATTCGCGCGACCCGCCCCGACAACACCAACGTCACACGAGTGTAACGTGTGTACGGTCGCCGTCGCGCGATGCGCGCGCGATTCCGCTCAAGGCGTCGGCCGAGGGACGCGCCATGCGCCCGTCGAACTCCAGATCCGGGCGGCCGCGTTCGATCCAGGCGACGACGACCGGCGCCTGGGCACGCTCCGTCACCTGATGGTCACGAAGCTCCACCAAGTCGATCCGCACGCCCTGGCGCAACTCGGCCGCGGTGACCGCGCGTTGCATCGACGCAACGGGCTTGGCACCGGGACGATGCGGATCGCGATGTCCATCGTAGGTCTGCACGATCAGCCGATAATCTTCGTCGGCCCGCAGATCTCGAAGTCCTCCGTCCGCTGCACGAACCTCGGCGTGCACCGTGGCTGCGGCAGCGTCGACACCGAACGTGGTGGCGGCGAGGATCGCCATCCACGAGACGTTCTTCTGCGCCAGGCGCGCGATGCGCGCGACCCGGGGCAACTTGCCATTCACCGTTCGCTTGCGGGATGCCATGGGAACGCCGACTACTTCTGCGAAAGGCGTGCCACTCTTGGAAACCACTCGGTTCCTTTCGCGCATGCTGTTTCTACGCGCCAAAAGCCCGAAGGTTTTGCGGCAGACGTGCTTCGGGCCCGCAACCTGGAACCAAGTTGCGAGCCCGAAGCCACCGCGACCCAACGCCTGTGAAGCAACCGGTGGGGGGCGTGTGTGTCTCAAGCGACACACAACGCATTTCCGCCCCGCCAACTAATTTTGGATCTCGGATCGAAATGTCAGCCCATCGCTCCCGCGGTCCACGAGGATGGTCGTTCCGGCCGGAAAATCGCCCGCAAGAACTCGCTTCGCCAGTGGATCCTCCAGGTAGCGCACCATGGCGCGCTTGAGCGGGCGGGCGCCGTACTGCGGATCCCAGCCCACCTCGCCGAGGTAGTCCTTGGCCGCATCGGTCACCTCGACCCTCAGGTCGCGCCGATCGAGCCGCGCTTGGAAGCGTCGCAGCTGGATGTCGACGATGGACCGGATCTCGGTGCGCTTCAGCGGCTCGAACACGACGATCTCGTCGAGCCGGTTCACGAACTCCGGCCGGAACGCTTTGCGCACTTCATCCATGGCCGCACGGCGGAGCAGCTCGCGCTTGTCGTCCGGCTCAAAGTCTCCGCGCGCTTCGATGGCCTGCATCTGCGCGGAGGCGATGTTGCTCGTCAGGATGATCACGGTGTTCTTGAAGTCGACCGTGCGCCCTTGCCCGTCGGTGAGGCGGCCGTCGTCGAGCACCTGGAGGAGCACGTTCCACACGTCGGCGTGGGCCTTCTCGACCTCGTCGAAGAGGACCACCGAGTAGGGACGGCGACGCACGGGCTCGGTGAGCTGGCCGCCTTCCTCGTAGCCGACATAGCCCGGCGGCGCGCCGATCAGGCGCGAAACCGTGTGCTTTTCCATGTACTCGCTCATGTCGAGGCGCAACATGGCGCGCTCTTCATCGAACAGGTACTCGGCCAGCGCGCGCGCCAGCTCCGTCTTGCCGACGCCCGTGGGGCCCAGAAAGAGGAAGCTCCCGATGGGCCTCCGATCGTCGCCCAAACCGGCCCTGGAGCGCCGCACGGCGTTGGCCACGGCCTCCACGGCCGCTTCTTGGCCGACCACCCGCTTGCGCAGGGCTTCTTCGATGTGAAGCAGCTTCTGCATTTCGCCTTGGAGCATCTTGGTGATGGGGATACCCGTCCACTTCGACACGATGGCGGCCACGTCGTTGTCCGTGACCTCCTCGCGCAAGTACGACGTCTTCTCCTGCACCTTGCCCAAGGTGCGCCGCAGCTCCTCGATGCGCTTGTCGAGCTCGGGGATCTTCCCGTACTTGATCTGCGCGGCCCGACCGAGATCGCCCACGCGCTCCGCGTTCTCCTGCTCGGCGCGAAGGGTCTCCAGCTCCGGCTGCGCCTTCCGAATCTGCTCGATGATCTCCTTCTCGCGGAGCCATTGCGCGCGCATGGCGCTCGACTTTTCCTCCAGCTCCGCCAGCTCCCGGCCCACAGCCTCGAGCCGCGCCTTGGAGGCCGGATCGCGCTCCTTCTTCAGCGCTTGCTGCTCGATCTGCAGCTGCATCACCTTGCGCTGAAGGGAGTCGATCTCGGACGGCATGCTGTCGACTTCCATTTTGATCTTCGCGGCCGCCTCGTCGATCAAGTCGATGGCCTTGTCCGGGAGGAAGCGCTCGGTGAGGTACCGATCCGAGAGGGTGGCCGCCGCCACCAGCGCCGCGTCTTGGATGCGGATGCCGTGGTGAATCTCGTAGCGCTCCTTGAGGCCGCGCAGGATGGCGATGGTGTCCTCCACCGTCGGCTGGGACACGAACACCGGCTGGAAGCGCCGCTCGAGCGCGGCGTCCTTCTCGATGCGTTTTCGATATTCGTCGAGCGTGGTCGCGCCGATGCAGCGCAGCTCTCCGCGCGCCAGCGCGGGCTTCAAGAGGTTCGCGGCATCCATCGATCCTTCGGCCGCGCCTGCGCCGACGATGGTGTGGATCTCGTCGATGAACAGGACGATCTGTCCTGCCGCGGTCTCCACCTCTTTGAGCACAGCCTTGAGCCGGTCCTCGAACTCGCCGCGGTACTTCGCGCCCGCCACCAGCGCGCCCATATCGAGCGACACCAGGCGCTTGTTCTTCAGCGACTCGGGCACGTCGCCGCGCACGATGCGCTGCGCGATGCCCTCGACGATGGCGGTCTTGCCGACGCCCGGCTCACCGATGAGGACGGGGTTGTTCTTGGTGCGGCGCGAGAGCACCTGCATCACGCGGCGGATCTCTTCGTCGCGTCCCACCACCGGATCGCTCTTTCCCTTGCGGGCGGCGTCGGTGAGGTCGCGCGTGTACTTGTCGAGCGCTTGGAATTTCCCCTCGGGATCGCGGTCGACCACGCGTTGACTCCCGCGCACCGTGGCGAGCGCCGCGAGCAAGCGGTCGTAGTTGACCTTACCCGATTGCTCCAAGAGCGATTGCACCTCGCGATCGCTCTTGGCCATGGCGAGCAGGTAGTGCTCGACCGATACGAAGTCGTCTTTGAGCGACTTCGCTTCGTCCTCGGCGCGGCGCACCATCTCCAAGGTCCGGCGTGAAAGACCTGGCTCGGCGCCGCCCGAAACCTTGGGAAAACCGTCCAACCGGCGCTCCGCCGCCGCGGCCAACTGCGCGGGATCGGCGCCGGCTTTCTGCAGCAACGGCCCGGCCACGCCGCCTTCTTGCTGGAGCATCGCGAGCAAGATGTGCTCGGGATAAAGTTCGGGGTTTCCTCGTCGCGCGGCCAAATCGAGGCCCTCGCGAAATGCCTCTTGGCTCTTCGTGGTCATACGGTCGGGACGCATGGGCTGTCCTCTCTTCGATTGTCGGTTTTGCGCGCAAGATAAGTCCCGCCGCCAACGTCGCAAGAGCAAGTGGCACGCCGGGTGTAGCGCCGGCATGGGCAGGCAAAGGCCGTCAAGGATCGGCCGGCGAAAGGGGCCGCATGTCGGAAGGCGTGGTATCGTAACGAACATGGCTGCTCATGCTCGCCGCCCGGCCACCTACGCGGACCTGCTCGCTCTGCCCGAGGACGTGCGGGCCGAGATCATCGACGGCCACATCGTAACGATGCCGGGGGCGCTGCCGAGACACTCGAAATCGCAACGAGCGATCGGCAGTTTCATCGGGAGGCCGTTCGATGACGACGATGGTTCCGGCGGGCCCGGTGGCTGGTGGATCTTTCTCGAGATTGATATCCAGCTCGGCCCCAACGTCGTACGACCCGATCTTGCTGGCTGGCGACGCGAGCGATTGCCTGACCCCGGCGACGTTCGCCCCATCCTTGTCGCACCGGATTGGATCTGCGAGATTCTGAGCCCTTCGAACACGGCGCACGACCGCGTCACCAAGCGCAGGATCTACGCTCGGCACCAGGTGCGTCACTATTGGATCGTCGATCCCATCGCACGCACCCTCGAGACGCTCACCTTGGAAGGGGAGCGCTGGGTGGATGCCGGAACCTTCGACGACTCCGAAACCGCCCGCGTCCCCCCCTTCGAAGCCGTCGAGCTCCCGATCGGGCGCCTCTTCCTGCCACGCTCGGAAGCAAACGACCCGCAGCCGTAAGACCGCGGGTCGTCTTTTTCGTCGCGCTGCAGCCAGCCCGCAGCCATAGCCGCGGGCCGACGGCGACGTTGCATCGTCAGATGTCGAGGTTCTTCACGTTGAGCGCATTGTCCTCGATGAACTCGCGCCGCGGCTCGACCTGATCGCCCATGAGGATGCTGAAGATCTGGTCCGTCTGCACCGCGTCGTCGAGGCGCACCTGCAGCATCACCCGCGCGTTGGGATCCAACGTGGTCTCCCAGAGCTGCTCGGCGTTCATCTCACCCAGACCCTTGTAGCGCTGCAGCTGCAAGCCTTTGCGACCGCGCTCGTCGATGTAAATCCAGAGCGCATCGGGGTCTTCGATCTCCCGCTCGCCCTTGACCGCCTCCGAGGCACCCGCTTCTTCGGCGGCCGCGCCCTCTTCGGCCTCTTCGCCCTCGGCCGCCACGTCCTCCGTTGCCGCGCTCCTTTTGCTCAGATCGCGCACGAAATAGGGCGCTGGGCCCAGCGAGCGCACGTCTTGTTCGATGGCGTAGAGCTCTTCGTACTCCGCGGACTCGACCAGGTTCCAATCGACCACCGTGGGGCGCGCGGCCGAGCCGGGGCGGGGGACGACCGAAATGCGCGCCGAGCCGTGCTCCGTCTCCCAGCCCACGTCGATGGTGAGCGGGAAAATGTCCGGGTACTTCTTCTCCAGGAGCTCCCGCACCTTCGGAATGGCCCCTTCGACCTTGGCCCGATCGCGGATCTCGTTCTTGCCAATGCCGCTGGCGCGAAGCACCGCGGCCACGATGCGCGCGTCGGCGCGTCGGTCGATCTTCGAGAGCGCGCGACGGAACATGCGCAGACGCTCGGCCAGGCGAAGCAGCGGCTCGCCCGAGACCGTGGGGCCGCGCGACGAGCGGACGGCCAGATCGCGCACGCCGTGCTCGAGGAAGTAACGGTCGAGCGCCGGCTGGTCCTTGAGGTACGTGTCCTTCTTGCCGCGGCGCACGCGGAAGAGCGGCGGCTGGGCGATGTAGAGGTACCCGCGCTCGATGATCTCCGGCATGTGCCGGTAGAAGAACGTGAGCAGCAAGGTGCGGATGTGGCTTCCGTCGACGTCGGCGTCCGTCATCAGCACGACTTGGTGGTAGCGGAGCTTTTCGATGTCGAACGTTCCGCCGCTCTCGGGTGAGCCGATGCCGCAACCCAGCGCCGTGATCAACGTCCCGATTTGCTCGGACGAGATCATCTTGTCGAGGCGCGCGCGCTCCACGTTCAGGATCTTTCCGCGCAGCGGGAGGATCGCTTGGAACTTGCGGTCGCGGCCCTGCTTGGCCGAGCCACCGGCGCTGTCTCCCTCGACGATGTAAATCTCGGCCACCTCGGGGTTGCGCGACTGGCAATCGGCCAGCTTGCCCGACAAGCTCGTGATGTCCATCGCCCCTTTTCGGACGACCTCGCGCGCCTTGCGGGCCGCCTCGCGCGCCTTGGCGGCGAGGATGGCCTTCTCCATGATTTTGCGCGCCGTCGAGGGGTTCTCCTCGAAGAATTGACCCAGCTTTTCACCGATGACCGCCTCGGTGATGCCTTTGACCTCGCTCGAGACCAGCTTCGACTTGGTCTGGGAGTCGAACGACGGGTCCGGGTGCTTGACGCTGATGACCGCGGTGAGACCCTCGCGGATGTCCTCGCCCGACAGCCCGTTCTTGACCTCCTTGAAGAGGTTCTGCGCGGTGCCGTACGTGTTGAACACGCGGGTGAGCGCCGCGCGCAGACCGGTGAGGTGCGTGCCGCCGTCCTTGTTGTGGACGTTGTTGGTGTAACAGTAAATCTGCTCGGCGTAGCTGGCGTTCCACTGCAGCGCGACCTCGACCCCGATGGGGTGGCCGTCTTCCTGCGGCTGCTCCGCGTTGATGTACACGACCTTGTCGTGCACCGGCTCCTTGGCCTTGTTGAGCAGCTCCACGAACTCCCGGATGCCGCCCTTGTACTCGAACACCTCGCGGCGGTTCTGCCCCTCGCTCGCGGCGATGTTTCCACCGCTGGGGTCGCGCTCGTCGGTGAGCGTGATGATGAATCCCGCGTTGAGGAACGACAGCTCGCGCAGGCGGCTCGCCAGGACGTCGTAGCTGAACTCCGTGGTGCTGAAGATCTCCGGATCCGGCTTGAAGGTCATCTTCGTGCCGGTCTTGTCGGTGTCGCCGATGACCGCGAGCGGCGCGAGGGGAGCACCGCGACGGTACTCTTGGAAGTGCACGTGGCCTTCGCGCTTGATCTCCATCTTGAACCACTCGCTCACGGCGTTGACGGCGCTCACACCCACGCCATGCAAACCGGCCGAGACTTTGTAGCTCGAGTGGTCGAATTTGCCGCCGGCGTGCAGCACGGTCATGACGACTTCCGCCGCGCTCACCCCGCGCGCAGCCATGATGCCGGTGGGGATGCCGCGGCCATTGTCATCCACCGTGACGGAGCCATCGAAGTGAATGGTCACGTCCATGCGGGAACAGAACCCGCCCAGGTGCTCGTCGACAGCGTTGTCAACCACTTCCCACACCAGGTGGTGGAGCCCCGAGCCATCGTGCACGTCCCCGATGTACATGCCGGGGCGTTTGCGAACGGCCTCCAGCCCTTCGAGCACGGTGATGTTTTCGCTTCCGTAGGTCGATGCCGGGCTTACCGGCCCGCTGTTTGGGGAGGCGGCGTCTCCGTTGCGTGACGTGGAACTGCCTTCGCTCACGGGTCCCGACGAGACCGTCTGCGGGGTTTCAGGGGGCGTTTCGATCATCTTGAATGGTGTTTGGGCGGACCGACGATCCGCTCGCTCGCGGCTCGGAGGTGGGGAATGGCTCAATGGTGAAAGTCGGCAGCTGGCTGCCGGGAAGCCCACGCGGTGCACGGGCCTCGATGGAGGTCAGGAGTATACCCTGCAACCCCATTTTTTTCCACCAAATGGCGCCGATATTTACCTAATCATTCCCGATACTTATACCAAATTGCCAGCACCCGGATCCGAGGGCGAAATAACGCCTCGTGAAACGGCGAAATCGACCCGTCCCACCGAGCTCGGATCGGGCAGTTCGTCCATTTCGATGAGCTCGGGGCGCGTGGTGGTGAGGAACACTTGACCCTGCTGCTCCCGCAAGAACGCAAAGAGCGAAACGGTGCGCTGGCGATCGAGCTCGCTCGATACGTCGTCCAACAAGAGAATCGGTCGGACGGATCGCGCGGCGCCAATCACGTCCATCTCCGCCGCCTTGAGCGCCAGCACGACGGCGCGATGCTGCCCTTGCGATGCCACCATGCGCATGCGGTGCCCTTGCAGGCGAAGCACGAGATCGTCCCGGTGGGGGCCGATGCTCGCACCGCGGCGTTTGACGTCCACCCGGCGGGTTCGAACCAGCTCGCGCCGGTAGCTCTCGGCGTCGTTGGGGGCCGAGGGCTCGTACGCCACGGTGAGCACCAGGTCCGGTGCAGCGATGCGCCCAAACGCCACCGACATCGACGCGGCCAGGTCCAACGACGCCGCATGGCGCGCCGCCATCACGGACAAGCCGTGGCGCACGATGAGCTCCTCCCACTGCTCCAGATCGCGCGCCTCGACCCCGCGGGTCTCGAGCGCCCGCTGCCGCTCACGAACCGCGCGGGTGTAGGCCAAAGTCTCGGCCAGGGATCCCGGCGCCAGGTACAGCGCCACCCGATCGAGCAGGCGGCGGCGCTCCACACCTCCGCCCATCGAGAGCGAAAGATCGCCGGGGTGAAAGAGCACGGCGGGGGTCCGAACCGCGTAATCGGCGGCGGTGGCGGGGCGCTTGCCGTCGATTTTGAGCAGTCGCTGCCCGGCGCGTAGCCCGACCGACTGCTCCCGCCGCTCGTCGGCCTCGGCGAGCACGGTTCGCACGCTCGCGATCTCGGCGCCGTGCTCCACCGAGTCCCCGGGCTTGGCGGTGCGAAAGCTGCGCGAGGTGGCGGCCAGGTAGATGGCCTCGAGCAGGTTCGTCTTGCCTTGCCCATTGTCGCCGTAGACGACGTTGAAGCGCGGGCTCGGCTGGAGATCGACCTTGGTCAGGTTCCGAAAGTGCCGAACGGAGATTTCTTCGATTCGGAGCGGGTGCACGTTCCGAACGCTTTACTGCGCGGTAGCTGCTCGAGCTACTTTTGCTGCCTTTGCGTTCGCGGTTGCCGGAGCGCGTCTCAAATGCGCATCGGCATGACGACCGCCAAGAAATTCCGGTCGCTGGCCGGGCGCACGACGGCGGGATCCAGCTCGCCGCTGAGCCCGAGAACGATCTCGTCCTCCTGCAAAGCGCCGAGGACGTCCAGGAAGTACTTGGCGTTGAAGCCGATGGTGATGTCCGCACCGGTGTAATCCACCGGCACCTCGTCGAAGCCATCGCCGCTCTCGGGCGACTCGCTGGTGATGCGCATGATCTTGCCGGAGATGCCCAGCTTGACCCCACCGGTGCGCTCGCTGGCCGCGATGCTCACGGCGCGGAGGGCATCGGCGAACTGTCCGCGGGGAACGCGAACCGCCTTGTCCGAGTTCTGCGGGATGACCTGCGAGTACGGCGGGAACTGCGCGTCCACCAGCTTGACGCTGAAGGTACTGCCGCCACCCTGGAAGAAGGCGCTGGAGCCGCTCTGGGTGATCTGAATCTGCGCCTTGCCGTCCTTGCCTTGCTCGGGGACGATCTCGTCACAGAGGCGGCGCAGCTCGAGGATGGCCTTGAGCGGGATCAACATGGTGGCCGAGGCCTGGCGCCCCGCGACCTTGACCTCCATCTTCGAGAGCCGGTGGCCATCGGTGGTCACCATGCGCACGACATCGCCATCCCACTCGAACAGGGCCGAGTTGAGGTGCGCGCGCGTTTCGTCGGTGGAGATGGAAAAATACGTCTTCTGAATCAGCTCGCGCAGGACGTCGACCTCGATGGCCAACGTGGGCGCTCCCTCGGCGGGGACGGGGAGGGGAGGGAAGTCTTCCCCCGGCATGCCCCGCAACGTGTACCGGCGGGCGCTCCCCGTGGCCTTCAAGGTGGTGGTGGCGTTGTCCTCGGACGCGATGCGGATGGGTCCGTCGGGCATCATCTTCACGCGCTCGAGGAGGTCCTTCGCGGGCACCGCCACGCTGCCCCCCTTTGCCACCTCCGCGGAGACTTTGCCCGCGATGGCTAGGTAGAGGTCTGTGGCGGCCAATCGCAAAGAATTTGGCCCTTCCACCGCGAGGAGTACATTTGAGAGCACAGGCATCGTGCTCTTACGCTCCGCGACCCCCTGCATCCGGGTAACGAGCTTCAACAGGTCCTTTTTGGCTACCGTGAGTTCCATTCGCTCCGCCAGGGTTCTTCCGTCTTACCCATTAGATGAGATCTCTAGTGGTGTCGATAGGGGCTGTGAGAAGCGTGGATAGTCAAATTTTTGACGTAATTTCCGTAGCTTGAGTGCTCCAAGGGCTGTGGACGGCTCCGTGTGGAAAACGGGGACGGCTGGGGATGAGTGTAAGGCTGAGACTTATCCGCAGGTTTATCCCCTGCGCTCTCCCCGCATTTGTCGGCATGTTGTCCACATGGGCTCGCACGGCAGGATGGGGTCGCTGCACGTCGGGGGTTGGACGTTCGTGACCAGATCGCCGGCGACCGAAATCGATCATGTGTCGGCTTCGACGGATTGGGCGGGTCGGTTGTTGCGTTCGGTGGGGTCGCTACCACTGGCGGAATGACATCGCACATTCCGTATCGGCCGGTGAACGTCGACGACGTTTCGGCGATCGAGGTTGGACCGGGTTGCCTGCGGCGCGATCTGCCGAGCGTGGAGGGGCTGCGCGCGTGGGTCGTCGACATGGCGCCCGGGAGCACGTGGCCGCACGTGGACGAGCACGAACACGGTGAGGAGGTCTTCGTGGTGCACGGGGAGCTCATCGAGGGTGAGCGCACCCATGGCGCGGGGACATACCTGCATTTCGCGCCGGGAAGTTGCCATCAGCCGCGGACGGAGACGGGGTTCGGCTCTTTGGGGTCAATCCGCTTTCGTCTGGGGAGGCGACACCCGCTGCGTCGGGGGGTGGTCGGTCGCGATGAGCGAGGGGCGAAAATCGATGCTGCGCGGGGCTCTGGGGCGCCGGAATTTGCTCACGGGTGTGGCCGCGGCTCTGGGGGGCTGCGCGATCCCGTCGGTGCGAGCGGCTGCTGCTGCGGCTCCGGCGACTACGGAACAGGGGCCCGCGCTTCGTGCGCAGCGGCTCACGTGGGCGGGGGTTCGTCTTCAGCTCGAGGCCACCACGTTGTTCCTCGATCCGCTCATCACGCCGGACGTGTGGGGTCCGGCGTTGAAGGATCCGATGGTCCCGTTCGACGTGAGCACGAGCTCGCGGTTCGTGCTGGTGACGCATCGCCACCCGGATCACTTCGACGTGGCGGCCGCGCGCAAGATCCTCGGTGAAAATGGGCGGCTCGTCTGTGCGCCGGAGGTGGCGGCGTTCGCGGCCTCCGTGGGGTTCAAGACGCGGGTGGCGCCACTCTACGAGCCGGTGTTGCTCGACGACGATTTCACGGCAACCGCCGTTCCTGCCGTCGATGGCTACGGCGATCCGCAAGTATCCTGGGTGGTGCGCGGTGGAGGGCGGCGCATCATTCACTGCGGCGATACGTTGTGGCACGGGTCCTGGTGGCACATCGGCCGTCAGTTTGGTCCGTTCGACGCGGCGTTCTTGCCCATCAACGGCGCGCGCTTCGCGTGGCGAAAGCCGGTGAGCGAGGTGTCTGCCGTCATGACCCCCGAGCAGGCGGTGGCCGCGGCCGTCGTCCTCGGCGCGCGTTTGATCGTGCCCATTCACTATGGCGTGGTGGGCGCCGATGGGTACAGCGAGCTACCCGATCCGGAGGGCGCGCTTCTTCAAGCGGCGCGGCGCCGGAACATGCCGGTGGAGATCGTGCGCCCGGGCGATTGGCTCACGTGGAAGGGCAGGGGGGTGACGTAGAGCATTCGGAAGCAGATAAGACAAGGAAGCGCGAGAAGAGCAAGGAAGCGCGAGAAGACAAGGAAGCGCGAGAAGACAAGGAAGCGAATGCCAAGAGCGACACGTTGCATGTCGCGGCGACGGTGTGTTTCGAGAACGTGGAAGGCTAACGATTCGTGCGCGCTTCGAGGGCGGTGACGCCGCGCGCGATGACCTCGGGAAGTCGGCCGCTTTGTTTCAAGGCGACGACGATGCGGCGCGCGCCATCCATGTCGCCGGCGTCGGCGAGGGCGCGGCCTTGTTCGAGCAAAGCTTGCTCACGGTACGGCGAGGCGGGCGACGTGGTGAGGAAGCGCGCCCACGCATTGGCGCGATCCTTCGGCGAGGGATAGCTGCGCGCGAGCAGGAACATGGCGTCGGAGGTCAGCGCGGGATCGCGCGCGGTGGTGACCAACGACGAGAGGCGACCTTGGGCGGTGGCGACGTCGCCGCGGGCCAGCTCCAGCTCGCCCACCGTGAATGTGGCCTTGTCGCGGTATGCTGGCGAGCGGGCGGAGAGCATGAGCGCGCGCGCTTTGGTCTCCGCGCCGGAGCGATCGCCTGCGTGCAGCGCCGATTGCACCGCTTGCCAGACGGCTGCGTCGTTCGAGCCTTCCTCGGCGGAGGCGGAAGGTGCGGGGGTCGTGGAGGGTGCGTTGCTCGGTGCGGCGGGTCCGATGGCGGCGCTCGCCGGCATCGAGGGGTTGGTCGCGGAGGCGGACTTCGACGTGCTGGGCGATGCCGACGAGGGCCCGGAAGGTGACGAAGGCGATGCGCTTGGAACGGGAGGGATGACGATCTCGCCGCCGCTGCGAATTTCCGCCGTTTGGCCGGCTTGCAGGCGCACCAACGGAGCGTTTCGCTCGTTCGATTGGACGGCCACCAGGCCCGATTCGACGACGATGCTCGTGCGGCCCGCGGTCACATCGAAGTGCCAGGTCGACGCGATTTCCGGCACCGCGCGCATTTTGGCGTGCGGGCTCTGCACCTCGGCCTCACCCGATGTGCGCATCTGCGCGTGGCCTCGTTCGATGCGGACGGCTTGCGTATCGGCCTTTTCGCCCGCCAGGCCGACGACGCGCGCCGGGCCGGTTACCTCCATGGACGAGGCGACGTCGGTGGCGTCGTCGGGCATGGCCCAGCTCAACATGAGCGACGCGCCGCGTGGGACGTCGACCGCCGCGTCGAGGGCGCTGTTGCCCGGTACGCCGGAGCGCGTGCACGCCGGGCAATCGCGCATGACCAGGACCGAGTGCCGGTAGCGGCTCGTCGAGGCCGACGGCGCCGAGGGCGCCACCGGCGCGATCGAGGCTACGGCGGACGGCGCGAGGGCGGACGGCAGCACCGAGGCGGAGGGGAGCGCGCCCGTGGGGGCCGCGTCGGGCCAGCGCGGCCCGAAACGCAGGACCAGGAGCGAGGCGATGGCGGCACCCACCAGCGCACTTCGCCAGCCGAAGGTCGGGCGAGGCCGCGCCCATGCGCGCACGAGTCGTTGCTCGCTGGCGGCGCGCGCGCGTTCGTCGTCTTCGAGCGCTGCAGAGCGCCATGCTCGTTGCGCGGATTGGATCACCTGGGCGGTCTCCTGGCAGCTCGTGCACGTCTTCAGGTGCTCGTGGAAATCCGGTGCATCGAGCTCCCCGCGGAGGGCGCTCGCCACGTGGTTGGCGTCGAAGTGCTGCGGGCAAAGGTCGCTCATGCCCCACCTCCCGGATCGCTCGCTTCGGAACGTTCACCTTGTCCGGGCGAGGACGACTCGCTCCGAAAACATGGGTCCTTCGCCAAGAGGGCGGTCAGCTCGAGCCGCGCGTGGCGCAAACGCGAGCGCACGGTGGGCTCGGGGCACTCGAGGATCTCGGCCACCCGCGCGACCGGCAGCTCCTCCAGATCGCAGAGGACGATGGCCGCGCGCTTGGGTGCGCTGAGGCGGTCGAGGGCACGGTGGAGGCTGCGCGCGCGCTCGCGCTCCAAGGTCATGGCGAGCGCCGTTTTGTGCGGCTCGTCCTCGGGCTCGTCGTTCGATTCACCGAGGGTGAACCACTTGAGCCATCGACGCGACCAGCGCCAATGGTTCATCGCCTGCCGTGCGCACACGCGATAGGTGTAGGTCGAAAACTCGGCGCGCCCTTCGAAGCGGTCGAGGGCGCGAACGATGCGTTCGAGCGCGGACTGGGTGAGGTCCTCGAGATCCCGCGTCGGCCCCACCAAGCTCCGCATCTGCCGCCGCACCATCGCGACCAGATCGGGCCATGGCATGGGCGGAGCAAAGAGCTCTGCTTCGTTGCGCTCTCCGCCTTCCGCCGCCATCGTGATGGTGAGGTTTACCAGGCGTTCCATGCGCAACCAATGGCTAGGGTGCCGTAGACGACTCCGGTATACGAATTAGGGCCCGTTACACCGATTCCAATGGACGCCAGCGGATGGATATTGCCCTCCAGCGGGATCTGTACCGTCGTGCCGAGCTGTCCATAGGCGAGGGCGCGGTGCTGGGAATCCGAGCTTGGCGACGAGGACGGCGTTCCACCTGGAGTCGAGGCGGGGGCGGTCGAGTAAACCCAATCGCGCCGCGCATAGCCCACGCCTCCCTCGAGCCATAACGAAACGGCATTTCGTGTTCCTGGGACGGTCCACGCGACCCCCGGGCCGAGCCGGAAGCGGATGAAGTTCGAATCGTTTTCATAACCGCCGACGGACACGCTATCGGGTCCGCCGTATTCGCCGGAGAAGGCGAGGAACAACCGCACGACGCGCGGGAGCAGCCACGAAAACGTATTGCCCGAATCCATGATGCGCAGCGCCCCGCCATACATGAGAAACGAAGGCGCCGAGTACGGACCCTTGGGGAGGAAGAGGATCTGCCCTGCGAGCGAGATGCCGCCGACGTTCGGACCGGGCGCCATATCCTTGTTCGGCGCCGTATCCCGATTTTCGTTCGAGGGCGTGACCAACTTGGCATTCGCCGGAATGGCGTCATACGCCGAATCGGCCATGGCCACGTCGGATCGCGCGACCCAGAGCGCGGCGGCGCGCAGACGTTCATCCGTGTCGCCCTGAACCTCGATGTGCCAGAGCCCCGTCCCCACGCCATCGTGCGCCTCGAGGGTCCAGTGGTCGGTGCCGCTGCAATGCAATGTCAATTGGCGCGCGTCGGCCGTGGCGATTCGTTGTGCGCTGACTTCGCACGTATGCCCGGCCGCATCGCACGCAAGCGTGATCGCTCGGGCGAGCGCGGTGCTCCAATTCTCACACGACGCGGAGTCGACCCACCATGACGTGGGCCGCGCCGTTCCTGCCGCCGCACCCGGCGACACGGCGAAAAGCATGAGAAATGTGGCAGACGCGGCCATGTGCCCGCGCCGAACCGCTCGAACCATGCCCTTCTTCGACACCACAACGCCGCGCCATGATCAAAAAAAGTGACGGGCCCGCATACTACATTGTGCGCAGCCCCGTTTACCAGGCGTTCCAGGCGAGACCAACCTCGGCGACATAGACGCCAACCGTCGTGACCGCATTGGAGCCAGGGGCCATGGCGCGATGCTCCACTCCGGATGTAGAGGTACCCGCGCTCGATGATCTCCGGCATGTGCCGGTAGAAGAACGTGAGCAGCAAGGTGATGCCGGGTCGACCCACCAGGGCGTGGGCGCCTGTGCGGTTTGGCAGTGGGCGGGCGTGAGCGGCGCAAAGAAGGTCACGGCCGCGATCATGCTCGCGAGGAGGTCGCGGGCGGCGGTGGAGCGCATCACCAGGCGCTCCACGCTGCGCCGATTTCCACGGTGAAGTGAGCGTTGCTGGCGTCGAGGTTGAGACCGGGATCCATGATGCCGAGCGCCGCGGAGGCAAAGGGCCGAAGCGAGCCTCGAAGCGGGGCGTAGGCGGTGACCCCGAGCTGCCCGTAGGCGAGGGGGCGGTATTCGGAGACGGAGCCCGCGTCGATGGCGACCGTCTTTCGCTGCACGCCGAGGCCAGCCTCGAGCGACAGGGCGAGAATGTCGTGCGTTCGTGGAATGGTCCAGGCGATGCCGGGGCCGATGTGCACGCGGATCCGTTTGGCGTCCTCGAGGACGTGCGTCCAGCCGTACTCCCCGGCCAGCGCGAGGTACAACCGGAGCGGGCGCGGGATCAAGCCGAAGAACTCACCCGCATCGACGATGCGTGCGCCGAGGCCGTAGGCGGCGTATGCGAAGCTCGGATCGAAGAGGCTCCTGGCGGCCAGCGCGAATCCGGTCTTCGTGTCCGGCTCGTCTTCGCTCGTCGTTCGCGGCGCGATTTCGTGCTGTCTCGATGGGTCCCTGGACGTCCGGGGTGCGGCGGACGAAGGCGTGACGATCCGGGTGTTCGCGGGCAATGCGTCGTACGGCGACTCCGCCATGGCGGCGTCGGATCGGACGACCCAGAGCGCGGCGGCGCGCACCCGTTCGTCGAATTCGCCGCGCACCTCGATATGCCACAGGCTGGCGCCGGTGCCGTCGTGCGCTTCGAGGGTCCAGTGATCGCCGCCCCCGCAGCGAAGCGTGATCTGGCGGGCGTTCGCGGTGGCGATCTTTTCCGCGCTCATCTGGCACGAGCGCGCAGCGGCGTCGCACGCCAAGGTGATCTGGCGCGCCAGCGCGGTGCTCCACTCCGAGCAGGACGAGGGATCGATCCACCACGGCGTGGGGCCCTCCGCGGCGGCGGCCGTCGACCGCGCGCCGAAGGATGCCGCGATGAAAACGACGACCGCGGCCGTGGCCGGGCCCCGAACTGCTCGAAACATGTTGTCTCAGACACCCCGCGTTGGGGATCTGATCAAAGAAAGAGACGAGCGGAAGTTTCGGCCCGATCGCACGGTGCCTCGCGCGCGCGGCCCGCGAACCTCAGGACGCCAAGGTGCGCGCGATGGCGTCGACGAGCTCGCGCCGGGTGCGTTCGTACGTCTTTGGGCCGACGTCGCCCGCGCGGTGGGCGCGTTCGAGCTCCTCGAGATCGAAGAGGAGCTGCTGGCGTGTGCGTTTGGCCTCGCTCTTGGGGATCACCTTGCGCGAGCCGCGCGCTTGGTACGCGTAGGCCAGGCCGAGGATGACGCCCAGCGCTGCGAGGCCGGTGGCAAAGAAGCGCGCAGGACCCGGCGTGGGGATGTCGCGCAGCGAGACGGCCAGCTCGCGCAGCGGTGGATCGCCGCGCTGGAGCTCCTTTTGCGTCTCGAGGATGCGGCCGCCCTGCATCTCGTTGTTCAACGCGGCCGCGGGGAAGCCATCGACCCTGACCTGCATGTCTTGCGACGCTGCTGCCATGACGCGCGCCGCCGCGATATGCGGCGGAAGGCCGATGCGAAACTCGGTGGACGACTCACCCGCATACGGCAGCTGCCAGCGGAAGACCACGGAGTGCTGCCCCGGACCGAACGTGCCCCGCATGCGCACGCCGCGCTTCTCCACGGCGTCGACGCCTTGGTCGCTCATGCTCTGCTCACCGTTGAGCGCGGTGAACTCGGGCGGGAGGGTCATCACCAAGTCTTGGGGAACCCACGCCGACTTTCCGAAGTTGTAGACGTTGATCGCTTCTTCGAACTGAATGCGATCGTCCTTCAACTCGACGTAAACGGTTCCCTGCATGACCACCAGCGCTTGCTCGATGTCGCTGGTGACCGGGAAGACGTGGAGCTTCACCTTCATGCCCCGCATCTGCGGAAGCTGAAAGGGCGTGGCGGCGAAGCTCGCGCCATCCTTCGGTACGCTCACGCGGTAGGCGAAGCCGGTCCCCGTCTCCAGGCCATCGAAGCGCACGGCGCCTGCGTCGTTCGTGCGCTGGTTCACGTGCTTGCGGTTCTCACCCTTGGCGATCGATTGCTGGATGATGCCGAGCGTGACATCGACGTTCGAGAGCGGCTTGTCCTCGGCGTCGCGGATGTCGATGGCGATGGACCCTGCGGGGAGCGCCGCGTCTTCTTCGACATGGTCTTGCGGCGCGCGGAACATGCCGGCCCCGCCTTGGTGCGGGTCGCCGCCTTGGTGCGGGTCGCCGCCTTGGTGCGGGTCGCCGGCCCCGTGGGGATCGTCTGCGTCGGACCCGTCGTCGGCGCCCATGTTGGGGTGCCCGGGGGGAAGCGGCTCGTTGCCCGTCACCGGCCCCGGGTGATCGCCTGCATCGCCGCTGCGTCGTCCCGCATCCAAAGGCGCGCGCGCATCGGCGCCGGCGTCGGTCGATCGGGGAATGAGCGAGGACGCCGCGGGCGCCGGCGGCTTCTGGGCCATCGCGGGTGCAATCGCGCCGCACGTGAGCAAAACGACGCCCATCCAGCGCGCCGCACGACGTTCACTCCGACCTCGCGGTCGTCGTCTACCTCGCGGACTCGGTTCAAACTTCGGCATGGGCCGCCTCTTGGAGCGCATTTCCGCACTTTTTGCAAAAGGAAGCATCCGGCTCGTTCGACGTCGCACACTTCGAACACGCAATGCGCACCGGCGCCTCTGCGCCCGAGTCGGACTCCCGAAGCGCCTCGGGTTCGCGAAGCGCCTCGGCTTCCCGAAGCGACTCCGCCTCGGGCTCCGCCTCCTGCCCCGCCGCGCTCGCAGCCGCCGACTCGAGCCCCCTCTTCGCCAAGTGCTTGCGCACCAGGTCCTCCGCCTTCGCCCGATACGGCGCGACCTCGGCGTCCAGCTCGCGCAAAATCGCCTTCGCCTGATCGCGGTAGTGCGCGGCGATCGACTCGTAATCCTCGTCGTCGATCTTCCCGATGGCGCGCTCATGCTCCAAATCCTTCAGCGCACGCAGCACCGCCCGTTTGCGCTCCTCCGCCTCGCTGAAGCGATCCGAGCGCGAAATCAGCTCGAGATCCTGGGGAAGGGGAGCATCGCCCCCCAAGGTCCGCAAGCTCGCCCACAACAAGGCCACCGTTCCTACCAACGCGCCCCCGGCCAGCACCAGAAACGCCGGCCCCACGCTGACCACCACCCCCACCACGATGGCCGCACCGAGGGTCGCGAGCGGCAACCCGAAGGCGATGGCGCGCCCGAGGCGTCGTTCGGCCTCGTCGGCCCCTGCCTCGGCAGGCGCTCTACCTTTGGCCGGGGCGGCCGGCTCGAGTGCGGCGGCCGGCTTGGGGGCGGCGGCCTGAATCGATTTTTCAGTCATCGAGTTTGCGAAGCTCCTCATCCAAGCGAGCGTCGTACTCGTCGCGCTTCGCTCCATCCAAAGGACGCGCCGCGAGCTTTGCGCTCCCCGCGTCCGGAACCCCCACGGCGTTCGACCTCCAGCGGCGGAACAGCGCGAACACCCCGATGCCGCCCGCCGTGATGGCGACCAGCGGTACCACGTAAATGGCTCGGAGCGCGCCGCTGTTCGGCGGGACCGCCAGCGAATCCAGGCCGTACTCCTTCGAGTAGGCGAGCACGATTTGATCCTTCGTCTCGCCCGCCGCGAGCTTTGCGCGGATCGCTTCGCGCGCGTCCTCGGCGTTGCCGCACGCGCAGGTCGAGAGCAGATCGCGCGCGCACCCGCCGCACATGCAGCGCACCGCGCTGAAGACCTCGCGCTCGCGCGGGTTCTCGATGTGCACCGTCCCTGCGTGCAAGCTCGATGCGCCGCCCCCGCCGCGCGTCTGCGTTTGTGCGTGAGCGGTCGCGGGGAGCACCGCCAGGATGATGCCGAGCGTGATGCTCCCGGTGGCTCCGGCCACGCCGCGGGCGACGGCCCAGACCCGCGACTCCTCGGCCGCCAGCTCGGGCCACATGCACACGATGCTCCCGAAGATGAGCACCATGCACCCGATCCAGATCCAGCTCACCAGCGGGTTGATGTGGAACTGCAAGCTCGCGAGCTTCGTCTGCGGGTTGATGGCGCCGACCACCACATAGAGGTCGTCGCGCAGCGAGTGCAGCATCGCCACCTCGGTGGTGGGCGACTCGGGCATCTTCTTGTAGATGAACTTCGCCGGGTTCACGTAGCCCACGAGCTTCCCGCCCTTGGTCACCCGGAAGTCGGCGAACACCATGCGCTTGACGTTGTCGACGTCCATGCGCGGGCCCATGTACTCGAGCGAATAGTCGTCGAGCTGGTAGACCTGCCCGGGGCTCATCGACGCTTCGCGATCCACGTTCCACGAGTGCCCGGTGAAGCCGAGCACCATGAGCGTGATCCCGAAGTGCACCACGTATCCGCCGTAGCGCCTCCGCGCCGACGCCGGCAATGTCATCAACGTGTAGAGGAAGCCGGGGAAGAACCCCGCGTACCAGAGCCACGCCGGGGTGCCCTCGCTGGCGCGGCTCTTCTTGCGCGCGCGGAAGAGGAGCACGAACTCCTGCACGATGACCGCCGCGTTGAAGACGCAGAGCGAGAAGCCCAGCACCGGGGTCACGGCGTTGAAGGCGCGCAGCACCTGGCCCAAGGTGCCGGGGTAAATGGGATCGCTGAACACGATGGCGGGGAAGCCGAGCCTCGCGCCGATCGCGAAGTGGAGCGCGATCGCCACCACGAAGGCGATGGTGGGCGCCATGAAGTTCTTCTTGAGCGCGTCGTTGCTGGTCTTCTTCCAGCCGAAGAGCGATCCGGCGCCCATCAGGAAGAAGATGACGAGCCCGATGGGCTGCACCCACGCGTTGTAATAAGGAGGACCGACGGTGACCTTCTCGTTCCAGAAGGCCTCGCTGATCATCGGGAAGGTGGTGGCCACCAGCACGAACACCATGAACCCGAGCAGCGCCCAGTTGTTCATGACGAAGGTGAACTCGCGCGAGAAGATCGACTCGATCTCGGGGCGCTCGGACTCGGTGTCGAGCCCCATGGTCATGCGGCGGAAGACGATCTCCACCCCGGTGTACACCACGCCGCCGAGCAAAAGCGGGATGGTCAGCACCGGCCAGGGGAGGAAGTGCGAGAGCGCCCAGGCGCCGGGGGCCGCGATGCCGAGCATGGCCCACCCGGTGATGAGCGCCGCCTTGCGCAGGCGCGGCGTGGGCGGGAGGCTGCGGAGCTCCGGCCAGCGGTAGAGGATGAGGGTGAGGACCACCGCCACCACCAGCACCAGGAAGTAAACGAAGTACGTGCCGATCGACGACTGCGCGAAGGAGTGGACGCTGGCGATGGCACCGGAGCGGGTGAGGAAGGTGCCGAAGATGGTCATGAAGAACGTGAGGCTCACCAAGGAGACGTTCCACAGCTTGAGCATCCCGCGGCGCTCTTGGATCATCACCGAGTGCACGAAGGCGCTGGAGGTGAGGAACGGCAGAAACGCCGCGTTCTCCACCGGGTCCCACGCCCAGTAGCCGCCCCACCCGAGCTCCTCGTACGCCCAGAGCATGCCGAGCGTGTTGCCGATGCCGAGGAACAACCAGGAGAAGAGGGTGAACTTGCGCGCCGCGACGATCCACTCGGTGTCGAGCCGGCCGGTGACCAAGGCCGCGACCGCGAAGGCGAAGGGGATGGTGCACCCGACGAAGCCCACGTAGAGGCTGGGCGGGTGGATGATCATGTAGAAGTTCTGCAGGAGCGGGTTCAGTCCCTCCCCGTCTCCGCGCGCGCCCCCGATGCCGGTCGAGAAGGGGTTGGCCGCGAAGGCCATGAGCACGCAGAAGAAGAGGACGACCCCCATCATCGTCGCGATGATGTACGGCTGCAGCGCCAGGTGCTTTTTACCCAGCGAGAAGATGCACACGCCGATGTAGATCGAGAGGAGAAAGAGCCACCATAAGAGCGAGCCGTCCTGTCCTCCCCACAGCGCCGTGAGGAGGAAGCCGATAGGCATCGATCGATCCGAGTAGTGCGCGACATAGCGCAGTCGGAAGTCGTGGCTCAAAAAGGCGTACGCGAGGCAGAGCACGCACGATGCGATGAGGACCACCGTGCCGTACGCACCGAAGCGTGCAGCTTGCAAGGTTCGCGGGCGACCGGTGGCGCCGGCCGCCACCGCGACACCGAACGTGTAGCTGGCGACGACCATGACGCACAGAAGAAGGGTGCTACCGAATAGCGGGAACGTTTGCCACATAGGGACCTCGGCCAGCTGCGGGTGGTTGCGCAGCAAGAAGCTGGCCGTGAAGTCTAGTCAGAGCGCACGGAGAATGCGACCGAGACGGTCGAGCGCTTCATCCAGGCGTGGATCGTCGAGGGACCATGAAAGTCGAAATCCGTTGGGCACTTCAAAAAAGGACCCCGGTACCACCAACGCACCGTGCTCGTCGGCGCCCCGCTCCAGCGCCGGGCGCAGGTCCCCCGCCCCCGGGAGGCTGGCTAAACCGAAGAGCCCGGATTGCGGCCCGCTCCACGCAAAGCGCGGTTGCTTCTCCGCCAGCCATGCCGAGGTGCGCGCCCGCTTGTCCGCGAGCAACCGTTTCGAACGCGCCGCGAGCTCCTGAACATGGCCTAGGGCATGGATGAACAGCTGCGCATGCGAGACCGGGAGGGCTCCCACGCTGGCGAGCAAGGTGGTCTCGGCGCGCGCGATCACGTCGGCGGGGCCCAGCAACCATCCAAAGCGATGGGGCCCCAAGCCATAGCACTTCGTCAGGCTCGCCGCCGTGACGATGTTGTCCGCCAGGTGACGCGCGCTCCCGGACCATACGCCGTCCTTGTCGGCGAAATCGTCGAAGGGCGCATAAACCTCGTCGACCAGCAGATGGCCGCCGCGCAGCCCGATGAGGCGCGCCACCTCGCGCAGAGCGTCATCGCTGGCGCGGGTGCCGGTCGGGTTGTGCAGGTTGGTGATGACCACCAGGCGCGTGCGATCCGTGAGCTTCGCCGCCACGACGTCCGGATCGAGGGCGTAGTCGCGGCCCTCGGGGCGTGAAAAGCGGATGACGCGCGCACCCACGCCGGCGGCGATGGCGAGGAGCGTCTCGTAGGCCGGTGACTCGACGAGGATCTCGTCGCCCGGGGTCAAAAGGGTCGCGTGGGCGAGCCAGAGTGCGTGCGCCGTGCCGAGCGACGGGACGGCTTCGCCGGGTGGCCGCGCGTTGTAGCGCGCGATGGCGGCGCGAAGCAAAGGCCATGCGCGTGTATCGTCCAGATCGGGCGGGGGTCCGAGCTCGGAGAGGGGGAACACCGTCATGCCGCTGATGGCGAGATCGAAGGGCTTGCGCCCCAAGTGCTGCACGGCCCACTCGAGGTACTGGACTCGGGGAAACATCGCTCCTCAGTCTTTCCGCTTCAAGGTGAAGTGCCCCTCCCGAATGACGTGGGCGTCGGGGAGCGAGAGCTTCATGGTCCCCTCGAGCGCGCTCATGGATCCTTTGCCAAACAGTGTGCCGCTAAATCCGCGATCGCCAACGTCCTTGCGCACGATTGTGGCGGACAGCGCATCTTCGCGAAACGAACCGTAGACGACCGTCGCCCCCAGCGGCCCCTCGAGCCGGCCATCCACCCGTCCCGTTCGCGGATCGATGGTCAACTCCATCGGCCCTTCGCCCAGGCCCTCCGCGGACTCATCGCCCCGCCACTTGGTGCCGGCATACTCGGGGCCCTCCGGAACGTACATGGTTCCGCGCGCCGTTTTGTAGGTGCCGGCCAGGTGGACGGGCTTTGCCTCGGCCGCCGGATCCTTCGCCGTGGCGGAGCCGGCGGATGTCGAAGCGTCAGGGGCGGAGGCCGTCGACCCGGTCGCGCTCGGAGTTGGTCCGCTCGTCGTGGCGGGCGATTTGTCGCAGGCGAGCAGCAGGAGCAGCAGAGAGGAGGCGAGCGCGGCGAACGACGCGGGGCGCGCGGCGATTCGGGTAAGCCCCATCAGCCTTTTTCCTCGAGGATGCGCACGCCGAGCTCCCCCTCGATGTCCACCAGCTCACCGCGCGCCACCTCTTGTCCGCCCACCCGCAGGAGCACCGAGGAGCCAACCGGGCGGCCCAAGGTGATGACATCGCCGGCGCGAACGCTCGCCCAGTCGCGCGCGCGCATCTCGGCGGAGCCGACCTCCACGCGCACCACCACCGGGATGTCGCCGGCGTTCTCGACCAAAATATTCTCTTCGCGGGCCATCGAGAGATCCTCCACCGAGCCACCTACCACGAGGGTGCCATCTTCGCCGAGCGTCGCCGAAAGGCCCCGGTCCGAACCCGGCGCGCACAGGACCACGGGCCCCGTGAGGTGCGCCCCGGTTCGCGTGACCAAAAAGCGACCCGGGATCCACGCCGCGCCCGGGGTGAGCGCCGACACCTCGGAGACGGTGGCGATGGAGATCGAGGCGAGGATGGGCATCGCCAGCGGGATGTCGCCGAGGGCGGTGAGCTCGGCCCGATTCCACGCCGGCTCGCCGCGCGGGGCGAGCATCGGATCGCGGAGGTCGAAGGCGACGCGCGCGAGAAACACCTCGTCCTCCAGGACGACGGTGAAGGTCGCGGTCACCGCGTCGGGGAGCACCTCGGCCTGCGGCACGGCGACGCGCGCGTCGGTCTTGCGGATGCGAAGCGGGTGCTCGCCCGCGCCGCGCCGCAAGGTGGTCACCACCACGGCCGCGAAGGCGCCGTAGACGGTCTCGGGCGGCGGGGCAAATGGATCGAGCGACGCCGTGCGCACCAGGGGCCGCCGGATCGCGCGCGCCGCGCACTGGGTGGCCAGCGCGCCCTCGACCTCGAGCCACGCGCGCACGGCGCCCGTCTCGTCCTCGAGCACCACGGTGACGGCGCTCGGCTCGCTGCGGACGGCGCGGGCTCCGTCGCGCACGTTGTGCAAGCGCACATCGACGCGCGCGTCGAGGATCTCCCGCAGCGCGCGCTCCATCTTCTCGAGCGTGCCATCGGGCCCGAGCAACCGGCGGAGCCCGCGCATCGCGTCGAGCGCGCGCCGGCTCGTGCCGTCGAGGGACTCCCAAGGAAAGCGCCGGATGCTCCCGCTCCGGCTCGATCGCGCCGACGAGCCCATGGCGCTCACCGTCCCAGCATGATTTCGCGCTCCACGAGCTGATCGGCCTCCTGGGAGAAGCGCTGGAAGCGCGTGTACTCGTCGCCAGGCTGCACGCGCCCCGCCGGGATGTCCACCACGCGATCGAGGTACAGCGCATGACCGCGCACGGTGTCGCCCACGCGCACGATCCGCTCGCCGTCGCGCACCTCGCCGACCGGGAGGCTCGAGGGCATGCGCATGGTCTCGGGCACCACCACCTCGAACTTCACGTCCACGTGCGACGAGCCGCTGATCAGCTGCGGCGTCTGCCGCTCCGAGAGCGCCGCCAGCTGCGCGAGCCGCATGGGGAACAGCTGCTTGAGCGACAGGCCGCCCGAGACCGCCCGCGCCAGCTGCGGCACCTCGGCGTGGACCCGCACGACCAGCGGCGCATCCAACGTTTGCTTCCCCTCCACCGACACGTCGCGCACGCGCGCCCCCGGGAAGTTGCGGCCCACCAGCCGCGTCTCCACGAAGTCGCGCACCTGCCCCGCCGCGATGCGATCGAACACCGCGCGCAGCGACGCGCCCACCTTGCCGCGAAAGCTCTGCGCGAGCTCCAAGGTCGCCGAGCCATCCTCGCGCAAGAGCGCGCGCCCCTCGAAGCTGACCCCGTCGAGATCGCCCCCGGTCGCCGTCTTGTCGAGCGGTGTTCCCGGGATCAAGCGGTACGCGGGCTGACCGCGCAACCCCGCGGCCAAGTACCCAAACGGCGCGAACTTGTCGCGCACCGTGAGCCAGCGGACGCCGCTCTCCGTGGGGATGCGCAGCACCACCGAGTCGAACACCTCGGCCTCGCTCATCTTTCCGAGCGGCGGCGGGGCCAGGCGGTTCTTCACCACCGCGAGCTCCAGCGGGATGTTCAGCTGGCGAAGCAGGTGCCCGAAGGCCGACTGGAGCGATCCGCTCCGGCCGGTGAGCGCGCGGCGCCCGTCGTTTTCGTTCCCCTCCTCCACGGTGGTGAGCACGTGGTGGTAGAGGCGCTCGGCGCGCGCCGAGGTGCTCTTCTCCGGCACCCCTTTTACGATCTCGCGCGCCATCTTGCCGAGGCGCGGATCGAGCGGCGTCTCATCCGACGCGAAGTCCACCAGGCGGGCCAGCGACTCCTGCAGCGACTGCCCCCAGCCAATGCGAACGCTGGGCAAAAACTCGGTGGGCGGAACGGCGTCCGGCTCCTCGGGCGCCGGCGGGCTCTCGTCCACCCGCCACCTGCGCTCCACGAAGGTCCCCAAGGTCTTCACCTTTGGCTGCCCCACATTGCCGCGCGTCTCGATGTCGAGCGGGCGATCCTTGGGGGTCAAGGTCACGAACTCGCTGCGCCAGTAGCCCTTGTCGGCCTCGCGGAAGAACCAATGCGGGCCCTTGTAGGTCTTGCCCTTTTCGCCGTCGCCCCGGAACGAGGTGACGTGCTCCAGCTCGACGTAGTCGCCGATCTCCAGGTGCGGCAACGTCAACGTCGGCTTTCCCTCCACCGGCTCCGGCTCCAGCACGGTGCCATCGGGCTTGATCACCCGCAGGCGCAGCACCAACCCTTGCGGCGGCTGTTGCTCCGACTCTTTGCCCACGGCCTCCTGCGACTGCATCCGCTGAATCTCGTGCTCGAGCATCTCGCTCGAGCCATCGGGGTGCACCCACAGCGCCGAGTAGTCGAGCACGCGCGCGGCGTTGCCGGCCATCTTCTTGCCGCTCTTCTCCCACCGCTCGAAGTCGCGGATGACGGCGCGCCCGTCGATCCGATACGGCTCGAGGTTGGTGGCGCCCTCCACCACCGTGATGGCATCGCGCAGCTCCGCGATGTTGGCGCCGGCTTGAATCGACTCCGCCAGCGCGCGCCGCAGCGCACCGCGATCGCCCTTCGAGAAGGCGCGATCGGCCAGGCGGAACCGGGCCGTGGCGTCCTGCGGATTTTTGGCGAGCGCTTTGTCCAGCTCCGCGGCGGCGGCCGCCGGATTGCCCGCGCGCGCCAGAACGTCGGCGATGCGGCTGGCGATCTCTTTGCGATCGGGGCGGCGCTTGGCGAGCCTTCGCAGCTCGTCGACCGCCGCCTTCCAGTCGTGGCGCGCGAGGGCCCGGTCCAGCTCCACCTCCGTCTCGGGGTCGAGCTTCTTCACCCGCTCCGCGATCGAATCGGCCTTCTCCAGCGGGCCGTCCTCCTCGAGCGCGTCGAGGTAAGCGCGGAGCGCGTCGGCGTCGTCCGGAAAGCGCTGGCTCAAATCGGCGAACGCGCGCATCCGCTCCGCGCGCCAACCGAGGCGCCCATAGACCCGCCCGAGCCCCTCCAGGATCTCCGGCTCGCCGCGGAACTCGTCGGCCAGCTTGCGCAGCGGCTCCACGCCCTCGACCAGGCCCTTCTGCTCGCCGAGATCGAGCGCCAGCCAGGCGCGCGAGTACCAGAGCGACGGATCGCGCTCCACCGCGCGCGTGCGGAAGCGGCGCTCGTTCTGGCGGCGCGTCTCCTCGGGGTAAATGGGATCGCCGTGCGCAAACCCGGCGGCGGCTTGGAGCGCGACGGCGCCCGCGTCGGCCGGCTCCACGTATGGCTCGACCAGCGCGCTCGCCACGTCGTCGAGGCCGTCGATGCTGGCGAGGCTCGCGGCCAGGTACGCTTGCAGCGGCGAGCTGGCCTTTCGCGCCTGCACCATCGGGTCGAGCGGGTTGACGTTGGGGAGGGGGGTCGCCTTGGAGAGACCGTAGGGGCGCGAGCCGTCCACGTCGGTGACGATGCCCGCCGGCTTTCCATCGGGCTGCAAGAAACGAAACGACGTCGAGTCGTTCAGGAGGCGCGCCAGCACGCGATGCCGGCCCGGCCCCACGCGCGCCGCCGCTCCAAAGCGCTGCCACACGCCCCACTCGCGCAGATCTCGCTCGAGGATCGGCACGTCGTCGATCCACACCTTGATGGCGCCCGCCACCGCCAGGATCAGATCGCGCTCGGTGTCCGTCGAGAAGAACGCCTCGGCGTAGTACACGCCTTTGCCGGCTTGTTCGGGCGAGCCGGCCAGGCACCGGTGCTGCTCGACCTTCAAGACATGGGGACGCGTGCCGCGGAACGGATCGGGCTCCCACGACGGAGGCCACGGACGCGGCTCCTCGGCGGCAAAGGTGCGCCTTCGATCCACCGACGTGCCGCGCCCGAACGGGCCCGCGAGCCGGATCTTGCGGCCGCAGCCCGCGCGTGCGGTGTACTGCGCGTCGTAGGCGTCGTCGATGACCGCCGCCTTGTCGAACGCCTCGGCGTTGGACCAGTCGGAGAGCTCGGCCACCGCGCGCCAACCCAGCTTGCCCGGTCGCGCGAGCAGATCCTCCAACGTCTTTTTGTGGCGCGTATAGAGCTCGGCCACCGAGCCGCGCTGGGCGCGAAGCCGGTTCGTGGCGAACCAAGCCACGAGCCGCCCGTCGGGATCGTCGCTCTGCCGCGCCGCGACCAGGGTCGCCGCGTAGTTGTCGGCCGCCGAGCGCGGATCGCCGTGCATCTCGTCGTAGACCCCGAGCGCCAGGCTGCCGTACAGCCCCTCGTGCTTCATCTGGCGCAGGCGCCCGGCCGCGTTCTTGGCTTGGCCCGCGTCGCCGCCGGGTGCCACCATTTCGAGCAGCGCCCAGCGGCCCACGGTCTCGGCGTCGCCGGACGCGCGCCCTTGATCGCGGGCGCTCGCGAGCGACGAGGGGCTCGCGACCTGCGGCGTCGCGCTGCCACAACCCACGGCGCTGGCCAGGGCCAACGCCGAAATCACACCCAGACGCATCGATGCCTTCGAGAAAGACGATTTCTTCATTTCACGCCCAAGACGAGACGTTGACCCAACGCACGATCGATCGATTCGCAGAAAGCCCGGAACGCCGGGTACTCGCTCGCCCGGATGCGCGTCTTGGTCAAGGTGACCACGGTTCGTACGTGCGCCGATGCCGCCGTCACGTCGGCCTCGACGCGGAAGCTGCCGAACGGGCTCGAGCCCTCGGCCTTGGTCGGCGCGCTGATGATTTTGGCGCCCGCCGGAATGCGAACGGTCCAATCCGATTCATCCGTCGACTGCGCCCGCAAGCGCACGTCGAGCCGCCGCTGCGACAGCGACGCGTAGTCGCGCACCGCATGATCGCTCGGCCCCACCGGGATGCTGAGCCGATCGCCTTCCTTGCGCGCGAACTGCGGCACCTTCGCCTTGGCGTGGATCCACACCTTGGCCTCGATGTCCTCGAAGTTCGCGGCCTCCAGCGACCCCAGCTCGATCCCGGCGAACTCGCCCGACAGATCCTCCTGCACCCGCTGCTTGCGCGTCGCCTCCGCCAAGTAGCGCTGCCGCCACATCGCGGCCGACACCCCCGTCACCTCGGCGCGCCAGTCGATCTGCGCCGTGCCGTCGGGGTTGACCGTAGCCTCCAGCACGCGCCGCCCCACGCTCTCGTTCGCCGGCGGATCGGGCAGCTGGACCAGCTTCGGCTTGCCCTCGTTGATCTGGATGGCCAGCGACCCTCGATCCATCGACGGCAGCTCCATCGAGCCGGTGTATTCCGCCGTGCCGTCGAGGTACAAATCGAGCGAGGGGACATAGGCGATGGCGTGATCGAAGGGCGCCAGGCTGGCCGGGTAGGTCTCGAACCCGCCGCGCATGCCCGAGCGCACCACCACGATGGTGGAGGGGATGCCGAGCTCCTTCAGCATGGTGACGATCAAGGTCGCCTTGTCTTTGCAGTCGCCGAAGCCGCGCGCGAAGATCTGCGCGCACCGGTACGGCTTGTAGCCGTGAATGCCGAACTCCAGCGCCACATAGCGCGTCTTCTGCACCACGAAATCGTACACGGCGCGCACCTTCTCGCGGTCCGTCTTCAGCCCGCGGGTGACGTCCGCCACCCGGCGGCGCACCTCTTCGTCGGCCACGAATTGGTCTTTGACCAACCCCCAGTACCAACGGCCCATGTCGTCCCAGCTCTTGTAGGTCGAGACGTGCACGTGGCCCAGCAGCTCGGAGTAGGGCGGCTGCAGCGGCTCCGGATCGATGGCCGGGACGTTCTTGGCGACGAACTGATAGATGCGCTGGTCGCCCGCCACCTTGGTCGTCGACTGGATGCCCGGCACATTGGGCTTGTTGAAATAGAATGTGCGCGAGGTGGGCGTGATGAGCACGTACTCCGCGTGCCCGATGTTCTCGCCCGCCTGCATGTAGCGCACCTCGCCGAAGTAGTCGGCGTATGCGTTGCGGGCGGCCACGTCCTCCACCCGGTACTGCAGCTCCACCACGTCGCCGGGTGCGAGCCGCGGGAAGCGCACGTAGAAGGCGCGCGCGCTGGTGTACATGCTGATCGACGGGTTGTTCACCGGGCCTTCGCCGCTCTCGGTGGCGTCTTCGACCTGGCCATTGGCGTGGTAGACGTGCGCGCCGCGCAGCTGCACCTCTTCGCTGTCCGCCTCGAAGCTGAATCCATATTCGCGCGCGTCGGTGGCGGCGCGGTCGGTCAGCGGCTGGTACACGATCTGGTGAAAGCGGCTCGCAAGTCCGTTGGGGAACACGGTGGTCACCTGCAAATCGACCAACGTGCGCCGGTTCTCCCCGCGCGAGGCCGCGTTGCGCCCCGCCAGAAACTCCGAGGACGGCCGCGCGTACCCCTCGTCGGGCCGCGGCTTCGCCGGCTCGAGGTGCGCCAGGTATTCGCGCACCTCTTTCGACTGCGGCTTCAGGAGCAGCACTTGCCGCAAGAGCTTTTGCTGCTCCTCGGGGTGGCCCGCCAGCCCCTGCGCCTCGGCCAGCGCCCGCAAGGTATCGGTGTTCTCGGGCGAGAGGTCGAGCGCCTTCTTGTAGAGCGCGATGGCCCGCGTGCGGTTGCCCATGAGCAGATAGCTCTGGGCGGCCGACGCGAGCAGCGGCGCGCTGTCGGGGCTGAGCGCGAGGAGCCGATCGATCCAGCGCTCCGCGCCCTTCGTATCGCGCTGCGCGATGGCCAGATCGATGTGCCCGCGCACGAAGGTGATGTCGTCGAAGCGAAGCTGCGCGTAGCGCTCTTCCAGGTCGGCCGCCTCCGTGGTGCGCTCCATCTGCCGCAGGGCGCCCACCGCAGCTTGCACGATGGCCACGCTCTTCGGCTGCCGCGCGAGGGCCCGCTGGATGAAGGCCAGCGCCGTATCGCGCAGGTTGGCCTCGGCGTAGAGCTCGTAGCGGCCGAGCACCGCCTCCACCTGGTCCGGATCGATGGCCAGCGCGCGATCGAAATACGGAACCGAGTCGCGCCAGTTGGAGCCGGCCCGGGCATGCCGCGCGCGCGCCAAGAGCACGTCGATGTGCTCCGCGGGGCTGCCGCCGCGCTTGGCCAGCGCCTCGGCCTTCTCGATCCAGATCGCCCGCTGGTTCCGGTTCTCGGCCAGATCGCCCGCCAGCAAGAGCCGGCGAATGGTCGGCGCCTTCTCCGCCGCCTTGCGCGCCAGATCGCGCGCCCTTCGCTCCGCCGGATCGTCCGACTGCGTGAGCTGCAAATACCGCGCGAACCCCTCGAGCGCCGCCGGATCGTTGCCCTTGGCGAGCCGCTCGAACGCCTGCAGCGCACCCTCCACCTTCGATGCCCGCGCAGGCAGACCCGAAGACGGCGCCGCACCTTCACGCGCCCTCCCGCCCCGGGGGAGGGCAGGGGAGGCGGCGGCCTCATTGGCGTGTCCCGGATCCGCGTCCGTCACGATCCCCGCATCGGGCTCACCGCGCTCCCCCGCGAGCCGCACGGTCAACATCGGCGCATCTTCACCGCCGCAAACCTTCACGAGGAGCCGGTTGTAGCCGCTCTTCAACGTGACATTGGTCGCCCATCGATCCGAGTCGATGGACCGGTACTTCTCGTCGCGAAGCACCTCTTCGCCGTTCCACCACACGCGCATCGCGCCCGCGCTCCCCGCCCAGATCGAGATGGGCCGCGAAGCGCCCGACGCCAGCTTCTCGTCGCGCGCGTAGGTGAAGGCATACGCGCAGACGTTCTGGGTCGGCTCGATGAGGCCACCGAAGTCGAGCCAGCCGTACGGCGCCGTGGCGGGGGAGACGCGCCAGCGCACGGCCCGCTCCTTCCCCTCGTAGCTTTTCGCCAGCGAAGGGGTCTCATCGCCGCCTTCGCCTTTCGGCTCCGGTCCGAAGTTGCGCTCGAGCCCTGCTTTGCCCTCGTTATCGAACGCGCCTGCCACCAGAAAATGCGCGACGTACCCCAGCTTGGCGATGCGCGCGCGCGACCCGTCCAGATCCCCGCGCCGCCTTCGCGCGTAAGCCTCGAGGAGCCCCGCGTACGCCCGCGTCGGCGGCGCCACGGCGGTGTCTTGCGCCACGCTGCGCAGCACCTCTTCGATTTCGGCGGGATCGCCCGCGTTCCACTCTTGCCAGAGACGGCGAAGGGCCACGTACGCGTGCGGTCCGCGCGCCGAGACGATGTCTTGCCGGAGGCGGGTCAGGTTGGCGAAGCGATCGCTCGTGTCCGCCGCAGCACCGCTCGGTACGAGGAACGTGGTGGCGAGCACGCCAATGCCGAAAAGGACGCGCAGAACGACCGCGGGTAGCACATGAACCTGGGCATGTACGCGGCGCTTGGCGGTTTGAGTAGGGGCAGTCACGAGAACTCCGAGTTGAACAGCCGTTGTACTATCGAAAGGACGCCAGTACTAAAGAGCGATCCAATGTTGGCCGGCCTGATCAAGACCGTTCGCCCTCATCAATGGGTAAAAAACCTGTTCGTGATGGCGCCCATGTTTTTCCACAAAGACGTCTTTGTCTCTACCCCCGCCGGCCCCGCCCTCAACTTGTTGGTCACCGGCCGGGCGTTGGCGGCGACGGGCGTTTTCTGCCTCTTGGCCGGCGCCGTCTACACCATCAACGACCTGGCGGACGTCGAAGCCGACCGCGTGCACCCCGTCAAGCGCCATCGCCCCATCGCCGCCGGAGAGGTTCCCGAGGCTCTGGCGTGGCTGATGGCCGTTCTCCTCGTGGTGCTCTCCCTCGGCGTGGGCTTCCTGCTCCATTGGAAATTCTTCATCTGCGCCGTCATCTACCTTTGTCAAAATATCGCCTACACCTTCAAGTTGAAGACCATCGCGGTGCTCGACGTGGCGTTCATCGCCTTCGGGTTCGTGCTGCGGGTTCTGGCCGGAGGGTTCGCGACGGATACGCAGGTGAGCAATTACATGCTCGCCTGCACAGCGCTGCTCGCGCTGTTTCTCGGCTTCGGCAAGCGGCGTCAGGAGCTGTCGAACGAAAACGCGAGCAAGCAGCGCGCGTCCCTCAAGGCCTATTCCCCGATGGCCCTCAATATTCTCATGGCCATCACGGGCGGCGCCACCGTGGTGACCTACATCGCCTATACGATCGACCCGGTCACCTGTGCGTTCTTCAACACCACGTCCCTCTGGATGACCGCCCCCTTTACGGTCTTCGGCATTTTCCGCTTTCTTTTCCTGGTCTCCGGTCGCGCTGGCCGCGGTCAGCGAAGCGAGAGCCCCACCCAGGAAATGCTGCGCGACGTCCCGTTCGTCCTTAATTTGGTACTCTGGGTGGTGGTGGTGGTCGCAATCGTCTATCGGCTCCGTCCCTCGGTGGGCTGACATGGCCAGCTCCGAAGCCAAAGCCCTCGCCGAGAAGCCCGGAGCTTGGATCGATCTCGCCCTCACGCTCCCCATTTTTCTCGCGTACCACGCCGGCGTCGTTTTTCTGAAGATTCAGAACGCGACCGATGTGGTCACCCCCACCCTCGTCCAGCTGGCCGAGGGCAACCGGGCCATCTACCTCCTCATCACCGCAGCCATCGGCGTGGTCTTCGCCGGTATTTTTGCGTGGCTGGGGCGCGGGCAAGCGTTTCGCACCGGCAAGTTCATTCAGGTCATCGTCGAGGGGGCGCTCTACGCGGTGGTGATGCGCGTGGCCGGCTCCTACGCCGTCACCGAGCTCCTGCAGGTGGTCACGCCCTCCGCGAGCCTCTTCGGTCTCATCACCGAAAACCGCCGCTTCGTGGGTGCCATCACCTCGCTGGGCGCCGGCTTCTACGAAGAGCTGGCCTTTCGCGTGGTGCTCTTCGGCTTGGGCGCCAAGCTCTTGGTGTGGTTCTTCACCCGCCAAGAGGTGCAGCTGGTGAAGCAAGGGGGCGCGCGCCTCTCGCTGCGCGCGGCCGTCATCATGTTCGTGTGGATGCTGGTGGCGGCCGCCATCTTCAGCGGCGTGCACTACACGGGCGCGATGGCCGACAAGTTCCTGCTCACGTCCTTCATCTACCGCATGGTGATCGGCGTGGTGCTCACCCTCATCTACCTCACGCGCGGCTTCTCCACCGCGGTGTGGGCGCACGCGCTCTACGACATCTGGGTGCTGGTCTTCTGATCGCGCGCCAGCGCGATGGTACAGGTGAGCGCGATCAACATGCCGATGGTGGCCGTGATGTACGGCGAGCGCGGCCCGTAAGCGCCGTAGACGAAGCCGCCGCACGCGGGCCCGATCACGCGCGCCAAGCTGGCCGCCGATTGATTCGTGCCCAAGATGGCCCCTTGCTCGGTGGCCGAGGCGCGCCGCGACACGTACGAGGAGACGGTGGGCTGCGTGATGCCGTTGCCCACCGCCAGCAAGAGGCTCGACGCGTAGAGGAGCCCTTTGCCCGCCGACGGCGCGAAGACCAGGCCGAAGAAGGCCACCGCTTGCACCATCACCCCGACGGGGATCAATGTCGGCTCGGAGTAGCGCTTGGTCAGGGGGCGCATCAAGCCACCTTGCACCAGCGCGGCGGTGACCCCGATGGCCGCGAGCAAAAGGCCGCTCTGCAGCTGGTCCATCCAGAAGACGTCCTTGTTGTAGTAGCGGAACGTCTGCTCCATGTTCGTGAAGGAGAACACGATGAGGAAGTTCACCAGGATGCCCGCGAAGATGCTGTTGTCGCCGAACGCGCGCTTCGCGGCCTCCACGTTGAGCGGCGAGAGCGAGCGCACGGGCTTGGCCGCGCGCTTCTCCTTTGGTAGCGACTCGGCCAAGCCGAGCAGCACCCAAACGAAATTGATCACGCCCAGCGCCGCGGCCGCGAAGCAGGTGACCGCGCCCGTGTGGCCGTTGATGGTGATCTTGGCCAGCACCCCGCCGAAGCCCGGCCCCAAGACGAACCCGAGCCCGAACGCCATGCCGATCATGCCCATGCCGCGCGCTCGCTCCTCCGGCTTGGTCACATCGGCGATGTAGGCGCTGGCCGTCCCCAAGTTGGCGGTGGCGATGCCGCCGAACATGCGCGCGGCGAAGAGCCACCCCACGTGGTTGCCGTAGGCGATGCCGAGCCCGAGCCCGAGCATGGTGAGCACGTTTGCGGCGACCGACCAGACCAGAACGGGACGGCGTCCCACCCGGTCGGAAAGTCTTCCCCACACCGGGACGAACAGAAACTGCATCAGCGAGTAAACCGCGCTGAGCAAGGTCCCGACCAAGGCGGTGGTGTGAAAGTTGTCCCGTGCCTCCTCGGCCAAGAAGGGGATGACCAAGCCAAAGCCGAGAAGATCGAGAAAAACGGTGAGGAAAATCGCACCGAGGGACGGACGTCGCATCGAACTTGCGCGGGACTGTGTCATGGTCCTGTCGGCGTTGAAAGACGGCCGCTGCAAGGTGCAGACCTCCGCGCGTGCACGAACGCTTCCCGGTTCCCTTTCGGGCCCGGTAGCACCGAGTCGCATTGGCCGAGGATATCGAATCCCACTACCTCGATGGCCCGGACGGCGCCGGCGATGGCCTGCTCGCGCACGGCATCGTCGCGCACCACCCCTTTGGTCCGCGTGGCCTCCTCGCGCCCCACCTCGAACTGCGGTTTGACCAGGGCGACCAGCTCGCCACCCTCGCGGGTCACCCGTGCGATCGCCTCGGTCAGCCGATCGATGCCGATGAACGAAGCATCGACCACCGTGAGATCCACGGCGCCGCCGATGCTCTCGGCCGTCAAGGTGCGCGCGTTGGTGCGCTCCATGACGACCACGCGCGGATCGACCCGCAGCTTGTGGGCGAGCTGTCCGTAGCCCACGTCGACGGCGATGACCGCGCGCGCGCCCCGCTGGAGGAGGCAATCGGTGAACCCGCCGGTGGACGCGCCCAAGTCGAGGCAGCGCAAATCGGTGGGGCGCACGCCGAACGCGTCGAGCGCCCCTTCGAGCTTGACCCCGCCGCGCGACACATAAGGATGATCCGCACCGCGCACGACGATGGGCGCGTCGTCGGCGACGGTGGCGCCCGCCTTCTCGACGCGGGTGTCGCCCACGTAAACGGTGCCCGCGAGCACCATGGCCTGCGCGCGCGCCCGCGAGGGGGCGAGACCGCGGTTGACGAGGAGCTGATCGACACGGATCCGGGGCTTGGCCATGGCAACCGGCACCTCTTTAGTGGATGGCGGCGTCGGGGTGAAGCGCGCGCGCCAAAACGGCGACCCCCTCGATGACGCGCGGTCCCGGGCGGAGCACGCTATCGTCGACGATGGGGACCACCCGCCCGCCTTTCACGGCGCGAAGCTCGCTCCACCCGGGTGCATCGCGCGTGATCCGCTGGTGGCCGTGCGATCCAGCCACGGCCGCGTTCACGACCACGTCGGGGTCCAGGGCCAAGATCTGCTCCATGCCGAGGGTCGGATAGACGGCCCCGTCGCGTACCGCGTTGTCGCCCTCGGCATGGTCGATCATCTCGTTGGAGAAGCTCTTGGGGCCACCGACCACGATGGGCTCGAGGCCGAACACGATGAGCACGCGCGGGCGCGGCCGGCCTGCCACGGCGGCGCGCACCTCGGCTTCGCGGGCGTGCATGCGGGCGATCAGCGCCTCCGCCTCCTTGGTGTGACCGGTGCGGTTGCCCATGCCGAGGAGCATGGCATCGATTTGAGCGAATGATTCGGTCTCGGGAAAATACCCCTCGGTGCCGAACGCAACGAGCCGATCGAGCAGCTGCACCCCCGCGGGGCCGCGTCCGCCGACCACGAGATCCGGCTTCAGCGCCAAGACGGCTTCGAAATTGGGGTCGGCGTAGCCTCCGACCTGGGGCAAGGCCAGGGCTTCCGGCGGAAAATCACAGTAGCGCGAACGCCCGACCACCACGTCTTTTGCGCCGATGGCAAAGAGCGCCTCGGTCGTGGACGGCGAAAGGGAGACCACCCGCTTGGCCACGCGCGCCGCGGCGTCGATCTTGGCCGCCGGCGGCGAATCCTGGTGTTTTCGGGAGCAATGGCAGCTCAGCGCGATCAGGACGAGGGAGACGGCGAGGGCGACGGTCAGGGCAGGGCGACGCGACCCGGGGGGGACGAAACGGGGCATATCGCCCGGCACTCTACTCGAGACGCCATGCGGCAC
This sequence comes from Sorangiineae bacterium MSr11954, assembly GCA_037157815.1. Taxonomy (NCBI): domain Bacteria; kingdom Pseudomonadati; phylum Myxococcota; class Myxococcia; order Myxococcales; family Pendulisporaceae; genus Pendulispora; species Pendulispora albinea. Next base: position 11,108,643 of record CP089984.1, read on the forward strand.
GCCGGCGGCGGTGCGGCACGCCGGCGGCGGCGCGCCGGAATCGGCGGGGGGTGCGCGCCGGAATCGGCGGGCGGCGCGCCGGAATCAGCGGGGGGTGCGCGCCGGAATCGGCGGGCGGCGCGCCAGAATCGGCGGGGCGGGCGCGATGAATGGCGGGCGGCGCGCCATGAAATGGCGGGTGCTGGACGGGCGCCCGGAAAAGGCGGATCCGGGAATTTGGTCAACAACGTCCCGGCGCATTATCATTTCCGCCGATGCGGCGTGGTCGCAAACACGCGCAACTTCTTTGCAAATGGACATCTGGCGGTCCAAAACGGTCTTGAAACGGTAAAACGGTTAAAAACGGTAGTGGTGTGACGCCCCACGAATTCGAAGAAATATCCCTAGTCATCGACGTCATTCGGAGTGAAACGAAGGCTCCGGAGGGCTGCTTTGCGAACGCCATCCGCCGTTATGTCCAAGGACTGAACTGGCCGCCCACGTTTTACGTCAACCCCGCGTACCGCGCGGAGCTGCGCGTGCTCTTGCGCGGTCTGCAACTCAAGCCGCGCGAGCGCGAGGACATCGTGGCGATGAGCGTGGCGCTGCTGGAGCTCATCTCCAGCGCCCACGCCGATGTGCGTCTCACCTGGCGCCAGGCCTTCACGGGGGAGCCGGGCGGCGGGGGGCTGTATCCTCCTTCTGCGCCCAGCCCCGAGGAGTACGAGCGCCGTGAAAAGCTGCTCGCGCGCCGCTGGGCCGTGCACCACCTTTTGACGCACGGCCGCGAGGCGAACGAGGTCGCCGTCGACGTGTTTCTGCAGTCGGAGCTGGAGCAAGCGCTGCGCGCGCGGGTGGACGCCTTTTATGGCACGCCGCGCGAGAAGGCGAACACCATCGACGAGCACGAGCCCATCTTCGCCGAGCACCGCCACTGGGCGCTCAAGCCTTCGTTCCGACTTACCTCGCTCATCGCGATGGCGTGGGAAGAGTCGTGGCACTTCAACTCCGTCACGCCGAAGCACGATAGCCGCCCGGGCGAGTTCACATGGACCCCGCTCGACGAAGCCACCACCATCCGTTATTGCGAGAGCGCGATCATCAAGGCGCGCTACGTCTACGCGACCGGTCGCGATGCTGCCGCGGCCTTTTCGCGCTTGCGCTCCCTCGAGGTGTTCGAGCCCTCCGAGCTGGTGACCCTGGCGCGCGCGGAGCCCGATGCCGTGGCGCGCCGGCTGTACGTGTTGAAAATGGGCCTTTCGGCGACCCCGCGCGGCGTGTTGGTGCGCGAAAAGCGGGAGCCCGAGGCCGACGTTCTCGCGTTCCTCGCCGACACCATGGGAGCCCCCGAGCCCGAGCTCCGCGACGCCGCCGTCACCGCGGCCAACTTCCTCAAATGGGACATGCTTGCTCTTGCGATGGAAGCCATCGTCGAGGGCGACGAAATCTCGGAGCTGCGCACATTGGCGGCCCGCACCTTGCGCGAAATCCGCCGCTACGCGCACGCCATGGATGGCTGATGCGAGCTCGCACGCGCGGCCACCGAATGGCGCCGGCTCAAGGCTCCAAAGGCTCGAGCGGCTCCAGTGGTTCGAGCGACAACTCGGCGTCCTCTGCACGTTTGGTGGCGCGGGCGCGCCGATAGATCGCCCACGCCTCTTCCGAGAGGCGGAGCGCTTCGTTCTCGTCCGCCTCGGCGCTCGACTCGCACAAGAAGAGGCGAGCGAGCTCGAACAGTAATTTGGATGACGCACGCCCTTTGGGTCGCGCTCCATCCGGCTTTTCTTCGCGGCGCACTACGCTGCCTGCTGGTTCCCAATCGATATGGGTGGGAGATACCTGCTGCTCATCGCGTGAATGGACGGAAGTGTGCGCCGATATATTTATAAGTGGTTGCACAAAAGCCTTTTTGACCTCGGTGGTCATGATGACATCGGCTCACGGGCACACGCAGAATTTCAGCACGGCAGTGCAGTTACTTCCGGTTACTTCGCCAACCGTCGCATCTTCCGCCTTACGTGGATTCTACAAGTATGCTTCCTGGAATGAAAATTACGAGGCTGCTCGAAAGCGAATATTATTTCGCATGCGAGTTGGAATACGCGCCCCGCGCTTCCGCCGCGGCAGTCTTCACATGGATTCACAATCCGCGTTGATCCGACAACGCGGCCACCGCTCGTGCCGCAAACCGTTCAACGGTCGTGAGGCGCTCCTTACCTTAATGCTTCGCGGGTCGAGCGGCATCCCCAGCTCGATGCTTCACGGGTCGAACGGCACTCCCAGCTCGATGCTTCACGGGTCGAACGGCACTCCCAGCTCGATGCTTCGCGGGTCGAGCGGAGGGCTCAAGCGCGCCTCCGTCGCGCCGTCAAACACCTACGGCGCCAGCTCGAGACGCGCCGTTTGCGGCAGCAGACCCGCTGCCACGCCGCGGGCGTAGAGCTCGCGGATGGCGTGGATCACGTCGGGCTTCATTTCGCGCGTGTCCTCATTGGCATACATGGCGAGGTAGCGATCGAGCAGCGCGCGGTCGAGCGGCAGATCGGGGCGCTTTTCGGCGGAGAGGAGGGACTCGAGCATTTCGTCGCGGTGCTCGAGGGCCCATGCGATGGATGCGCGGCAGAGACGGGAGACCTTGGCGATGGTCTCTTCGCCGAGACCGCGGCGGATGGCGTTGCCGCCGAGGGGCAGGGGGAGCCCCCCGGTGGCGGCGGCCCACGCTTCGCCCAGCTCCAGCACCCGGTGGAAGCCCTCGCGCTCGTAGGTGAGGCGACCCTCGTGGATGAGAAGAACGGCGTCGACCTCCCCCGAGCGCAGCGCGTCGAAGGCTTTCGAATAGGGCGCGATGGGGATCACCACCGGCTCGAACGCAGGGCCCACCAGGCGCAAGGTCAGGTATGCGGTCGTGCGCAGCCCCGGAACGCCGATGCGCTTTCCGGCGAGGCTCTCGATGCTCCGCGGCTCGCGCGCCACGACCACGGGACCGTAGCCGCGGCCGACCGAGGCGCCATGGGGGAGCAAAAGCCAGTCTTGGGCGATGGTCGCGTAGCGGGCGATGGATACGGCGAGCACGTCCACGTCGCCGCGCTCGGCGCGCTGGTTGAGCGACTCGGTGTCCTCGCGCTCGGCCACGAAGGTGAGACCCTCGCCATCGATGCGCCCTGCGAGCAGGGCCCAGAACATGAACACATCGTCGCTGTCGGGGGAGAAGGCGAGTCGGATCGGCATGGTGGCCTCGGGATGATACGATGGCTCCCACCATGCGCATCGTCCGTTTTTCCCCCCCGCCGTCTACCGCCCCGAACGCGCAGGATCCGCGCGAGCCGGTGTTCGCCATTTTGGACGATGCGCGCCCCGCCGGTGAAGGTCGGGCGCCGCGAGCAGGGTCCCTCCGGGTGCTCTCCCGCGCGCCGTGGCTCGGGGGCTCCCCCACCGGCGAGGTCGTCCCGTACGACGACCGCGTCGCGCTCCTCGCCCCCGTGGCGCCCTCGAAGATCCTCTGCGTGGGGCGCAATTATGCTGCGCACGCCAAGGAGCTGGGCAACGAGGTTCCCAAAGAGCCGCTGCTCTTTCTCAAGCCCCCGTCGGCCCTGATCGGCCACGAGGGCACCATCGTGCTACCGCCCGAGAGCACCCGGGTCGAGCACGAGGCGGAGCTCGGTGTGGTCATCGGCAAGCGCTGCCGCGCCATCGCGCCGGAGCAGGCGCGCGCGCACATTTTCGGGCTCACCTGCACGGGCGACATCACCGCGCGCGATCTCCAGCGCTCCGACGGCCAGTGGGCGCGCGCCAAAGGTTTCGACACCTTTTGCCCCGTGGGCCCCTGGATCGAAACCGATCTCGACCCCCGGGACGTGCGCATCGCCTGCACGGTCAACGGCGCGACCAAGCAAGATGGGCGCACCGCGCAGATGATCTTCCCGGTCGACGTTCTCCTCGCCTACGCCAGCCGCATGATGACCCTGGAGCCCGGCGATCTCGTGCTCACCGGCACCCCCGAGGGCGTCGGTCCCCTCGTGCACGGCGATCGCATCGAGATCACCGTCGAGGGCATCGGCACGCTCGGGTGCGCGGTCCGAAAATAGCGCGCGGCGCATGTCCGAGCCTGCTCCTCCGACCGAGCCCGCGCGGCGCGGCCTGCACATGGCCCTGGGCGCCGCCATCATCGCGCTGGTGACGGCGGCCGTGGTTCTGCGAAAGACCGGATCGCACGTCGAGTGCGGACCGGGGTTCGTCGCGCGCGCCCCCCGCTGCCTCGGTTGCCCCGCGCCCCTGATCGCGAGCGCCGGCGGCTGCGATGCGCCCGATGTGCGCGTCGAGGTTCCGGCGACCACATTTACGTTGGGCCCCTCGGACTGGGAGGCGCAAGGCCGGGTGGCGCCGCGATTGGTGCATGTTGCACCTTTTGCGATCGACGCGTACGAGGCCACGGTGGCCAAGGTCGAACGTCGCCCCTCGCCGGATGGCGCGCGGGCGGCGAGCAACCTCACCCGCGACGAGGCGGCGGCGTACTGCGCATCGCGCGGCGGGCGTCTTCCCACCGAGGACGAGTGGATGGCCGCGGCTGCGGGCGATCGTCCGCGGCGGTACCCGTGGGGGGATACGGGGGCGGTGTGCCGGCGGGCGGCTTGGGGGCTCGATCGCGGTCCTTGCGCGCACGGGGCCTTGGGGCCGGACACCGTAGGAGCGCACCCCGATGGCGATACACCCACGGGAATTCACGATTTGGCGGGAAATGTTGCGGAGTGGGTGGCTTCCGACGCTTCGGGAGGGCCAAATTCGCCTGCCGGCGGCGCCTTTGGGGTCGCGCGGGGTGGAAGTTACCGCACGGAGCTTGCTACCGAGCTCCGCACCTGGAGTCGGATGGAAATTCCCCCGTCATCTCGAAATTTGGAGGTCGGCGTTCGATGCGCCTACGAAGGCTCGTCCGGCGCCGCGATTCCGGGTTACCCTCGTCGATCCCCATGACGTGCGCCGTTCTCTCCATCGGGACCGAGCTGACTCGCGGCGAGCTCGTAAATTCCAACGCCGCGTGGCTCTTCGCCAGCCTCACCGATCTTGGCTTCGACGTCTCGCTCGGCGCCACGGTCGACGACGACGAACCGCGAATCTTGCGCGAGCTCGAGCGGCTGGCCCAAACGTCGCGGGTCATCGTGTGCACCGGCGGGCTCGGGCCCACCACCGATGACATCACCACCTTGGCGGTCGCGAACTTGCTCGGCGTCTCCCTGGAGCGCGACGAAGCTTCGCTCGAGCACATTCGCCGCCGCCTCGCCAAGTTCGGCCGCACGCTGACCGAGACCAACGCCAAGCAGGCCGATTTCCCAAAGGGCGCCGAGATCCTCGCCAACCCCGTGGGCACCGCGCCCGGCTTCAGCGTGCGCATCGGCACCGCGCTCGCCTTCTTCATGCCGGGCGTGCCGCGCGAAATGAAGCGGATGTTCGAAGAGCAAGTGGTGCCGCGCATCCGCGATCTCGCCCCCAACGACAGCTACCAGATCCGCCTGCGCACCTTTGGATTGCCCGAGAGCACCGTCGGCGAGCGCCTCGATGGCGTCGCCCAAGCGTTTCCCGGCATCACCATCGGCTACCGCGCGCACTTCCCCGAGATCGAGGTCAAGGTGCTGGCCCGCGGGGCCACCCAAGCCGCCGCCCGCGATCTCTGCGAGCGCGCCACCCTCGAGGTGAAGCAGCGCCTCTCCGACGTGATCTACGGCGAGGCCGACGACACCTTCGCCGGGGTGACCGGCCGTCTGCTCCGCAAAAAGGAGTACACCCTCGCGGTCGCCGAGTCGTGCACCGGCGGGCTGGTGGGCCACCTGCTCACGCGCGAGCCCGGCGCCAGCGACTTCCTCCTGGTCGACGTGGTCACCTATGCCAACAGCGCCAAGACGCGCTTGCTCGGCATCGACGAAGAAGTCATCCGCGGCCACGGCGCCGTCAGCAGCGAGGTGGCCTGCGCCATGGCCGAAGGCGTCAAGCGCGTCTCCGGCGCCGACGTGTCCCTCTCCCTCACCGGCATCGCAGGCCCCAGCGGCGGCTCGCCCGAAAAACCCGTGGGCACCGTCTTCATCGCCGTCGCCGGCCCCTCCGGGGTCAAGGTCGTCGAGCGCCACTTCCCCGGCGACCGCCACCAGATCCAAACCCTCGCGGCCTATGTCGGATTGAACCTCGTCCGCCAAATGTGCGGCGCCCCCGGCTGACGGCACCGGGGGCGGCTCGCGCTACGGAGCCGGCGTCGCCGCCCCCAGCTCCGCCAGCCACTTTTGCATCAACGCGCAATCCGACGTCTCCTTCGACGCCGCCGCGCCCATCTCCGTAGGCCCCACCGCGATCATCAAATCGCGCCCTTTGCGCAAGACCGCGATCGGCCCCAGCCCTTGCCGCGCCACGCACGCCGAAGATGCCGGCTGCTTCTTCGCCGGCCCCACCTTCGCCTCGATGGCCGGAACGAGCGCGGCATACGCCTTCTCCGCGTACGCCGCCGGCTTACCGCGCGGCCCCGCGTCATAGCGAATGCGCCAGGCGAAGGCGAACTCGTTCTTCCCTTTTTCGAGCAGAACGCCCCGATCGCCGCCCCAGTGCGCGGCCACCGTGTGCGCCGTCTCCTCGTCCATCCACTCCGCGAAGTAGATGCGGACCCCGAGCTCGCCGTAGACGTCGGTCTCCTTCTCGTTCCACCCGGCGCCCAGCGCATTGCGCGTGGGCACGCTCACCTCGATGGCCGGCTCGTGGGCCTCGTATTTGTCGATGTGCAGGATCTGCTCGCTGGTCACCGGCGCCTTTTCCCACGCGCGGTTGACCGCCTCCCAGCCGCCCTTGCGCCGCAGCGCGTGCACGAACAAGGTCCCGTCGAGGTACGGCGCGATCAGCCCCGCGCGCATCACGTGCGGCGCCGACGAGCCTGGCCCCTTTTCCATGCCCTGCGCGATCGACGAGGAGAAGAGGGCCTCCGGCATGTCCAGCGCCGTGCGCCCCGTGCCCTCGATGATCACGTCCAGCATCGCGCTCGTCGCGTCGCCCTCCGCCAGGGCCGAGCGCGCGCTCGCCTCGTCGCCATGTCCCGGCTTGTATTTGCTGCGGGCGGCCAGGTCCCAGTTCTGATCTTGCAGCGCGTGCACCAGCTCGTGCGCGAGGGTGGCCTGCGCGTTCTCCTCGTCGAGATCGGCGGCCATGTACATGGTGCGATCCGCCGGCTCGTAGTAGCCCGCGATCTGCGCCTCCAGGAGCGCGAACATCTCTTTTTCGTAGTCGAACGCCACCGGCACGAACCCGAGCAGCTGCAGCACCAGCCCCTCGTCGCGGATGGTCGCAGGTGGGAGCTCGCGCGCCACGTGCTCTTTCACCCGGGCGAGGAGCCGCTCGCGCGCCAACGTGCGCCCGGGCACCTCTTTCTTCGTCTCGAGCCCGCGCACCCCGCTGACCTTCTTCAGCATGCGCGCGATGCGGCGCTGCTGCTTGGCGGCTTCCTCGGGGCCGACGTCGTCGGGCGGTGTGGCCTTGGGATCCGCGGGCGGGGGATCGGCTGCCGCCAGCGGGACGGTGGCCACCGGGGTCGGTGCCGGCTTGGAGCTCGAACACGCCGCCCCAAAGGTGACCAGCGACATGGCCAAAAGCGAAAGAACGGGTGCAGAAAACGCCGAAATCAATGCGCCGCGGTCGAGCCGGCGCGCGAGCCTCGTCATCACGCAGTCACCTCAACTCAGTTCGTAAGCCCTTTGCGGGCTTCGTTCAAAATAGTCGAAATGGCGCGATCGTAGGGAGGTTGGTTGAAAACGGCGTTTCCAGCCACCAGCGCCCGCGCCCCCGCCCGCACCGCGCGCTCCGCGGTGTCCTTGGAAATACCGCCGTCGATCTCCAAATCGATGTCCCGTCCCGACGCGTCGATCATCTTGCGGATGGCCGCCACCTTGGGGAGCACGCTCTCGATGAACGACTGACCGCCGAAGCCGGGGTTGACGCTCATGACCAAAATGAGGTCGGCCAGCTCCATCACATAGCGCAAGGTCTCCTCGCTCGTGGACGGGTTCAGGACCACCCCGGCCCGCAGACCGAGGTGCCGAATCCGCTCCAGGGTGCGATGCAAGTGCGTACAAGCTTCCACGTGCACCGTGAGGCCATCGGCGCCCGCCTCGGCGAAAGCATCGATGTATTTTTCCGGCTCCACGATCATCAGGTGCGTATCGAGCCTGAGCTTGGTGATTTCGCGCAGCGCGCGTACGACCAGCGGGCCGATGGTGATGTTCGGAACGAAACGCCCGTCCATGACATCGACGTGAATCCAATCCGCGCCCGCGGCCTCAACGGCGCGGACCTCCTCCGCCAGCCGTCCGAAATCGGCGGACAAGATCGAGGGTGCGATGATGATGCGATCCTTAGCCTGCTTCATGATCTTCCTTGCCCGAAAACGAATTCGGGAAGAACCTGTCTAGCGTAGTTGGTGTGGTTGGCCTATTGGCCCTGACTGCCATTTCAGCACATACGCGTCCCATGGAAACCCGTCGCATCACCAAAGCCGACTTCGATCATATCGTCGAGGTGATTGATCGCTGGTGGGGTGGTCCTATCCACGCGCAGGTCCATCCGATGTTCTTTTACGAGCTGGGCGACCATGCCCTCATCGTGGAAGAAGGCGGCATCATCATCGGATTTCTGCTTGGGTTCGTCGCCACGAGCGAGGTCGTCCGAGACTACCCCAAGGCGCCCGGCGCGGGGATAGGGGTTAAAACCGGCTACGTTCACCTGGTCGGTATCCACCCCGAGCACCGCAGGCGCGGCGTCGGGCGGCTGCTTTACAGGGATTTCATCCGCGAGTGCATCGCGGCCGGCTGTACCCGGATGAAGGCCATCACCACCACCGGCAACGAAGGATCCATCCGCTTTCACGTGGCCGTCGGCTGGGAATCGCTCGAAATGGAAGACTACGCCGGCTACAAGCGCAAGCGCATCGTTTTCACCAAAGATCTCACGAATGAGCGAGACTGATCCCGCTGCCGCCCTCTCGAGCCTGGCCCCCGTCACCGCGGCCCGGCTTCGTGAAATCGGCTTGTTCGGTGCCCTCTCCGATGAGGTCATCACCCATCTCGCAGCCTCCTTGAAGCCGCTCCACCTCGCGCCGGGCGACGCCATCTTCCGCGAAGGCGACTCGGCCCGCGAGATGTACGTCGTCCTCGACGGCGAGGTCGAAGTGCTCAAACGCAGCCGCCGCAGCCGCGACGTTCGCGTCGCCATCCTCGGCCCGAACGACACCTTCGGCGAGATGTCCCTCATCGACGTCCAAGCCCGCTCCGCCACCGTGCGCGCCGTCGCGCACACGCGCCTCCTGCGCATGGCCAGCGAAGATCTGGACTGGCTTTACCGGCACGATCTCAAGTCGTATGCCCTCATTACGCTCAACATCGCACGCGATCTGTCCCGCCGCTTGCGCGTCGCCGACGGCATCCTGGCCGACTTCGCGGCGAGCGTCCTCGACGAGTACGTGGTCGGCGGCCGTACGTAGCTAGTCGCCGTCGTTGGCGTCGGCCGCGCCAGCGTCGGAGCTCGCGTCGACGCCCGCATCCGCGGGGCCGGCGTCGGCGTCCGTGGGACTGGCGTCGCCCGCGTCGCGGGGGAGCATCGCGCCGGAGTCCCCGCGCGGGAACGATACGCCGCCCGAGTCGGGTTGGTCGCCGGGGGGAATCGGCTGCGGGTTGAGGGTGCAGGCCACCCACGATGCACCCGTCAGCATCGCGCCGAGAAGGAGCTGCGCGCTGCGGCGAAGCTTGGGCGTCCGCCGTTTTTCTCGTCCGCTCGTCCGTCTCCGGGCGCTCAAGCATCACCTCCGTCGCCGGCATCTCCGGCATCGCCCGCACTGGAGTCTCCGCCCGATCCTTCCACCGCCCCGTCCTTCCGCGTGCCGGGGCAGGGCGGCTTTTTGCACCCGCCGCCGCTGGTGAATCCTCCATCTTCCAATGTATCGCCCGGCGGAATCGGCTGCGGATTGAGGGTACAGGCCATCCATGCTGCACCCGTCAGCGCGAGGCACCCGTAGGAGCGCCACGCGCGAAGCCGCTTCATTTTTCGCGGGCTCATGCACCGTCTCCATCGGCCGCACTGCCGGCATCGTTGCCGCCATCCCCGCCATCCCCGCCGTCGCCGCCATCCCCGCCATCCCCCGCGTCGCGCCCTGCATCCCCGGCATCTCCGCGCCCGCCGTCGCTGCTCCCATCGCCACCGTTGCACCCGCCCGGGCGCCCGCCGCAATTGGAACCCGGGGTTCCCTTCCCGCCATCGTCGGTCGCCCCGGGCGGAATGGGTTGGGGATTCAGCGTGCAAGCGCCCCAGACAAACGCTAGCCCAACGGTCCACAGGACCCCGCGCCACGCCTTCGCCTGTGACTTTGCCGTTCGAGCGCCCATCGAGTGGCGAACCCCCTCATTCTTGTGGGTTTTCCCCGCCGCTGTCCTAGCATCGTCGATGCCACGCCAAATAGCCCTGCAATCTCGTGGGGCCATTCCCCTTCCCAATGACAAACGTGCCAACTTGGCGCAACATGGCACAAATGGCAGCGGCGGTTCGAGTCGAAGGCTTGGTGAAGCGCATTCGCGACGGGCGCACCCGGCGAACGATCCTCGATGGCATTTCGCTCACCGTCGAACGGGGCGAGCTGGTTCTCCTTCGCGGCCCGAGCGGAAGCGGCAAAACGACGCTCCTGGCGCTGGTCGGCGCCATGCTCTCGCCCACCAGCGGCGAGGTGCACCTCGATGGCGAGGCCACCTCGCGCCTGCGCGAATCGTACCGCGCCAAGGTGCGTCGGCAGAAGGTGGGCTTCGTGTTTCAAGACGTGGCCCTGGTCGACACCATGAGCGCGCGCGACAACGTTCTTCTCCCGTGCGTGCCCGACGGCATCGGTCCCCGCGAGATCGAGCGCGCCGACGCCCTGCTCGCGCGCTTCGGCGTGGCCTCGCTCGCGCGCACCGAGGCCCGCGGCCTCTCCGGCGGCGAGCGCCAGCGCGTGGCCCTTGCCCGCGCCCTCATGCGCGATCCGCCGCTGCTCCTCCTCGATGAACCGACCGCACACTTGGACGAGGAGCGCGCCGCATCCATCGCCGGCGATCTCGTCGCGCTCGCCCGCGAGGGCCGCGCCGTGCTGGCGGCCACCCACGATCCTCGCCTGACCCAGGCCGCCGGCGTGGCGCGCATCCTGGACTTGCACGGCGGAAAACTTCACGAGCAGGAAACCCCGGCCGCGTGAGCTTCCGGTGCCGGCCGCCGCACATCTTCGCGCGCGCCGGGTGCCCGCACGTGCGCGCGCACGTCGCATGTGAAAGAGTGACGTCCCGGGCATCGCCGTGACCGTGCACCTCGTCAACCTCCTCGAGCCTTGGGTCCTGCTCCGTTTGGTCGCCGGGGTCGTTGCCGCCGTGTTGCTCGGCCGCGCCGCCCTCGTCGCGCTGCGCGTCCTGCTCCACTTCGATCTGCAGAGCGCCAACGAAGGGCAGCTGGCCCTGGAGCGTCACGTCGAGCTCAGCTCGACCTTCGTCCGCGTGGGTACGGTGGTGCAGGTCCTCGCGCTGGTCTTCACGGTGCTCGCGTCCGATCGACTGAGCCACGGCATCCGAGGCGCCATGTGTGCCTATGGGGTGTTCCACGCCAATGAGTGGGGCTTTCCCGCGCTCTACGCCACCTTCGGCGTCGCGCTCTTCGCCGGCATCGTCGCGCAGGTCTACGCGTTCGATCGGCGCCTTCCGCGCCCCGATCTGGTGCGGCCGCTGTCGATCCTCACCTTGGCCCTCGCGCCGCTCGCCACCATCGATCTGGGGCTCACCACGCGCTTTCTCCTGGAGCTCGATCTCTCGGTCGTGGCCTCGTGCTGCTCCGTGCAGCTCGATCGCGCGACGGCCGGGAACGTGACCTTCGCCAGCGGCCCGCGCGTCGCCTCGGCCATCGCCGCGCAAGTGGCCGTCGTGCTCGCGGCGGCGGCGGCGCTATGGGCGGCGCGCCGTCCGCGTGCACCCCGCGTGACCCTCGCGGGAGCGCTGTCGATCGTGGCCTTCCCCGTCGCCATCGCGGCGGTCGTGCTCGAGGTGGCACCCTACGCCTTCGAGCTGCCCGACCACATTTGCCCCTTCTGCCTTCTGCACGCGGACGTCTTCGGTCTGGGTTACTTCCTGTTCGGCGCCATCTTCCTCGCCACCACGTGGGGAGGCGGCGCCGCGCTCGTCGCCTTGCTCGCGCGCCGCTTGCCGCACGTCGATGCGGGCATCTTCGAAGGGTTCGCGCGCGGCCGCATGCGGCGCGAAGCCTGGGCGTGGGGCTTTGCGCTGCTCTGCGCCCTCGCACCCATCGCGCGCTACACGTGGATCAACCAAGGAGCGTCGCTCTTTCCGTGAGAAGCACCCGAAGAAGCCTCGCGCTCGTCCTGGCGCTCGCCTTGGCCGCGCCCGCCGCGGTTCTTTCGGCGTGCCGCTCGCCGGCGGATGCGCGCGACCGCTGCGCTCGGTGCGGGATGAAAATCGCGAACGGGAGCCTCTTCGCCGCCGAGCTTCGAGCGGACGATGGGCAAACGCTTCGGTTCGATGCGCTGCGTTGCGCGCTGGCCGCTCGCCTCGATGGACGTCCGACCGCCACGCTCCATGTTCATGAGTACTACGACGGTCGCGTTCGCGAGGTCGACGACTCCATCGTCTTTGCGCTCGGCAGCGATGTGATGGGCCCGATGGGCTCCGATCTCGTTCCGGTCGCAAAGGCCCAGATGACGAAATTTGCCGCGGACCACGGCGCCAAGCGATTCGTTTTGCTAAGGGAGATCGATACGGCGATCCTCACGCAGATCCCATGACTCAGCCCACCGTGCCATTGCCACCAAAGCTACGCCGCGCCCTCGAGCTCGTTTATGCGCTCGAGGGGGTCGCCTCTGCCCGCATTTGGCAATGGGGCGATCGCATCGCCCTCGGCGTTCGCGCCGGACGCGCAGCGGCACCGGCCGAGCTCCTCCGTCGTGTGGAAGATGCCGTCTCCGCGCTGCGTGAGCCGGGTGAAGTCTGGGATTTCGGGCTGCTCGACGACGACATCGTCCCCGAAGCCAAGCCGGACGAGCTGACCTAGCACCCGTAGCACCCGGTTTGGCGGTTTGGCGTAACGGACTCGATGTTACGCTTTGCGCCAAGCCGCGGCGCACGTCGTCGAAGACGCTTCGCGACGCTACCGCGGCTTACGCTGTCGAGAAATTCTTCAAATGCGACCGGCGGTCTGGAGAGCCTCGAAACCCGCAGATTTCGAGGGGCAAACCTCAAAGGCAGCAGTCGCGAGAGACAATCAATTGGCGATGAAGAGCGCTTCGATTTCGGTCTTGACGTCGTCTTCGGTTTGAGCGCGCGCGACGGCAATTTCTTTGACGATCAGCCCGCGCGCGGTTTCGAGCATGCGGCGCTCGCCGAACGAGAGCTGTTTGTCGGTCTTCAGGCGATAAAGATCGCGGAGGACCTCGGCGACATCGTAAATCGAGCCCGTCTTGATCTTGTCCATGAAACCGCGGTAGCGGCGATTCCAAGTCTGGTTGTCGAACGCAATGGTGCGCTCTTTGAGAATGTCGAAGATCTCGCGGATTTCCTGCTCGTTGATCACTTGACGCAGACCGACCGCGCTGGCATTCGTCACCGGGACCATGATCTTTCGGTCCGTATCGAGGATGCGGAGCACGTAGAAGCGCTGGCGGCTTCCTGCGATGTCTTTCTCCTCGATCTTGATGACCTCGGCGACCCCTTGGGCGGGGTAAACTGCCTTGTCACCAACGTTGAATTTGACGTCCGTCCCAGCTTGCATGGTATCTCCTTGTCCAAGTGAATCGATGGGTGCGTCCGTCACTTCGCAGCTCGCGCCCCTTTACGCGCCCCCCACGTAATTGAGGCCGCACGGCGCACCGCACCCTTTCCGGGAGTACCTGCAAAGGCCGCCCGGCTCGTAACAACATCAAACTTCATCCTCGCACTGGCCTTGGGGCACCGGTCTGGTTGGGTGGTGCCTTAGGCGTTACACCTGACCTATCGGAATGGTCGACAATGCGACTGACTGGCTGGCGGGAGGAACCAGGAACGAGGTAAAACCTGGAAAACTTAGAAAACCGGAAAACTCGAGGGCTTGAAAACAGAGCTTTCGAAACGAAAACGAAACAGAAACAGACGAGTTGGAGGGCCGAGTTTCCAGTAGGTCGGGCTGCCTTCCCGCAACAGCATCCTGCAACAGCCTACCGCAACAGCTCTTCGCGACCGGTGGATATGAAGCGAGGCGAGCGCACTCTAGTTCCGTCGCCACGTGTTTGTCAAATTCTTTCAGCCGCCTTCCATTGATCGCGCTCAAATTTCGAGCGCATTTTTCGGCGTTTTTTGTGAGGGAACGCTCACCTCACCACTTAATGTAGCAGCCGACCGACAGAGCGCAACCGCGAGCCCCCAGCGAACTCCACGGTCGGAAATCACGACGGATTCCGCACCCCAGTGCTCGAGCAGCGCGAGCGCCACCAGGCCCCCTGCCACGATCACGTCGGCCCGTTTGGGCTCGAGCCCGGGCACCTCGCGCCGCGCGGCCAGCGGCAACGACGCGAGATACTCCACCACGCGGCGAAGCTCGCTCGTGGGAAGACGCTTTCCGTGCACCCGGGTGCCATCGTAGGTGGTCATCTGCATCGACACGGCGGCCAAGGTCGTCATGGTGCCGGCGATGCCGATGGGCGGCATGTCGCCGGTGAGCGGAGGGAGCTCCGCGAAGGTCGCGCGAAGCTCGCGCGTGATCGTATCCAGCTCGTCCCGTGACGGAGGATCGCTTCGCACATGGCGCTCGGTGAGGCGCACGCTCCCGACGTCGAAGCTTTTCTCGTAACCGACGGACCCGCGCCCCGCGTGACGCTCCGCCCCATCGGCCGTCGTGGATCCTTCATCGAGACCCGACGCGGCATGTGCGCCGGGGTGCTCGATGGTGCCGCGCACCACCTCGGTGCTCCCTCCGCCGATGTCGAAGACGAAGACCTCGCGCCCGTGCTCCCTGCGACCATCGGGCTCCGCGGCCTTCGATGCGGGTGCGTTCGTTGCTTCGCTCCCGGGCTCGGCGCTGGGTAGCCCGACGAGCGCGCCGGCGAATGTCAGCTCCGCCTCCTCGTCGCCGCCGATGACCCGAAGGTCCACCCCGAACACCTTCCGGATGTGCTCCTGGATGACCTCACCGCCGCGTGCGTCGCGCATGGCGCTCGTGCCCACCACCGCGATGCGCTCCACGCCAAGGCGCTTCACGATGGCCCCGTAGGCGTCGAGGCAGGCCGTGGTGCGCGCAATGGCGTCTTGGTGGAGCGTTCGCGTGCGGTCGACCCCCTGGCCCAGGCGCGTGATGGTCGCGTGTTCTTCGACCGCCTGCGGGGCGCCGTCGGGGCCTCGCTCGGCGACCAGCAGCAAAACGGTGTTGGTTCCAATGTCGATGGCCGCGATGCGGGGGGAGCTCGTCATGGCGCAAAAAGTAAAGGGTCGACCCTCTCGGATCGACCCTTTATTTCGAAGCTCGTCGCGGCCGGTGCCGCGCCGGGCTCACTTGATGTTGTTCAGATTGAGCATCTCTTCGACGTTCGGCTGGAGGACCAGCTCGACCCGGCGATTCTTGTTCCGATCGTCCTTCGACTGGTTCTCGACCGTACCCGCGATCGGATCGGTCTCGCCGTAGCCGGCCGCCGACCAGTTCTTGGGATTAAGACCGCCGCCGCCTTTGCCCGTGGGCTTGGCGCCGGGCTTGGTCGCCTCCTTCGGCGTGATCAGGTAGAGCAGCACGGTGCGGGCGCGGGAGACCGAAAGTCCCCAGTTGTCTTTGAAGGGTCCGCCGCCGTACGGTTCGTTATCGGTATGGCCGGCGACCTGGAAGATGCGTTGCGCCAGCGTCCCATCGCTCCCAATGACTTGAGCGACTTGGGCGAGCACGTCTTTGCCCGTCGCTTTGAGCTCGTCCTTGCCCGAGTCGAAGAGCACGTCGCCCGGCAGCTGGATGACCATGCGGTTGTTGCGGACGACGACCTTGAGGCCCACCTGCGTGAGCTTGTCGAGGCGCGTCTTCAGGTCACGAAAGCGCTGCTCGATCGCGGCCAGCTGCTCGGAGCGTTGCTTGTATTCTGCAACGGCCTGCTTGAGTTTGTCCGAGTCGACGCCAGCTTGCTTGAGTTGGCCCCGGAGCTCGTTGATCTCGGACTGCGCCTGGCCGTACTTCGCCTGGTCCTCGGCCAGTTGACCGTTCGCGGTCTTGAGATCGGCGGAGAGCTTGTCGATCTCGCGCTGCTTGGCGGCCATCTCTTCGTCCGTGTGGCCGCAGCCCGCGACCGTGAGCAACAACGCTGCCGATCCGGCGAGCATGCTCCATCTGAAACTCCCTCTTGCCATCACCTCCGCACCTCCTCTTTCATCAGGAACCGGCGTAAAAACGCGGCTAAATTCGTCTGTCGTGGGTTACTCGAAGTCCGTGTCGGCGAACCTAGCTTCGGGTCGTTTCGCGCGTCAAGTCGGGCATCGCTCGCGCACATGCACCTTGCGCCGAGCGTCCGCGGACCGCGCGAGTCGAGTGGCTGTGCGAAAAATCGACACCGGAGAACGAAGCCAGCCTCGGCGACATGGCATCGGAATCACCGGAATGCATGTTCGAGGGTGATTGCAAGGCAATTCTGCGCCGGCTCGGTTCGAACATTTCCGCAATGTGCGGGCAGAAAGAAAAATGATCCGAGTCAAGCTGGGAAATGCTTCGCCGACCGACAAAGCAACTTTTTTGTTTGACAACTGACGTAGGTGACCATATACGTCATGTAAATCACCTTCTAGGAGGGATAGGGAATGGCTGCGAAGAAGGCTGCGAAGAAAGCACCGAAGGCTACGAAGAAGACGACGAAGACGCCGAAGAAGACCGCCGCTAAGACGGTCAAGAAGCCGGCCAAGCGCAAGGCCGCCAAGAAGGCCGCGACCAAAAAGGGAGGGGCCAAGAAGGCTGCCAAAAAACCGGCTAAAAAAGCCGCCCCAAAGGCGGCGAAGGCGGCGAAGTCTCGTGGCCGGGCGGCTGCGAAGCGTTCGTCGGGCGGCCGCGGCAAAGCGTCCGGCGCAAAAGCTGCGCCTCCTGCTGGTGTACCGTCCATGTTGGGTGGAGCCCCCACGTCGGCTCAGGGCCTCGACGACGGCGAGGAGTAGAACCCACCGTCCTCCTTATGAGGCGAGCCCCAGTATGGGGTGGGTTAGCGAAAGGCGTCGCATTCGCATCCAGCGAACGGCGCCTTTCGTATTTAAAGGCGTTTTGAAGAGCCATCGCATGCGGGCGGGCTCTTCGGCGCCTTTATCCTTTTAAGACATCCGTCGGGTTGCACCCGTATGAGCGGGCTCTTCGGAATTGCCGTGGACGTTACGCGCCAAGGTACAATTTGAGCGCTTCAGCCGCTGCCCGCCGATCGAAGGGGACCGAGGCGAGCTCGTCGCGGCGGCCGATCTGCTCGAACAGGTCGACCAAGAACTCTTGGAACTGTTCGGCCTCTGCAATGGCCCGATGGAGCCGAGCGGGCTCGAGCAAATCCGTCTCCTCGAGGGCGGTCATGGCGCTGACGAACGCATCGATACGCGGATAATCCGCCGTTCTCAGCAGCGGATACCCCATGGCCCGGAAGTAGGCGAGGAACTCGCGCACGAACTCCAGCGGCGATACCCCGCTCCAGCGCACTTCGCCGGCGGGGACCGCGCGGGCCTTCTGCGCAAAGGCGCGGACGATCTGCGCGAACATCCAGACATCGCGCCGCAAACGCTCCGAGAGGTTGCGGCGCGCGGCATGATCGTCGAAGACGCCTTGGGCCTCGAGCCGCGCACCGAGGGTCGCGCAGAGAAAGAGAATCCCGTTCTGGAGCGCCGGCCGCAAGGTGTGAATCACTTGCAGGGTCGCGCGCCGCACGTCGCCCTCGGCCACGGAGAACTCGGGCGCGGGGAAGTCGTGCTCGAAGGCGCGGCGCAGCTCGAGCCGCAGGTTGGCGGCGAGGCCCTCGAGGGATGCTTTGATGTCGAGCAAGCGATGGCCGTCCGCCAAGAGCGACTCGTAGCGCTGCCCGATGCGGCTGGCGGGCACGTTGAAGAGGTCGCGTTCGTAGCCCTCGGCGAGCAAACGGCCGGCGCGGTGCCGCAGATGGCTCGTGAGCGCGCGCGCGTCGGAGCGAAGGACGCTCATCACCAGGTAGATGATCCCCGTCGTACGCCGCGGCTCGCGCGGATCGCGGGTGGTCGCCTCGAGCAGGCCGAGGTAACGCAGCATGCGAAAGAGCGACAGGAACGTGAGGGCGATGAGCCTTCGCGCGTGATCCTGGGTGACCGAGCGGGTCAGCTCCAAGATGCGCTGGTTGGTGATGCGGTCGAACTCCGGCCGAAACTCCAAGGCCGAGAGCGAGTTGAAGTAAACCGACTGCGCCACCTCGCGCTGCGCCACGCCGAGCATCGCGTAGAAGGTGCGGAAGGGAACGCGGGGCAGCCGGGAGATGCCGCTGGCGACCTCGATGAGATTCGTCATGGCATGGCGCATCACGAAGAGCGAGCCGGCGGGGGAGTCCTGCGTCAGGTTCTCGGAGACGAGCCGCGAGCGGGCGCCGTCGTCGGGGAGCACCGTCTCCAGGTAACGCTGAAAGACGAAGGAGCGCTCGCGATCCATGAGCAAGGTGCGGCAGAGCACGATGATGCGCCCCATGGCCTCGCGGACGAGCGCCACCGGCTCGCGAAAGTCCTGGGCCACCACCGGCGTCCGGCGGGGTGCACCGGGGTGGTTGCGGGGATTGGCGAAGCAGGCGAGGCCCTTGAGCAGGATCTCCAGCTCGAACAGGTGCTCCTCTTTGCGCTCGGCCGAGAGCTGTGAGAACCACGCTTCGCGCGCGTGCGCGTGCTCCCGGCGCAGGCCCCGCGTATCGCGGAGCAGGTCGGCGTAAGCGTCGCGGTCACCCGGGGCGCGGGGCGGAACGAGCGAGGTCGTGTAGGCCACGGAAGAGACGAAGGATACCACCAGTCGCCTGCGGCCCGTCTGGATCGCGGCACGTTCTCGGAGCGGGTAGGATAATCGATGGAAAAAAGCACCACGGGAAATTTGTGGCCTCCCACCGGGATACCTCAGTAGCCTTGGCGCGTATCCTCGGACGAACTCGGCCCGAAACGACTCGGCCGAGATGCAGAGGATTGAACCGCGGCTTCGCGGGCAATGGAGGATGATCACATGAAGATCGGCAAGGTTCTCGCGGTGTCTGCTGTTTCCGGAATCTTGATGGGCGTCGCGGGATGTGGAGGCGAGAAGGCAGCAGCCGCCCCCGCGGCCGATCCCGCAACGACCTCGAGCGAGAAGACGAGCTGTGGCGGCAAAGACGGTTGCTCCGGAAAGGCCGCCCCCGGCTCCGCGGCAGCGCCCGCCGGCTCCGCAGCGCCGGCTGCGGGCTCGGGCGAAAAGCACAAGTGCGGCGGCAAGGATGGTTGCGGCGCCAAGAGCGGCACCACCACCACGCCCAAGGTGAACTGAGCTCCTTCTTTTTCGAGTAGTCCGCTCGCCGTCGCAGTCAATGTCACGTAGGGAGGCAAACGAGCCTCACCGATACATGGCGCGATGGACTGCGACGGCGAGCATCATCACGTGCAACGTGGCGCCTCCTACGGGCGCACTCGTGCGCACACCCGAAGGACGGACGGACGGAGCCGGCGAGCAAGCATTCAGGGGCATATGAGCTTTCGTGACAGGCACTCCATCGGGGATCTCGGCGTCGGCGTCGGCGCGCGGGCGAAGCACTATCCGCAGATCCTCGGGCCGGACGATCCGAAGGTCGATTGGTTCGAGATCATCAGCGACAATTTCCTCGTCGGCGGAGGGGCTCCCCAGCGCAACCTGGAGCGCCTGCTCGCCCGTTACCGGGTCATTCCCCATGGAGTTTCGCTTTCCATCGGCGCGAGCCACCCGCTCGATCGCGACTACCTCGGGCATTTGAAGGCGCTCGTCGCCCGGATCCGGCCGCCGTGGGCGTCCGATCACCTCTGTTGGAGTGACGTGCCCGGCGCCAATCTGCACGATTTGTTGCCGCTCCCATATACGCGCGCGGCGCTCGCGCACGTGGTCTCCCGGGTGCGGGAGGTGCAGGATTTCCTCGAGGTGCCGTTCGCGCTCGAGAACGTGTCGAGCTACATGACGTACCGCGCGAGCACCATGCCCGAGTGGGAGTTCCTCGCCGAGGTCGCGGAGCGCGCCGACTGTGGGATCCTGCTCGACTGCAACAATGTGTACGTGAGCTCGTTCAACCACGGCTTCGATCCGAACGTGTACATCGACGCCATTCCGGCCCATCGCGTGGTGCAAATTCATTTGGCCGGCTACACCGATCGGGGAGCCTATCTGCTCGATACGCACTCGCGACCCGTCGCCGATGCCGTGTGGCAATTGTATCGAAGGGCCATCCGCCGCATCGGGCCGACCTCGACCTTGATCGAGTGGGACTCGGATCTTCCCGACTTCGACGTCCTCGTCGCCGAGGCCTCCCGGGCGCGCCGCATTCGCGACGACGTCTCCGCCTCGGAGCGCGCCCTCACGAAGGTGGCTTCGTGACCGCGAAGACGCCGGCGGCTCCGGGCGGCGCGTCGCTCGAGTCGTTGCAAGCGATGCTGGCCGAGGCCATCCTGGCCGAGCGTCCGCTGGCGGAGGAGCCCGAGCTGCGGTCGCGCGCCGAGCGGGTGGCGACCGGCAATGGGCGGCTCTCGCCCGCCGACCAAGTCGAGATTTACCGCGAGCAGTTCTGGCTTCGCCACGAGGGCTCGCTCGAAGAAGATTATCCGACATTGCGGCATTTGCTGGGCGCCGAGGGCTTTCAGGAGCTTTGCCGCGCCTATTTGCGGGCGCACCCGCCGCGGGGCTTTTCCTTGCGCGATCTGGCCGGCGCCATGCCACGCTTCGTGACGCGCACCGCGCCGTATTGGGAGGACGCGCTCCTCGCCGATTGCGCGAACACGGAGTGGGCGTTCATCGAAGCGTTCGATGCGCCGGATGCTCCGCCCTTCGACCCTTCCGTTCTCACGAGCACCGACGAAGATGCCTGGGCGGGGGCTCGTCTGGTGTTCCACCCGTCGGTGCGGTTCCTCGCGCTTTCGTATCCGGCGCACGAGTTTCGTGCGGGCGTGCGGCTCGGCGAGGAGCCGGGGCGCCCCAAGTCGAAGCGGACGTATTTGGTCGTGCATCGGGCGAACGATGCCGTGCACTGCACGCCCGTGGAGCCCATGGCGTTTGCGCTTCTGGAGCGGCTCGCGCGCGATGTGCCGCTGGGGGAAGCGTGTGAAGCCGTGGCGGCCGCCGATGAAGATGCGGATATCGAGGCGAAGATCGCGCCTTGGTTTCAGGCGTGGGTGGGGGCGGGGTGGATTTGCGAGGTGCGGGTTTGACGTCGCCGCTCTTCGTGTGACGCCGCCCTCACGCGACCCCACCCTTTAGCGCGACGCCGCCCTTTAGCGCGACGCCGCCCCTAGGGTGCAGCGCTTATTTCGACGGTGGCGTTGCCCGTTGGGCGCCGCGGGGGTGGAAGTTGAATGGGTAGTGCATGCGCGACTCGAACCCCTTGGGGCTCTCGGCGAATTTGATCTTTTGGATGATGGCCACGATGCACTTGCCCAGGCTCTCGTCGTGGATTTGGCTTTTGGCCTCGTCGACGGAGGCGTCGGTTACCACGCCCTTGGGGTCGATGGTCCACTTGACGTCGAGATCGCCCTCGAGGCTCGGGTTGCGCTTGAGTGCGTCGTCGTAGCATTTGCGGGCGTCGTCGCGGCGGGCGCCGATGATGGCTTGGACGTCCTCGCGTCGGCGGCCGACTTCGCCTTCGGCGCCGGGCTTCGGGGCGCCCGTGCCTTTGGTCTCCATGGTGGTGGTCGACGTGGTCGTCAGTTTGGCGCCTTGGAGATCGCCGTTGCTGTTGAGCGTGGAGGTCGTGGTGGTGGTGGGACCGGGATCGACGGGTGCAGCGGGCGGGGCCGCAGCGGTGGCGCTGCTGGAGCCGGGCTCGCCGGAGGGGCTCTTGGGCCCGTCGGCGGCGCCAGAGGATCCGCCGCATGCTGCAACGAGGGACGAAACGAACGCCATGGTGGCGAAAAACGGAGTGCGCATGGGAAAACCTCCGACAATACCGGACAATCTCGGGTCTCGGATGAGCACCATGCTATCACGAAGGTGGACGCGGCGGACTCCCTGCCGCATCATGCAGATGGGTCGGGACGGTGCGAAAGATCCCTTCCATCCCGCCGTTGCGCGGACGCTCCAAGCCACCGCCGCTTCCCTCGGTTGGCGGGTCGAGCTCCGCGCGCCCGGCCGAGCTGCCGCGCGCGGGTACGTACGAGCTCTTGTTGGATCTGGCCTCCGGCGGCATGGCCACCGTGTTCCTTGCGCGCGCCCTCGGCGCGGGGCCGGATACCCCGCTGGTCGCCATCAAGCGACCGCATCGGCACCTCGCCAAGGACAAGAGGTTCCTCTCGATGCTGCTCGACGAAGCGAGGCTCGCGTCGGCCATCGATCACCCCAATGTCGTCAAGGTGCGGGAGCTCGCGTTCGAGCAAGGCGAGCCCTTCATCGTCCTCGACTACGTGGAGGGCGCCTCGCTCTCCGAGCTGCGCAAAGAGCTCTCGGCCGCCGAGCGCGCCCTCGATACGCGCGTGGCCGTGCGCATCGTGCTCGACGCGCTCGCGGGGCTCCACGCCGCGCACGAGCTCACCGATCCCACGGGCCGCCCGCTGGGCATCATCCATCGCGACGTCTCGCCGCACAACGTGCTCTTGGGCTCGGACGGGCGGGTGCGCCTGACCGACTTCGGCATCGCCAAAGCCGAAGATCGCATGCAGGAGACGCGCACGCACGAGGTCAAAGGGAAGCTCGCCTACCTGGCACCCGAGCGCATCGACCGGCGCCGCACGTGCACGAAACAGAGCGACATTTTCTCGATGGCCGTGGTCCTTTGGGAGTGCCTCGCCGGAAGGCGCCTGTTCCGCGGTGAGGAAGCCCTCGATACCCTGCACGAGGTGATGGAGGCGCCCATCCCGCGCCTTCGTCAGCTCGGCGCCGATGTCCCCCTGGCGCTCGACGAGGCCATCGCGCGCGGCCTCTCCCGCGATCTCGCCAGCCGTTATGCGACGGCGGCCGACTTCGCAGAGGCCATCGAGCGGGCCGCGGGGCCGGCCAACGTGGGAACCTGCGCGGACGTGGCGCGGGTCATGGCGGCGGTGTTCGGATCGAGCCTTCGGCACCGCCACCAGGAGATCCGCACGGTGCTCGGCAGCGACGAAATGGCGAACCGTTTGCTCATGGCGACCGGCATCACCCCGCGCACCGCGCCGCCGCCCGGCACCCCGCGAACGAACCCCGCCCTCTACGCGGCCGTCGCCCCGCCCGCGCCGAGCGAGCGTTACGCCTACGGCAATGTGCGGGACATTTTGCCGTCGGGTCGCGGGCGGAAACGCTCGTGGAAAACGATCGGCGCCATCGCGGTCGGCGGCATCGTGGGCGGCGTAGGGGTGCTCACCTTGTTCTCGAGCCTGCGCGCACCTCGCGACCCCGAGGCTTCACCGAGCACCGTGCTGCCGTCGTCATCGCCGCCGTCGTCCCCCTCGTCCCCGTCATCGCCGCCGTCCCCGACACCGTCCCCGACACCGTTGCCCGAGCCGGCCATGATCCCCTCCGCGGCGATGGGCGCGGCGCCCGCGGGCTCCCTCGAGGCGAACCGGCTCGCGAGCGACAGCGAGAGCCTGGAGCTCCCCTTGTCGGCAGACGACCTCCCCGCCTCGCCGCCGTCGTCCTCCTCCACACCCAGCGCGGGAACGAAGCCGGCCCACGAGGGGAGCAAGCCACGGCCCGGACACCCTCCGCAGGTGGGGACGAAACGAAACGGGTTCACCAAGCTGAAATGACCGCACGCGAAGGCGCCCGACGGCTCTTCTCCCGCGCTCTTCTCGTGCTGACGCTCGCGACCTGCGCGGGTCTTCCCATGGCCGCGTGCCAGGACGAGCTCCTCGCCACCACGCCCTGCGGCGCCATTCCCACCGGCGGATGCCCCCGACGCGGCGACGCCTGCCGCGATGCTACCTGCGCGGCGCTCTACACCTGCTCGGCCGATGGCGCCTGGACCCGCGTTCAAACATGCCCCGCCCGCGACGGCCGCGCGGACGCGGCGCCCTCCGACGCGGCACCCCTCGACGCGACGAGCGCCGATCCATCCGACGGATCCGCCATGTACCGCGATGCGAGCGCCCTCGACGTGCCCGGCGCCTCGGGCGGACCGGGTTGCCGCGCCCTCGAGCCGCCCGACTGCCCGCTGGGGCGCATGGCGACATGCCCGGAGGATCGGTGCTGCGGCTGCGAAGAGCTCTTCGTGTGCCGTGGCGGCGGTTGGGAATCGTGGGGCGTCTGCGAAGGCGGCCGGTTGGTCGCTAACTCGCCTTGAGGAACGGATCCCACTCTTTGTAACGGGAGCTGGCGCCGAGCAGGAGCTGCGCGCAGGTGGACCATTTGGGCCGGAAAGGGCGGCGGGCCAGGCGCATGTTGGCTTCGTCGGGCGTCTTCCAACCCTTGCGCAGGTTGCACACGCGGCAGGCGGTGACCAGGTTTTCCCACGAGTCCATGCCGCCGCGGGAGCGCGGTAGCACATGATCGATGTTGAGCTCGCGCAGCGGCGGGCGCTTGCCGCAGTACTGGCACTGGTGCGCGTCGCGGAACATCAAGTTGCGGCGCGTCAGTCGGACGGTCAGCCGCGGGGTCCGGTCATAGCGATGTAGGTGCAAAATTCGTGGCACCCGCAGGTGGCCACCGACGATGGGAACCGCGTCATCCTGCGCGCGCACGGGGAGCATGCGCCAGGTGTCGAACGCGTGTGTTTCGCCATCATCGTCGAGTGCGTGCGCAGCGTCTCCATAAAGGAGGACGAATGCGCGGCGTGCTGTAGTCAGCTGAACAGCCTCGAAATGTCGGTTTAGCACCAATACCGGAATCGTGAGCACGTCGCCCATGACCAAGCCACTAGGAGTGTAGCACGCACGTTCGGAGGCGCAGGTCCCACGCCGGGAATCGATGGACTTTCCGATCGAAAGTCGGCGCCTTTGATGCGCCCGGGCCCAATCCAGGTGCTAGAAGGTATGCAAGTCGGTTTGACGGTTGAACGCTTGGGGCTAAATTCGGACGGCGAACATGGGACACGACCAACTCGAAGGCAACGACGCGGAAAAAGACGATGGCCTCGAGGTGCCCATTCGCGAGGGCCGTCGCGGTCGCGCCCCGAAGGTCGACGAGCAAGCGCGCAAGCGCGGCGTTTTGATGGTCGTGGGCATGGTCGGGCTCGGTGGTCTGCTGGCCGCGGTGTTCCTCACGCAAATGAAGGACAACGCGATCTACTCGAAGCCCGTGGATGAGCTCGTGGCCAACAAAACGCGGTTCGCAGGCCGCCCGGTGCGCGCCGAGGGGAACCTCGTTCACGGCACCTTGGTGAAGCGCGAGCAGCCTTGCGAGTACCGCTTTACGATCACCAAGAATGGCGTCGATGTGCCGGTTCGGTTTCCTCAGTGTGTCGTGCCCGACACCTTCCGGGACGTGCCGGACATGGATCTCGGGGTCACCGTCGAAGGGGAGCTCCGCGCCGACAACACCTTCGAGGCGACCAACGTGCTGGCGAAGTGCCCGAGCAAATACGAGATGAAGGAGCGCGCAGGGCGCGGCGAACAAATGCCGCACGCGCAGGTGAACGGGACGTAAATCCGTGACGGGTCCCATCGGCTGGATGGCCGATTACGCCGCACGACACGGCTTTCGCTACGAGCCCGACGCCGACGAGCGCTGGATGCGGGCGTGGGAGCCCTACACCACGGTGAAGGTGCCCACCCGCTACGAGCATGCCCTTCAAGCCACGGGCGATCATGCCTCGATGACCCTGGCTCGCATGGTCATGTCGTTCGAGACCGTGCACGCGGGCGTGACGCACACCCATGAAGCCTCTGCGTGGATCGCCATCGCACAAGACGTGCGCATGGACTCCGTGGCCGCCGCAACCTCGGACCCCGGTCGCACCTTTGGTGAGTCGTTCGACCTGGTGAGCATGCCCCGCCGCCCCACGGGCGATCGCGTGTTCGATGGCAGCTTCGCGACATTTTCGCCGACCGCTGAAGAGCTTGCACGCGCCATCGGTCCGAGCTTGCGCAAGCTCGCATTGGGTTGGCGCATTCCTCTGCACTTCGAGCTTCGCAAGGGGGGATTCGTGATCGCCCCCGTTACCCTGGCGCCCAACGCCGAGGGGCTCTCGTGGTTGGTGCATGCGGTGCATCTTTTCAGCGAGAAGGCAACCAAGCACCGTGCATCCGGGTAAAGTACAGCGCATGCGCTTTTCGCTTCGCCCTTTGGCGTTGACGATCTTGCTCGCGAGCACGGTGGGCGTCCCTGCGTTTGCCCAGCAACCGCCCGCGCAAACCTCCGATCCTGCTCCGGGTCCGAGCCCCGGCGCGCCCCCCGCGTCTCCGTCCACCGGTTCCCCCGTCGGTGGTTCCTCGCTCACGACGTCCTCGCTCACCATTTACCCAGAGTGCAAGAACAACCCCACCGAGGCCGAGAGCGAGGCCGCGCACGGTGCTTACCTCGCCGGCAAGGGATCGTTCGACGAGGCCGACTACGTCACCGCCGTGACGTATTTCAAAGACGCCTACCGCCGCGATTGCACGAAGCACGAGCTCCTGAACGCGCTCTCGCGCGCCTACGAGCTCAAAGGCGACCGCGCGGAGGCCATCAACGCGCTCGAAACCTACCTTCGTCGCGTCCCCCCGAACGCCCCCGGCAACGACGCCATCCAGCGCCGTCTGGTCGCGCTCAAAGCACAATCCACCACCGCCTCCACTCCGCCGCCGACCCCCGTGCCCGCGGGCCCCGCATCGACGGTGTCCCCCGCAACGACTCCCCCCGCGCCCTCCGATCCGGTGCCGGATCGACCCGCATCGACGCACACGGTCTACCCGTGGATCGTCGCCGGCGGCGGTGTGGTGCTGATCGCGGCCGGCGTTTCGGTGTGGGCCATCGGCACGAGCCAGATCAATGCGTCCAAGGACGACGCCAAGGCGGCCAAGTGCGATGGTACGCGCTGCCCCGAGGGGGTCGACGTAAAGCCCTTTCAAGACAAGAACGACAGCGGCGCGACCAAGCGCGGCATCGGCTTTACGCTCATGGGCGTGGGCGCCGCCGCCGTGGCGGGCGGCATCGTCTGGCACTTTCTCGAACCGAAGCTGTCGCCATCGCGCAGGGTGCAAGCGCGCCCCGATCTCGGCCCGGGCTATGCGGGCCTCTCGCTCGGCGGCTCGTTCTAGGCGGCTGTTCTAGGCGGTTTCGTTCTAGGCCGCGCGTTCGACGCGCGACGGGCTACAGCAACTCGACGCCGGTGGCATCGAGCTCGAGCTGGGCGCCGGTGGTGGACATCTCGTCGCACTCTTTGCCGTCTTTGGTGAGCACGATCGTGCCTTGCACCTTGGCTTGTTTGCCGCTCGAGGACCGGGGAACGAAGAACGCGTGACCGTGCATGCGAACATTCGCGTGCTGCTGCGTGTCGACGATTTCCATCCAGCAGCCGCGCTCCTGGCAGACGGCGCGGACGGTGCCGGTGGTGGCGATGGTCTTGCCTTTGAACGAGGCGGGGTTCTTTGCAACATCGGACAAAGAGACGAGTTGTGCGGTGACCGGCTCACCCAGCTTGATGGCGGCGTTGGTCTCGCGCGCGGTCTCCGCCTGGGCGGTGCGCTCCGCGCTATGCGCATGGTTCGCCTCGGCCGCGTGCGTGGGCTCGGCCGCCGGATCCGCGCTCATTTTGCAACCGCCGGCGCCGAGGGCGAGCGCCAGAAAAATCACCCGCCATGAAGACGTACGCATGGCTACCTTTGTAGCACGGATTTACCCGGCGAGACGGCCTCGTCGGCGTCCGTGAGATGGTCGAATGCTCTTCATTCTTCGTTTAATCCTGCAGTTCTTCCGTCTTCTCGTGTGGCCGCTGGCGGTGTTGCGCCGGCGCAAAGCGGCGCCCCCGAGGGCGTACGTGCACTTGGAGATCGATGGGGCGGTGACCGATGTGGCAGGGCCCAAGCGCCCATGGGAAGCGTGGGTCCGCAAGCCTGTGCTCACCCTTCACGGGGTGGCGGAGTTGATCGATGCGCTGATCGACGATCCGAACCCGCGCGGGCTCTTGGTCACCTTGAAGTCGCTGCGCGCGGGGATGGCCACCGCCACCTCGCTTCGCGCCCAGCTCGCGCGGCTTCGCGACGCCGGGCGCGAGGTCGTGGTGCTCCTGCCCTTGGGCGGCGACACGCGCGAGTTCTATGTGGCCACCGCCGCCACCCGCATCTTCGTGGGGCCGCGAACCGCGCTGTCGCCCATCGGATTTGCCATCAACGCGCGCTACGTGCGCGGCGCGCTCGAAAAGGCGGGCCTCACCCCGGAGGTCTTCGCGCGCGGCACCTACAAGAGCGCGGGCGAGACGTTCGTGCGCGACTCGATGAGCGAAGCGCAGCGCGAGCAGATGGAGGCGCTCCTGGCTACGTTCTACGACGAGCTGGTCGACGCCGTGGCCGAGGGACGTCACCTGGACGTGGACACGGCGCGCGCGCGCATCGATGCTGCCCCCTACACGGCGGCCGACGCCGTTTCGGCAGGGCTGGTGGATGACACGGCGTACGAGGATGAAATCGCCGACAAGCTGGGCGGCTCCGAGGCCGCGCGAGTGGTGCCCGCGGCGCCGTATTTGCGGGCGCGCATGGGGGCTCGGCTGGGCCCGATTTTGCCGCAGCCGGTCATCGGGGTGGTGCGCGTGCATGGTCCGATCGCGGGGGACAACCCGCTGCACATGTCGTCGGTGGCCAGCGACGAGGCGATCATTCAAGTCGTTCGCCGCGCGCGGCAGGATCCGGCGGTGCGGGCGGTGGTGCTCCACATCGATTCGCCTGGCGGAAGCGCGCTGGCCTCCGATCGCATTCACCACGAGCTGGTCCGCTTGGCCGCCGAAAAGCCGCTGATCGCCTGTATGGCCAATGTGGCCGCGAGCGGCGGATACTACGTGGCGGCGCCCGCGCACGTGATCGTGGCGGAGCCTACGACCGTGACGGGATCCATCGGCGTCATCGCCGCGCGCTTTACCCCGGAGCCGCTGCTCTCGCGCCTCGGGATCCACACGAGCAGCCTGCGGCGCGGCGCGCACGCGGGGTTGCTGGATCCGGCGGGGCCGCTCACCGACGACGAGCGCGGCGCGATCGAGAAGGAGATCGACGGCATCTACCGCGGGTTCGTTCAGGTGGTGTCCGACGGGCGCAAGAAGACGGTCGATGAGGTGCACGCCGTCGCGGAAGGACGGGTGTGGGTCGGCCGCGATGCGCGCACGCGGGGCCTGGTGGACGAGCTGGGCGGCTTCGAAACGGCGCTTCGCCTGGCCCGCGAACGTGGGGCCGAGGGACGCAAGCTCGCTCCGCGGCTTTTGCGGCCGCCGCGCTCCCCGCTTCCTCCGCTCTCGGCCGAGCACCGCGAGCGGCGCGTGGCGCGCGCGGCGTTTGCGCCGGTGGTGCGGCTCCTCGGTACGCTGGGGGTGGAGCCGAGCGCGCTGGTGCAGGGGGTGGTGCTGGGATCATCCCGCGAGCGGGCGCTTCTCTGGTTCGAGCTCGGCGGGTACTTTTCGCGGGTCGACTGAGTCGTTCGGGCAGGGTTGCTTTTGCAGCCCGCGGAAGGCCACCGCGACCAGCGCCTCGGCGTGCAAATCGTCGAGGGGCGCATGGCCGACCAGGTGGCGATAAATCATGGGGCCGAAGATGAGGTCCAGCGCGAGATCGACCTCGATGTCCTCGCGGAGCTCGCCGCGGGCCACCCCGCGCTCCCA
The DNA here is from genome assembly GCA_037157815.1 of Sorangiineae bacterium MSr11954. Lineage (NCBI taxonomy): Bacteria > Pseudomonadati > Myxococcota > Myxococcia > Myxococcales > Pendulisporaceae > Pendulispora > Pendulispora albinea. Next base: position 11,138,512 of record CP089984.1, read on the forward strand.
GATGATCCGCACCTCCTCGCGCCGCGAGCGCAAGAACCGCTCGCGGAACAGGGCGAGAAACTCGGGATCGCTTTGCCCTTCGGCGATGAACTGGCGAAACATGGCGCCGTGCGGGGTCGCGTAAAAGCGAATCACCGACTCGAGCTCCAACGTGAAGTCATTGAGCGCCGAGCCCGTGTCGGGCGTGGGGACGCTCCGCCTCATCGAGGAGAGAAATGCGTCGAGGGCGACGAGGTTCTTGTTCGGCCACCACTTGTAGAGCGTGGCCTTGCTCACGCCTGCGCGCTGCGCGATGGCGTCACACGTTACGTCGCGGAGGCATTTCGTCTCCAGCAGCTCCATCGTGGCCGACAGGATGGAGCTCTCGCAAACATGGCTGCGTTGGCGTCCGCGCGGCTTCGGCTCGGTTTCGGGGATGGATGCTGTCTTCGCCATGATTGAAAACTGTACGTTTAGTTTCTGGTTGTCGCAAAATTTTTTTAGGACTTACGGAGACATGCGGCGAGCCGAGCCGGTGCCGGCGGTCATGGCCGCGGGCGCGGGGATCGCGATCGGGCGAACGTTCGGGGAAGGCTCGTAGACGCTCGAGGGAACGTACGTCACCGTGGGGGCGGCCAGCTTGGCGGGGGCTTGCAGCGTGGCCGCGTTGGTGGCGGCGGGCATCGACAAGGTGAAGGGGCGGTAATTGGACGAGGGCTGGTACGAGGTCGAAGGGTCGTAGCTGGCGGTCGCGGTGCTCATGGTGGCGGACGTCGTCGTCGTGGTGGAGATGGGCACCGGCGCCGCGGCGACCTTGGTCGGCGCGATCAGAACGACGGGGCGATAGTTCGGCGAAGGCTGGTACGACGTCGAAGGATCGTAGCTCGAGGTGGTCGGCGCCTTCGCGGGGGCGGCCGGCGCCTTCGCAGGGGCAACCGGGACGGTGGCGGACGTCACGCTGGTGGTCGAGGTGACGGGGCCCGGCTTGGCGGCGGCCGTTTGCACGCTGCTACCGACGGCGCCGGTCAGGCTCACGGGCGGCAAGACGGCGAGGGGGCGCGAGTTGGGGGAGGGTTGATAGAAGCTCGAAGGGTCGTAGTTGGTCGACACCACCTGCGGCTTCGCAGCTTGCGCGGCGCGGGTTTGGGTGGCGGTTTGCGCGGTGCGGGTCTGCGCGCTGCTGCCGACGGCGCCGGTCACGCCCACCGGGGGCGCCACGGCGAGGGGGCGCGAGTTGGGGGAAGGTTGATAGAAGCTCGAAGGGTCGTAGCTCGTCGTCTGCGCGAACGCGCTGGTGGCGCTACCAACCAGGCCAAAGGTGAACGTGGCAACGAGCGAGGCGATACGGAACGAGTTCATGACGGCATTCTCCAAGGGTGATTCGAAACTGAACGTTTCGTTTCGGACAAGGGATAACCTAAACTGGACGTTTAGTTTGACAAGGCCTCGGCGAGTTTTTCCTTCGCTCGCGCGAGGCGAACCGGGTCCTCCCCGCACGAACGCGAAGCGAGCGCAACATGGTTGCGCACGCACGGTCGCAGCGAACGCGGCGGTGTATGCACGCAGCGTATGCACGCGGCCGCCCCGAGCGCGGCGAGGGCCGGCGCATCGAGCGGCGTTTCAGCGTGGAGGGTCGGTCTTGCCTAGGAGTACGCGGTCAGCGCGTCGAGGTTACGCCCAAAAGTGCATCCATCGATGCTTCGTCGGCGGGCGTGAACGGGTACTGATCGAACTCGGCGCTCAGCACCCACTTGAAGCCGTTCACGGCGCGCGGCTCCAAGGAGGGGGACATGAGCGTGCACTCGTACAGAAACAGATCGACCACGTAGTGCTCGTAGGGGTGGCTCACGAAGGAGATCAGCTTGCCGCACTCGATTTCGGCGCCGAGGCGGTGCATCACCTCACGGCGGAGGGCCTGCCCGTCGGTTTCGCCCGGCTCCACACGGCCGCCGGGGAACTCCCACATGAGGGGGAGAACCGCCGTGGCTCGCCGCTGGGTGATGAGGTAGCGGCCATCTTGCTCGAGCACGGCGGCAACGACCCGAATGGTGCGCGGCGCGGTCATTTGGCGGATCTCACTCACACTCACATGGTAATTCGGAAAAGCTGTTGACCCATTAGGAGCACGTCGCCGTTTTGCACCTCCACTTCCTCGCGGAGGCGGAGAAAGGTGCCGTTCGAGCTGCCGAGATCCGTAAGCGTCAACTTTCCCCCCGCGTAAGCCAGATGGCAATGTAGGCCGGAGACGTAGCCGTCCTCGGGGAAAAGGATGTCCCCGCGCTCGCGCCCCAGGTGCACCCCCGCTTCAGGAACGGGGAAGGCATTGCCGGTGGTGTCGCGCCCGATGATGAGCGCGATGCGGCCCACGTAACCCTTGGAGGGAGCTCCCAGCCGTTCGACGCCGTCGGGCGAGGGGCTAAGGGGGTTGAGCGGTTCGAAGCGGATGATCTCCTGCCCGATGCGAAAGATGTCGTTTGCCTGGAGCTCGACGGGGGCGTCGCGCAGAAGTTTGCGGTACACGCCATTGAGGGAGCCCTCGTCGCGCACGTGCAACCTCGCGTTCGCCTGCCGGAAGCTCGCGTGGCGCGGCGAGAGGTAGCTGTCGCCCGCAAAGATGCCGCCGGTGTCGCGGCCCACCGTCGTGTTCGGCGAGGGCAAGGTGAAGTTCCCCGCCTCGCTGCCATCGGCGCGAAGGGCCGTGAGGGTGATGCTGCCCGAAACGGCGGGCGCGGGTGCCGGCACCGAGCGCGCCACCGGCGCGGCGCCCAGGCGAAAGCCGCAGGAGCCGCAAAAGACGTTGTTGGCCGCGTTCATGTGGCCGCACTGCGGGCAGCTCATGCTTCCGCCTGCCGCGCCGGGCGGCGGGGTTTGCGATGGGGGCGAGGCGGCAGGGGCAGCGGCCATCGAGGGAACCGAGGGGGCCGGCGCGGCCGATTGCGCCATGGGCGGGGGGGCGCCGGTGGGAATGGACGCGACTTGCTGGATCGGTTGCGTCTGCGGAAGGGAGGGTCCCGAGCCCGGCGCGCCTCCGCCTGCCGCGGCCGCGGGGATGCGCCCTGCCGAAGCGGCTTTTACGCCGTGCGGCGGTGTCGACGACGAAAAGGCTTTCGGGGCCGCTTCACGCGGGAGCTCTGCACCGCAGCCGAGACAGAACTTGTAGTGGTCCTGGTTCTCCTTGCTGCATTTCGGGCAAACAATCACAAGGGCCTCCCGAGCTCATAGGCGAGGGGTGGGTCCGTGCTACATGCACGGGACCGTCCGGTTATGCTGAATTGAGTATCCCGCGGTCGGCCGAAGGCGGTCAAGCGCGTGAAGACGGCCAGGCTTTCGGTCCGGGGAGCCTCGTGATAGCACCCCAGCATGCCCCAAGCCCAATTCCACCCCATCGAAGTCCCCGGATCCGGAAAGCTCTACGCTCGTTTTGTCACGAGCGAAGGCAATATCGTCGTCGAGCTCGAGGAGGAGCGCGCGCCGAACACGGTGAAGAATTTCGTAGGCCTGGCCACCGGCAAGCAAGAATGGCAGCACCCGGGCGACGGAACGCCCCAGAAGGGCGTCCCTCTGTACGACGGCACCATCTTCCACCGTGTGATCCCCGAGTTCATGATCCAGGGCGGCGATCCCCTCGGGAAGGGTATCGGCGGGCCTGGCTACAAATTCAAAGACGAGTTCCACCCGCAGTTGCGCCACAATAAGCCCGGCATTCTGTCGATGGCCAACTCCGGCCCCACCACCAACGGCTCGCAGTTCTTCATCACCGAGATCCCGACGCCGTGGCTGGACGACAAGCACTCCGTCTTCGGCCACACGGTGGCCGGGCTCGATCTGGTCAAGAAAATCACCCACCTGCCGCGCGGCCGCAACGACAAGCCCAACACCGACGTCGTCCTCACCAGGGTCGAAATCTTCCGCAGCGACAGCGTCCCCACCTCCTGATCGATACGCTTCGCCGAAGCCTGGACCGCCTCGGGCGATCTGGGCTTCGCCCTCGTTCCTTTGGCTCGAGGCCCGCCTCGGGCCGTTAACGTGCAAGTGCGGGTGCAGGTGCCGGAGGCTCGCCCGCGCCATTTGGCGGCAGGGGAGCGCGCAGCGCCTCGAAGGCGGCCACCTTTTCCGCGCGCCGCGTCGAGAGCTCGCGCAGGATGCGTGTTCGTACGGTGGCCGGGAGGGCGTGCTGGCGCTGCATGACCACCAGGGCGACGTCGAGATCGTGAACGTCGCCCAGCACTTTTTGTAGCTTCACGGCCGGCTTGCGCAGCGCGCGCAGGGGCTCGGGCAGCGCCTCGTCGAAGAACTCGACCGTGTAGCGCAGTTGTTTGCACGCGATGCGCAGCGCGTGCAGCTCCTCGGGCTGGTACTTCTCTTTGCGCGCCAGGCGCTCGGCGTTGGTGAGCGCCACCTCCACCTTGCGGCGCGCGAACCACTGGAGATCGCGCTCGCGTTTCGGGTGGACGGGCAGGATCAAGAGCGCGTGGAGCATGTCCTCGGCGTGCGCCAGATCCTTCGAGGAGACGCGGGCGATGACCGTCCTTCGCAGGCCCCGCGCGCGCGTCGCCCGGCGCTTCTTCCACGCGTCGAAGGCCGGGTGCCGGACGGTGAGCGCCGCGAAGGTCTCTTCGAGCGCCTCCTCGTCGCGCAGCGCGCCCGTGGCCCGATGGATCTCCACGAAGGAGGTCCGCACGGCGTCGGCCAAGTGCCGGCTGTAGAGCGGGCGCGCGAGCTTCAGCAAGGTGCGCAGCTGGCGAAGGTACACGCGAAAATCGTGCACCGCCTCCGGATCGGCGCCGGTGATGATGCGCTGCGCGCCCTCGCGCACGCCCTCGTCCAGCGCGCGCAGCTTCGCGCCCACGTGCGCGCTGGCCGGCACCAGCGGGTGCGGCTCGGGGAGATCGGTGGCGACGTGCGCCAGCTCGGGGAGCGGGGTGGTTCCATCCATCAGCGTGAGCCCTCCCCGCTGCGCTCGCGCGGCGAGCCCGGGTCGTCGAGGTGGTGCACCGACACCACGGTGAGCGGCTTGAATCCCAGCGCCTTGAAGAGGGTCCGGCGCACCGCGAGCCGCGCGGTCTCCGCGATGGTCTCGTCGCTCGTGCGCGCCACCTCCCGCGCGAGCTCCTGGCCCACCGACGCCACCACCTCGCGCCGCGTTTGCGTCACGATCTCTGCGTCGAGCGACTCGTCGAGCACGCCGCGGGTGGTCACCTTCACGTCGTGCACGCCGGAGCGCCCGAGCAAAACCACCACCACGGCGCAGCCCGACTCCGCGAGCCATGCGCGCTCCCGCAGCGCCTGGGCGGGGATGCGCCGCCCGGCAAAGGTCGGCACCCGGCCCGTGAGGACCCGGTCTCTTCGCACCAGCCGCGGATCGGCCGCCTCGCCCTCGCCGCGCGCGACCTCCACCACGTCGCCGTTTTCGATGACGCAGACGTCCGGCACCCCGCACTCGCGCGCCAGCTCGGCGTGGCGCATCAAGTGGTGAATGGTCCCGTGCACGGGGATGAACGTCTTGGGGCGCACCAGCTCCAACATGCGCCGCTGCTCACCGCGGTGGGCGTGCCCGCTCACGTGGATGTTGCGATCGGTCACCCGCGTGCGCACCACCACCCCGCGCCGCAAAAGCTCGCCGATGACGGCGTACACCTCGGGCTCGTTGCCCGGGATGATGCGGCTCGACAGGGCGACCACGTCGCCGGGGTCGAGCTTGAGATACGGGTGCTCCCCGCGCGCCAGCCGGGCCAGCGCGGCGCGCCCTTCGGCCTGCGTTCCCGTGGCGAGGCCCAGGATCTTCTGGCGCGGCAGCTCGTTCACGCGCTCTTGCGGGAACACCAGATCGCTCGGCCAATCGAGGTAGCCCGTGTCGTGCGCCACGCGCGTGTGCGTCAGGATGCTGCGCCCCAAGGGCACGATGCGCCGCCCGGTGCGGCGCGCGATGTCGCCGAGCATGCGCAGGCGGTGCACGTTGGATGCGAAGAGCGCGACCACCACCGCGCCCGGGGCCTCGGCCACGATGGGCTCGAGCGCATCGCCCACCGTTTGCTCGCTGCCCGCGCCGCCGTCGGAGTCCACGTTGGTGGAGTCGGAGAAGAGGAGCGCGGTGCCCTCGTCGCCGAGCTCGCGCAGGCGCTCGTGGTCGAAGACCTCGCCGTCGGGCGGGTTGTCGTCGATTTTGAAGTCGCCCGAGTGGACCACCAGGCCCGCGTCCGTGCGGATGGCCAGCGCGGTGGCGTCGGCGATGGAGTGCGTCACCCGCACCGGCTCGACCTCGAAGGAGCCGACCGGGTAGCGCGTGCGCGCCCGGGTCTCGATCAAGCGGGCGTGCGCCAGCACCTCGTGATCCGTGAGCCGCTCGCGCACCAAGCCGAGGGCGTAGGGAGGGCCCCACACGGGGACGTCGAAGCGCCTGAGCAGATAGGGGAGCGCGCCGATGTGATCTTCGTGGCCGTGCGTGATGAAGACGCCCGCGATGCGATCGCGGTAGGCGTCGAGCGCGGAGAAGTCGGGGTGCACCACGTCGATGCCGAGCCCTCGGTCGTCGAAGGTGATGCCGCAATCGATGAGCAGCACCTGCCCGCGTTGCTCCAGCGCCAGGCAATTCATCCCGATCTCGCCGAGCCCGCCAAGGGGAAACACGCGTAGCATCAGCCGTTCCCCCGACCGAACTCCCAGCTTAGCCTCCGGGCGGCCTGTGCGCGGGACCCGGAACCCGACGACGAGGTTCGCGGCCGGTTACGCCTTTTGGTGGAGTAGGGTAAAGATGTGGCGGTGTCGGCTTTCGAAGACAAACGGTTTCTCATCGTGACGGGCAAAGGTGGCGTCGGCAAAACGACGGTCGCCGCCGCCGAGGCCGTGGCTCTGGCGGCCAAGGGCAAGCGCGTGCTCGTGGCCATGTGCAACGCCAAAGAGCGGCTGTCGGTCATGCTGGGATCGGACCTCGTCGGCGAAGAAGTGTCGGAGGTCGCGAAGAATATCTGGGCCGTGAACATGAACCCCGAGCGAGCCCTCGAGGAATACGGCCTGATGACCCTCAAGTCGAGGGTGCTCTACAATATCTTGTTCGACAATAAGTACGCCCGGAGCTTTTTCCGAGCGGTTCCGGGCATGAGCGAGTGGGCCATGCTCGGAAAAGCGTGGTGGCATACGACCGAAACGCGAGCCGACGGCTCCCCGCGGTTCGACGTGGTCATCCTCGACGCGCCGGCCACCGGGCACGGGCTCGATATGCTGCGGGTCCCCAAGGTCATCGTCGACGTGGTGCCGCCCGGGCTCTTGCGCCGCGACGCCGAGCGCGCGATGGAGCTGTTTCGCGACCCCAAGTTTTGCGCGGTCATCCTGGTGACGTTGCCCGAGGAAATGCCCACCACCGAAACGATCGAGCTGGCGGCGGCGCTCACCCAGGAGCTCGGCATCCCCATTGGAAAGGTGGTCGTCAACGGGGTGTTGCCCCCGCTCTTCTCGCGCGAGGAACGTGCCGAGCTAGAGCGCGCCATTTCTCCATCCGACAAGGTGCGCAACGCGGGCGATGGATCGATCGTCGCGGGCCGCGATCGTGCTATCCGTGAGCGCGTCCAAGCGGCGAGCCTCGCCCGATTGTCGCGCGAGCTCCCCGTGAAGCCGGCGTTCCTGCCGCTGCTTTTCGATAACGCTTCCACCCCTCACGCGATCCACGAGCTCGCCAAACGCGTGTGACGTGCCGTTTACGTACCCCTATCCGCGACCGGCTTTGACCGTCGACAACGTCGTGTTTGCGCTGCGCGCGCGCGACCTGGCGGTGCTCCTCGTGCGCCGTAAGAACGCGCCGTTCCAAGGCGACTGGGCGCTGCCCGGTGGCTTCGTCGACGAGGGCGAGCCGCTCCATGCGGCCGCTCTGCGCGAGCTCGAAGAGGAGACCGGCATCTCCGGTGTGACCCTCGAGCAGCTCGGCGCCTACGGCGATCCTGGCCGCGATCCGCGCGGGCATACCGTGAGCGTGGTGTTCTACACGTTCGTCATCTCGGAGCCGCGCCCCGCGGCCGGCGACGATGCGGCCGACGCGGCGTGGCATCCCCTGCGCAGCTTGCCCATTGCGCAGCCCTCCAGCACCCGCCGGCGTCGCGCGGGCGACGTCAAGCTCGCGTTCGACCATGCGCGCATCATCGAAGAAGCGCGTGTGCGCCTTCAGGAGCGATTGCACACCCCGAGCCTCGGCACCGTGTTCCGGCTGGTGCCCACGCATTTTACGTTGACCGAGCTCCAACGCGTGTACGAAGCGGTGTTCGGCCGTACCTTGGACAAGCGCAATTTTCGCGCGCGCCTCCTCGAGTCCAAGGCGGTGAAGGCCCTCAACGCGCGCAAGGACGGGCGGGACCAACTCTATCGCTGGCGCCCGTAGTTGTATTTTTCGTATCGGGAGTATCGGGAGTCGCACCCCCGACCTCGGAACGACTGCGGTAGGCTACGGGGCCATCCATGCCGCCTTCTCCTCCCGCGTTCCTTCCCGTCAGCGCCCTGTCCGTCGAGCTCGAAGCGTACGTCGCGGTGACCGCCTCCATCCACGCCGGCTTCGCCGACGCGCGCACCACCTTCGAGTGCGTCCTGCCGCCGCTTCGCGACGCGGGGTTCTTGGTGCTGGCCGGGCTCGAGCCGCTGCTCGACGCGCTCGAGCGCTTCAAGCTGAAGAACGACGAGCTCACGTGGCTCGAGACCTTGGGCGCCGTCGACGCCGAGGCCAAGCGAAGGCTGATCGACATGCGCTTCTCGTGCGACGTCGACGCGGCCCTGGAAGGGACCGTGGTGTTCCCCGGCGAGCCGGTGCTCACCGTCGAGGGGCCGTTCTGGCAAGCGCAGCTCGTGAGCGCCCTCGTTCGCGGCGGTCTCACGTCCTCCACCCTGACCGCCACCCGCGCGGCGCGTTGCTTCCTCGCGGCCGACGGCGCCGAGGTGATCGAGGGCAGCGCCACCACCGCGCACCGCCTGGGCGGCAACCCCCTCGGCGCGCGCGCGGCATACATCGGCGGCGCCAGCGCCACCACGTGCGCCCTGGCCGCGCGCCGCTACCGGCTCCCCGTGCGCGCCTCGCTCCCGCGGCAGTTCGCGCTGGGCGACGCGAGCCCGCGCGCCATGTTCGAGTCGTGGCTGCGCGCCTCGCAGGACAAGGCCATCCTCCGCATCGAGGGCGGCGAGTCGGAGATGGTGGTGCGCGGGCTGGTCGACGCCGTGAAGAACCGCGCCGCGCAGCCCTCGTGGCACCAGGGCGACATCGCCGTGGAGATCGCGGGGGGCGATCACGCCGAGATGGCCCACCTGCTCATCGACGCCTTCGCCAAGGCCGCCCTCGGCGAGCCGGTGATCGTGGCGTCGGGCGATCTGGACGAACACGCCATCGCCGACTTGCGCCGCCGCGAGACGCCGATCTCCGCGTACATCGTCCCTTCCTTCGACGTGGACGACGGCACCTGGCCCGCCCGCTACGATCTGACGGCCATCGAGTCGAACGGGCAATGGTCGCCGCGCATGCGCCGCGGGAGCACCGTCGCCGACAGCGGCGATCCAGGCCGCAAGGTGGTCGTGCGCTATGTCGACATGGACGGGCAGCTCCTGGCCGACGTGGCCCACGCGACCAACGAACGCGTGCAGAATGCAAGCGATGTGGAGTTCGTCGACCGCTCCACCGGCTTCCCCGCGCGCCTCGCGGCCGCCGCCGGCGCCCCGCTCCTCACCAACGTGATGCGCGCCGGCAAGCGCGTCTCGGCGCCAGAGCCCGCGCGCACCTTGCGCGAGCGCACCACGGCCAGCTTGCTCGCGCTACCCGAGCGTCACCGGAGGCTTCGCACCCCCGCGCTCTACCCCGTCGGCACGACGCCGGCCCTCGCCGCGATCAAGCAGGAGCTCCTGGGGCGCCCCGTCTCGGGCTGACGGCGCGCGCGGCGTGATCATCATCGGCATGCCGTGGCGCGGCCGCAATGTCACCACCGGCTCGGCCGCGACGCGCGCGCCCGGCAAGAGCTCCAGCCGGTAGCGTTGCACGATCATCGCCAGGAGGATCTGCGCCTCCATCATGGCGAACGCGTTGCCGATGCAGACCCGCGGGCCGCCGCCGAAGGGCAGGTACGTGTAGCGAGGCCTCTCCGCGCCCGAGAGAAACCGCTCCGGATCGAAGCCCTCGGGGTTCTCCCAGTACCGGGGGTGGCGGTGGAGCACATAAGGAAAGACGCCGATCTGCGTCCCTTTCTCGATGGTGTACCCGCCGATGACGTCGTCCTCCAAGGCCGCGCGCTCGAAGCTCCACACCGGCGGAAGGATGCGCATCGACTCTTGAAGGACCGCCATGGCGTACGGCATCTTGCTCAAGTCGCCCCGCGCGGGCCTGCGCGTTCCCAGCACGGCGTCGATCTCGGCCGAGACCCGGCGCGCCACGTCCGGGTGCTTCGAGAGCAGGTACAAGGTCCACGACATGGCGTTGGCCGTCGTCTCGTGGCCCGCGGTGACGATGGTCATCACCTCGTCTTTGAGCTGCTGATCCGTCATGGCCTCGTTGGTCTCTTCGTCGCGCGCAGCCATGAGCATGTCGAGCAGATCGCGCTTGTCCTCGCCAGGGCTCCGCCTTCGTTCGGCGATGACACCCCGCACCAGCCCGTCGAGCGCGCGCATGGCGCGCCGGAAGCGGAGGTTCTGCGGTGCGGGGACCCACAGCGGCATTCGGAAGGGATTGGACGCGTAGTCGGCGGCGAACCGCACGGCCACCGCCATGGCGTCGCCGATGCCGGCGGCGCGATCGTCGAGGCTCTGGCTCAAGAGCGTGCGCCCCACGATGTCCAACGTCACGCGCATCATCTCGTCGTGCACATCGACGGTGGCGCGGTCGGCGTACGCTCCCCACCGCACCAGCATCTCCGCGGTGGCCTCCGTCATGCGCTCCACGAAGGTGGCGAGCCGCTCGCGATGAAAGGCGGGCTGGGCCAGCTTGCGCTGCCGGCGCCAAAAATCCCCCTCGCTGGTGACGAGCCCTTGTCCGAGCACCAGCTGGAGCGCCTTGTAGTTCACGCCCTTGACGTAGTTCTTCGCGTTGTCGACCAGCACGTGCTTGATCGTCTCGGGCGAGTTGAGCATCACGTACGTGTAGGGCGCGAAATCGAAGCGCACGACGTCGCCGTGCTCCCTGGCCGCGTCGCCGAAGAAGCCGAGCAGATCCCGCATGGCCTCGAAGCCAAGCCCGAAGAAGGGCACCCCGCCGCGAGGGCCCGGCGGTCGCTTGGTGTCGGTCCGTTTCCCCATCGCGCGAATCTCCCGGCCTCCAGGCTCGAAAACGAAGCGCCTCATGAACATGAGGGCAACCTCACGTTTGACAAGATTGTGAGCTTGCCCTCCAATTTGTCAAGTGACGACATCGTCCGGAGCCTCCGGTGCGCGGCGTATTCCCCTGCAGCAGCGCAGTCGCGAGCGGCTGGAGCGCATTTTGGAGGCGGCGGCCTCGCTCTTCATCGAGCGCGGCTACGACGCGGCCACCATGGAGAACATCGCCGAGCGCGCGCAGACGTCGATCGGCTCCGTGTACCAATTTTATCCGAACAAGCGCGCGATCTTCGACGCGATGGCCGTGCGCTACATCGAGCTGGCGCGCGAGCGGTTCGAGGAGCTGCTCGTCAGCTACGCGCGCATCGAGCGCTGGGACGAGATGCTCCACCAGGCCATCGACGCGTTTGCCGCCTTCGAGCGCTCGGGGGTGATCATCCGCGCCGTCTGGCTCAATTGGCAGATGTCGCCAGAGTTTCTGATCGCGGGCGAGGCGCTCAACCGCGAGTTCGCCCGCCGGGTCGAGACCTTTTTGGCCGAACGCGCCAAGGAGCTGCCCGCCGAAAAGCGCCTCCTGGTCGCCACCATGCTCGTGGAGCACATCACCGCCATGATGATCGTCTCCGTGCGCCGCAACGACGCCCTCGGCGAAGCGGTCATCGCCGAGACGAAGGTCCTTCTGCGCCGCTACCTCCGTCCGTATCTGGGCTCCCCTGGCGGCGACGAGCCCCGCCGCAAGGCGCGCAAATCCTCCAAATCTTCCGAGTCCGCCAAGCCCGCCAAGTCCCCCAAGTCCACGAAGCCTCCGAAGCCGCGCACATGACGAAGCCCTTTCTCCCGCGCGGATAACCGGGGAAGAAAGGGCTCCTGGGGCTTCTAATCGGTATTTCGGTCCGATTTACTTCTGGAGCCACTGCTGGGCGCGCGTCTCCACCACGTCCCAGTTGATGTTCTCCCAGAACTTGTTCAGGTAGTCGGGGCGCTTGGTCTGGTAGTCGAGGAAGTACGCGTGCTCGAACTCGTCGAGGATGAGCAGCGGGATCGCTCCCCAGGGCGTGTGGTTCTGGTGCTGCTCGACCACGTAGACGTGGGTCTTGTTGTCGAGGAGCGAGTGCGCCCACACCGACCAACCCACCGGGGCGACCTTGCCGCCGCCGAGCAGCTGGGCCTTGAAGTTGTCGAGGCTTCCAAAGTCCCGCGTGATGATCTCGAGGGTCTTCTTGCCCGGCGACGTTCCCTTGCCGCCGATGTTCTCGAAGTACCACTCGTGCAGGATGACCCCGTTGTGCGCCCACGTCTCGCGGCGCTTCAACTCACCCCACTCCGAAAAGTGCGGATTGGCTTTCGATACGTCGGCCTTCTCGAGGGCCGCTTGGATGTTGTTGTACTGGGTGACGTAGCCTTTGTAGAGCACGTCTCTGTGCTCGGTGAGCGCCTTCTCGGAGAGAAAGCCTTCTACCTTGCCTTCCAGCGCATAATTCTTCGGATCAATCGCCATTGGCTCCTCCGTTTCTTTGCGGTTCTCTTTTCTTCGGGAGAACGGAGTCTAGGCACCGGGCGACGATGTGGAAAGAGGGAAGCGTGCCTGTCGAAAGAAGCGCGCGCAGCTCACGAACGCGGACAAAAGAATAACAAAAAGACAAAAGAACAGAAAAGAAGAAGAGCGCCTCCTCGTGACCGAAGGCGCTCCTCCCGTGTGTCTACCCTGTTGTCGTTGTCTCGTTAGGCCGCTCCCGGCCGAGGTATCGAGCCACCTCGGCCGAAGGAGCCGAACCTTTGGTTATCAGTGATCGCCGTGCGCGCAGGTGACGTCCGCGTGCACTTGGGCGACTTCCGCCTCGATGCTGTTGAGCAGCTCGACGTACAGAGCGGCTGCGTCGATCGTCCCGCCATCGGCGGCCTGGAAGTTGACGACGATGCGGCCGAGGTCGAGACCGAGAACGTCCTTCAGGTTGATCTCGGCGTTCGGGCCCACGCCGATGGTGATCGGCTTGCCGTTGATCTTCACTTCCGCGATCGTGCTGGACGCCTTGGTCTGCGCGTTGCCCTTGCTGTCGCACCATGCGCTGGCGCTGGTGTCCGCAGCCGTGTAGCTGATGCCCAAGGTGAGCGCGCCGTCATCGCCAAAGAGACCGTCCAGCAGGTCCTTCAGGCCGAGGTTCTCGAGGAGCTTGCGCAGATCGAGATCGAGCACGCCGACGTCGGCGTTGTCGCTGAGCACGTCGGCCAGGAGGCCTTCGGCTTCGGCGTTGAGCAGGGTGCCGGCGGCAACCGACGCGCGAGACGTCGCGCCGCTGTCCGTGCCCTGGGTCGATGCGTTAGCCGCAGCGTCGCGGGTGAGATTACCCGCGTTCACGCGCGCCACGGTCTTCGCAATGGCCGCTCCGTCTTGTCCGAGTTCGCCCGTATCCGACGACAGTTTCTCCGGGATCAGGTTCGCGAAGCTGGTGGGCCCATGGGGCTTGCCAAGGTTGACGCGAACTGCCACCGCGCGGCCCGAGATGGACTTGGGCTTGCCGCCCTTGGCCGCCTGAGCTGCCGGATCACCCGTCAATTGATCGCTCGAAGAGCTGCCGGTATCGCCAGAGGCGCAACCCATGATGCCCATGGTGGCAGCAAAGAATCCAATCATGGCCGTGCGAACGAGTTTCGATGTAATCATTGTTTCCCCCCCCGACGTCCGCTCACTTATTTGCAAGCGCACGTCCTTGGCCATTCTGATGCGAGGTGGGTGCAAGTCGCTGCGCCCAATGCACACCAATGTGGGGAAAAACTCGAAGGTAGGCCGAGTCCGCTCCAGCCTTCGCCGCGCTCGGTAATTACCGAACGCGTCGCTCTTCTTCTTCTTCTCTTCTTCTCTTCTTATTAGGGGGATTGTGGGCCTCTTTCCTGTCGGGCACGGCAGCGCGAATCGGGCGGCAATGGCCGCGAGGCCCACAAAACGAATCTGGATTTCGCTCCGGCATCGCGAAGGGGAGCCCTCCCATCCCCTTCGGTACTCCGTGGCGAAATCCAGATCGCGGATACGTGGTGCGTCACCCGCGGTCACGAACGCGGGTGACGCCTACGCGATTGGATTCGTTGCTCAGCGTTTGGGGCAGCTGCCGCCGCCGCCGCCCGACGCGCAGACCACGCCCGCTTGCGCGCGCGCCACCTTCACGTCGATCTTGCCGTCGAGGATGTTCACGTGCAGCGCCGTTGCGTCGATGCTGCTCGCTCCGCCGTCCCCGGTGGTGGTCTGCTCGTTGAGCGTGATCGTCACCAGGCCGGGGAGATCGAGGATCTTCTGATTCGGTCCGAGCGTGATCGGGATGGGCGTGCCGCCGACCACCAAGTTCGCGAGGACGGCTTCGGCCGACGAGTGGGCCTTGCCCTGCGCGTCGCACCACGATTTCGCGTCTTCCTGGATGACGTCCGCCTGGATGCCGCCTGCGAGCGGGCCCGTGAAGATCACGGCGAGCAACTCGTCGTTGATGCCGAGCGATTCGAGCAGATCCTGCAGGTTGATGGCGACGGTGCCCCCGCGTCCATCCTCACCGAGGATCTCCTTGAGGAACCCGTCCGGCGCCGTGTGGAACAGCGACGCGTTGGTGACCGCGGCGGTCGACGATGCTTCGCCGCCCTTGCCGCGCGCCGCGGCGTTGGCCGCGCCAGCTTGTGCGACCGCGCCGCCGTTGACCGTCGCGGCGCTCTTGGTCACGCTGCCCCCGGAAGACGGGAGCGCCTTGGTGTCCGTGAGGACGGCGGTGCCGTCCCACGACGTCGTCGACGGGTTCTGGATGTCGACGCGGACGCTGACGGCGACCGCGCGCGCCGAGAACGACTTGGCTGCCCCGCTCTGATCCGGACCACCGCCCGGGCATTGCGGATTTACGGCGTCGCCCGTCAAATTGTCGCCTTGTTGCCCCGAACCCGAGTCTCCCGAGGCGCACCCGACGATAGAGGCCGCCGCGAACATCACTCCCAGCAGCCCGGTATGGACCAATCCCCTCACCTTATTCATGATGTATCCCCCCACTCATGAATGCCCCTACGTTCAATCACGTATCGGCATTGTCTGGCTGTTAGGATGCGCCGCACTTACGGGTGGGTTTCATTCCGACTCACGACTTTCGGAGGTCGTGATCACCTTTCGTCGCGCGGCGCCCGCCGCGTCCACCAACGCGTACGAACGCGGCCACGATCGCGTGCGAACGCGGCCACCATCGCGCGCGAGCGAACGCGGTCAACCCGCTGATCGGTGCGTCAAAAGCTTCTCGATCAAGTCCTTCGAGTAGGCGGCGAGCTCGCGGAAGACCACGCCCATACCGGGCGGATCCTTCTCCACGCGCACCACTTCGCCGATGCCCTCGATGGTCTCGATATCGTCCATGATGACGGTGAAACGCAGGTTCACGCGGGTGCCGACGGGTAGCACGCTCGTCGATTTGATGAACACTCCGCTGGCCGAAATGTTGGTGACGTACTCCTGAATGAACGCGTCGAACGACTCGAATTCCTTGTTGATCGTGACGCGCTCTCCGATTCGCTTCTCGCCCTTGTCTTCCTTGTCGCCCTTGTCTTCGTCGCCCATCTCGGTCCTCTTCATTTCCCTTGAAGGTCGAATTGTTCGAGATGGTACTCTTTTCGGGCAACCACCGTGATCTTGCGCATGTAGCGGTTCTCCGCGTCGATGACCGCCTCTTTCTCCTTGGTGGCAAGCACGTCGGCCACCGCGGGGTGCGCGTTCACGAGCACCGTGTAGCCCGGTAGATCGGCGCGTTTGCGCCGGATCTCGCGGAGGATCTCGTAGGCGATCGTCTCCTTCGATTGGAGCTGGCCGGTGCCATCGCAGTAAAAGCAGGGCTCGTGGAGCAAGCGACCGAGGCTCTCGCGCGTGCGCTTTCGCGTCATCTCGATGAGGCCGAGATCGGATATGCGATTGAGCGTGGTCTTCGCTTTGTCTTTTTGAAGGAGCTCCTCCAGCGACCGCCGCACTTTTTCGCGGTTTTGATGCCTCTCCATGTCGATCAAGTCGAGGATGATGAGGCCGCCGATATTGCGGAATCGAAGCTGGTAGGCGATCTCGTGGACGGCCTCCAGGTTCGTCTTGAGGATGGTCTCCTCCATGTCCTTCGAGCCTTTTCCGACGAATCGACCGGTGTTCACGTCGATGGCGGTGAGGGCTTCGGCCTGATCGATAATCAAATATCCGCCGGACGGGAGCGGCACCTTGCGGGAGAGCGCGCGGCCGATTTCGTCTTCGATTCCATAGGCATCGAAGATGGGCTCGTCTCCCGAGTAATAGATGATGTCCTTCAGGCGATCGGGGGCGAACATCTCCACGAAGCGGCAAAGGCGCTCGTATTGATGGCGGTCGTCGATGACGATCTGGTGCACTTCGTCGGTGAACAGATCGCGCGCCGTCTTCAGCACCAGATCGAGCTCGCTCATGAGGACGGCCGGCGCCCGCGCGCCCTCTTCCTTCTTCTTGGCGATCTCTCCCCACAATCGAACGAGGTAGCCGACGTCTTGTTTGAGTTGCTTCTTGGTGAGCCCCTCGGCCACCGTACGCACGATGAGACCGCCGCTCGGCGGCTTCACCGTCTCGATCGCCTCGCGCAGCCGTGAGCGCTCTTTCTCCGAGCCGATTCGCTTGGAGATGCCGATGTGATCGACGGTCGGCAGGTACACCACGTAGCGGCCCGGGAGCGAGACGTGGCTCGAGCAGCGGGCGCCCTTGGTGCCGATCGGATCTTTGGTGACCTGGACGATGATGTCCTGGCCCTCACGCACCACCTCGCGAATCGGCGTCGACTTGGAGATGCGGTTGTTCATGCTGATGCGATCGCCGCGCGATCGGCCGTCGCGGCCCTCACGCCCGCGATCGCCGCCTCGATCCCCGCTGCGCTCCCCGCGATCCCGGTCGCGATCGCGTCCGCGGCGGTGGCGGGTTCGCTTGTTGCCGCCTTGCGCGTGCGCGCCGCGGGTGCTTCGCTCGTTGGAGGCGCGTGGCGGGCTGGGGGCGCGGGGGACGGGCGCGTTGGGATCGGTGATGGTGAAGCCCGGCATGCCGGGGAAATCGGGCAGCGGCTCCAAGGTGGCGCGGGGGCCTTTGTCCCCGTGGCGTTTGCCGCGCCGGCCGCGCGGTTCTTTGCGCGCGGGCGCCTCCCAGGCGGGCGTCTCCTTCGCGGCGGTGTTCGAATCGCCCAAGACCGCGGCGAGGGGGCCTTCGTTGGCGTTGATGGCGCCTGGCGCGTTGTCGTCGTCGAGGGGATCGGCTGCATCGGCCGCTTCGAGCGCGATCGATGGCGACGAGGTGGCCGGCTCGTCGAGCGACGTTTGCGGGTGCTCGTCGCAGGAGGGGGCCGTGGAGGCGGCGATTTCGTCGTCGTCTTCGAGATCGTCGTCGTCCTCGAGCTTGTCGAGGGCTGACAACGAGCTGGGAGAGCTGGGGGAGCTGGGCAGATCGACCCGGGAGTCCTCGTTGAAGTCGTCGCCGAGATCGACGGTCGACGCGCCCGCGGCGAGGGAGTCCTCGCTGAGGGGGCCTTCGAAGATGCGGGGCTCGTCGTCGCCTTCGTCGGCGTCCTCGTCTTGGTCGTCGCTCTCTTCGCTCTCTTCGCTCTCGCCCGCGATGTCGTCGCCCGAATCGTCGCCGAGGGACTCCAGGCTGACGCGCGAATCCTCGATGCGGTCGAAGGTGGACTCCGCGTCGTCCGGGCTGGCGTCGTCTGCGTCGCCGTCGCCTCGTGCGGCGCCATTGGCATGCTCGGCGAGGCCAGCTTGGTCCGCGATGTTGGCGAGGTCGCTGTCGCTCTCCCGCGCCTCGAGGACGGCGGAGACGTCGGCGGCCGACTTGGCGGTTGGGGGAGGGATCGCGTCGAGGGTTTCCTCGGCCTCGGCGTCGAGCTCCTCGTCGCCGGTCACCTCGGGAAGGGCGGCACCTTCCTTGACGCGCTTCTGGCCGCCGGCCAGGTACGTTTCGAAGTCATCCGGTCGGATGAGGTCTTCGACGTGAAGGAACGCCGCGCGCTCCTGGCCGATATCGACGAAGGCGGCTTGAAGACCGGGCAGGACGCGGGTCACCTTGCCCAGGTACACATTTCCTACTGTGTACGCGCTCTTACCTCGCCGTTCGATGTGCAGCTCGGCGATGATTCCCCCCTCGATGAGGGCTACGCGTGTTTCTCGGATATCGACGCTGATAACCAGGATGTTCTTCGACATGAAGCGCTAAAAACTTTCCCGCCCATGCCTCGTCTCCGCCCGCGCACGAGCCCGCCCTCCCATTCCAGGTGGCGTGCTCCGTCCTCGTTATCGCGAAAATAAAGCCCTGAGCGCATTTCGGTTCCCGTCCTTACTTGAGAGGAGGCCGGGTTGAATCCGGGAGAAAACCTCCGAGGGCCTCGGCTTGAAGGGCAAGCGCGACAGGAAAAACCTGGGAAGTCCTGGGAGGTAGGCGCGGCAAAAACCTGCGGGGCCTGTGAAAATCACGATACCCCTAACACGGGCAGTACCAGAGCTTCCGACCTGGGGCCACAGATTTCTCGATCATGTCACTCGCCAGCAGCCGAAGGAGCTGCTAGAGATGGCCGACAGTTGCGGTTGGCCGCAGTTATGGCCTCACCGACTTGGAAACGTGAACCCCGCCAGGCCCGAGAGGGAGCAACGGTAGCGTGGAAGAGTGTGGTGGGGCCTTTCCCATTTGGGCCTTTGCTCCTCGAACCGTCCGTTTTTCGAGCCTGCCCCTCCTGGCGTACACGTCGCGTCGCGTCTTCTGGCCCCATCGCACGGGTGCGCGCGGCCGATTAGGTGTTCGGCCTTGGGTCGGGTATCGTCGGGCCCGACCGAGGGTCGTGGCCATAGGGAACGAGGATGAGGAGAGCGGAGTGACAGCACTGAACGAAGTCGGGCTCATCGCATCCCGCGAGATCCGAAAGAACCTGCGGAGCCTGAAAGGGCTCACCATGGTGGTTCTTTCGCTGCTCGGGGCCATCGCGGTCGCGAGCATCATTGCCAAGGGGCAGAAGATGGACGAGGTCAACATTGGCCTCGAGCGCCTCCATGAAATGCAAGAGGCGGTGCTCACCAAAAAGTACGATGACCCCGCGATGGGGCAGTACCTCGGTGGCGCCCCCTTCGTTCTGATCTCCCTGCTTTTCATCAGCATCTGGCTTAGCCCGCTCCTGGTCACCATCCTGGGCTTCGACGCGGTCGCCGCCGACCTGCAGCATCGCACCGTGCGTTATTGGACGGTGCGCTCGCGGCGCGCTTCGTACTTCGTCGGCAAGGTGCTGGGGCTGTGGGGTGTGGTGGCGGCCATCACCCTGGTCATGCACGTCTTGATCTGGTGCGCGACCTTGATCATCGGCGGCGCAGGAACGGCCGCGCCCGGGGCCACGTTTTCGTGGGGCTTTCACTTTTATCTGGTGACCTTGCCCATCGCCGCCGCGTGGTGCGGGCTCGCTACTTTGATTTCATCCCAGTTCCGAACTCCCATCCTCGCGCTCTTCGTGGTCGGCGCCGTCTTTGCAGCCCTGTGGGTCATCGACGTGATCGCGGTGTTCAGAGAGGTAAAGTGGGCCACGTACTTCTACCCCAACTCGTACGACGCGCTCCTCCTGTCGCCCAAAGGTGACCAGGTCGCGCTGGGCGCGCTGGCTTGCTTCGGCATCGCGGCGTTGACCACCGCCGCCGGTACTTTCTTCTTCACGCGGAGAGACGTTTGATGTCGCCCGAAACCTCCGAACCGAACGCAGACCCCGTCGCGTCGCCCGCGGCGGCACCGCCTGCACCGTCCGAAGTCTCCGAAGACGCGCAGCCCAGCCCGAAGCCGGCGAAGAAAAAGAAGGTCACCGAGGCCGCCGTGCGCATGAAGCACGTCACCAAGCGGTTCGGCGCGAAGCTCGCGGTGGACGACCTTTCCCTCGAGATCCGCGCCGGCCGCGTGTACGGCCTCATTGGACCCAATGGCGCTGGCAAGACGACCACCTTCTCCATGCTGGCCGGCTACCTGCAGCCCACCAACGGCGAGATCGAGGTGCTCGGCTACGATCCCCACCACGTCTCGGAGTTGAAATCCCGGGTCGGCGTTCTCCCGCAGGACGCGATTCTGCCCCCGCTCGACAAGGTCGGTGAGTTTCTCGTCCACATGGCCCGCCTTCAGGGCACATCCCGCGATCGCGCCGAGTCGATGGCGCGCGCGGTGCTCGAGGAGGTCGAAGGGCGCGACTGGTGGAACCAGCGCTGCTCCAGCTTGTCGCACGGTATGGCCAAGCGCGTGCAGCTCGCGCAAGCGCTCCTGGGCGATCCCGAGGTGGTGCTGCTCGACGAGCCCACCGGCGGCCTCGATCCGCGCAGCGCGTACGAGGTGCGCCAGCTCATCAAGGCCCGCAAAGGGCGCTGTACCCTCATCGTATCGAGCCACAACCTGCAGGAGCTCGAAGAGATCTGCGACGGCGCCGCCATCCTCGATCGCGGCAAGCTCATTGCGTCCGGCACCATCGCGCAGCTCACGGGCGCCTCGGAGGAAGTGCACATCAAGCTCGGTCGCGCGCCGCGCGGTATGGCCGCCAGCGCCTACAACGCTACATCGGCGGAGGGCGTGGTCTCGCGGGGGATCCAGCGCGTGCGGGATCTGCCCATCGTGAAGCGCGCCGATTACGACGACGAGAAAAATGAGCTCGTCGTGTACTTCGAGCGTGGCCCCGAGCTCGACGCGGAGGCGGTGATCGGCCACGTCCTTTGGGCGCTCTTGCAGGAGCAGGTTCGCATCAGCGGTGTGAGCAAAGGTCGCGGGCTCGAGCGCCGCGTGATGGACCTCACCGAGGATGAGGGCTGAAAAGCACGGCGCGCAAAGTTCGCGTGCCGTGAGACCCAAGGGCATCGGTTACACTCCCAGCGGATGCTCGCCGCCGCCCCGCAGCAACCCCATCAGACGGCGTTTTTACGGGTCATTCTAGGTCTCGCGCTCGCATTTGGTCTGGCGATCGTCGCGGCTCATCCCTTGGTGCGCCGCATCGAACGGCGCCTCGGGCTCACGGTGCTGCTCTCGAGCGGCATTCCCTTCATCGCCATGGGGGTCATCTTCCGGCTCCCCGAGGTCGGCATCCTCACCGACGAGGTGGTGGCCGATCTGCGCCCGGCGCTGGAGTTCGGCGTGGGTTGGCTCGGCTTCGTGGTGGGCATGCAGTTCGATGTGCGCGATCTCGACTTGGTGCCCCTGAAGACGGGCGCCGTGGTGGTGGCCGAGACGCTCGTTCCATTCGCCCTCACGGCCCTTGCATGTGCAACCTTTCTCGCCACCCTCGATCCCAGCTGGTCGCTCTCGGATCAGAGCACCTGGAAGGAGGGCTTTCGCGAGGTGGTCACCCACGCCCCCTTGCGCGATGCGCTCGCCCTCGGCGCATGCGCCGCGCAAGCGGCACCCGTCGCCGCCGTGGCCATCGCGCGCGGCTCGGGCTCGCGCGCCGCGAAGATCCTGTCGTATGTCACGCAGCTCGATGACGTGGCGGGCGTCCTGGTCCTCGGCTTCATCTGCGCGGCGTTCCGGCCGACGGACGCGGTGGCCGCGTGGAAGCTCCCGCACATCGCCTGGATCTTCGTCACCCTCGGCATGGGCGGCGTCTTCGGGATCTTGACCTACGCGCTCATCCGCAGCGCCAAAAACGCGAACGAGGAGACGGCGTATCTGCTGGGCGCCATCGCCCTCTCGGCGGGGATGAGCGGCTACCTGGCCATCTCGCCGTTGGTCACCTGCGCCATCGCGGGTGCCTTGCTCACCAACCTGCCGCACAAGAACTTCGACCAGCTCAAGGCCACGATGCTCCAGGTCGAGCGGCCGCTCTACCTCATCTTCCTCTTGATCGCCGGCGCCATGTGGGACGTGACCGCCTGGCAAGGCTGGCTGCTCGCCCCCGTGTTCGTCGCCGCGCGCGTGGGCGGTAAATTGATCGGCGCGCACGTGGCCAAGATCACGGGCCCCGAGGGGCTCCCCGACGCCACGACCTTGGGCCTGGCCCTCGCACCGCAATCTCCCGCCGCCACGGCCACTGTGGTCAGCTACGCCACGATCTACAAGCCGCACGCCGCCGAAGGGCAATCGGTGGGCTGGCTCATGACCGCGTGCATCGCGGGCGGGCTCCTGACGGAGCTCTTGGTGCAGACCACCGTGCGCCTTCGGGGCGGCCTTCGCATCGACCTCCGCGGCTCCTCCATGGTCTCGATCCCCGCCGCGCTCGATGTGTCGGGCTCGATCCCCGCGGCCTCCGAGGTCTCCCCGGCGCCACCCGCTCCCGATCCACCTGCGATGACGGAGCCCCCGCCGCCCGACGCACCCCACGAAGGAGGTAGCTCGTGATCCGCGCCGTCCTGCTCCTGGTCATCGTGGTGATCCTGATCGCGGCCGCGCGCTCCTTTCTGCCGGAGGAGACGTCGTTGGTTGGCTCGGGGGCCGCGCTGGCCTTTGGCTTCGTGCTCCTGGCGGCGCTGCAATCGGGGACCATCTTCGCCTCCTTCCGCCTTCCGCGCCTGACCGGCTACTTGATGTGCGGCTTCATCGCCGGCCCCAGCGTCCTCGATTTCGTCACCGAGAGCATGGTGCGCGATCTGAAGCTGGTGAACGGCGTGGCCATCGGGCTCATCGCGCTCTCCGCCGGCGGCGAGCTGAATTTCAAGCGCCTGCGGCCGAGGCTCCGCGCCATCGTCTCGGTGGGCGCCGTCTCGCTGCTGCTCGCCATTTTGTTCATCTCCACCGCGTGCTTTCTCCTGAGCAGCCAGCTGCCGTTCATGGCGGGCATGAGCGTCTTTCACCGGTTCGTGGTCTCGCTCACCATGGGCGTCGTTCTATCGGCGCTCTCGCCCGCCGTCACCTTGGCGCTCATCGCCGAGACGGGCTCCTCGGGGCCCATCAGCGAGACCATCCTCGGCATCGTGGTCCTGGCGGATCTGGCCATCGTCCTCTGCTTCGCCGGCGCCAACGCGCTCGCCAACGCCGTGTTCGGCGCCGTCGATGGCAGCGCGGGCGGGGGCGCGGGTGAGCTGATGGTCCACCTCTTTGGCTCGATGGGCGGCGGCGCCGTGCTCGGTCTGGTGCTCGCGTTCTACTTGAAGACGATCGCGCAGCGGGTGGCGCTCTTCGTGTTCGGCATATTGTTCCTGTGCGCCGAGGCCGGTGCTCGGCTGCACCTCGATCCGCTCTTGATGTGCCTGACGGCGGGGCTCTTTTTGGAGAACGCCACGGACATCGAGGGGGCGAAGCTGGTGCACGACATCGAGTCCGCCTCCATGCCGGTCTTCGCCGTGTTCTTTGCCGTCGCGGGCGCGGGCTTGCACTGGGACGTGTTCAAGCGCGTGATCTCCGTGGCCGTCGTCCTGGCCATCGTGCGCGCGATCGCGCTGCTGCTCGGCTCGCGCATCGGGATGGCGCTCGGCAAGGTGCCGGCCGCGCACCGCAAGATCATTCCGTACGGCACCCTGTCGCAGTCGGGGGTCGCCATCGGCTTGTGCGTGCTCTTGGCGAAGCACTTCGCCGGGTGGGGGGAGCATGCGTCCGCGTGCTTGCTCGGCGCCGTCATGATCAACGAGCTCATTGGGCCGGTCCTCTTCCGTGGCGCGCTTCTCCGCAGCGGCGAAGCGGGCCGCCGCGAAGCCGTCGCGGGCTCGCACTGAGACGCGAACGCGCCGTGAGCTGACGCGCCGTACGTCGTTTTCGCGACGTACCCTGACGCGAGGTACGCTGTTCTCGCGACGTACCCTGACGCGAGGTACGCTGTTCTCGCGACGTACCCTGACGCGAGGTACGCTGTTCTCGCGGCGTACCCTGACGTGACGGATACCGTTCTCGCGACGTACCCTGACGCGAGGTACGCTGTTCTCGCGGCGTACCCTGACGTGACGGATACCGTTCTCGCGACGTACCCTGACGTGACGGATACCGTTCTCGCGACGTACCCTGATGCGCCGTATGCCGTGGCGCCGTATGCCGTGGCGCCGTACGCCCTCACCGCGAGCCGCCCGTGAAACGCGCCTTCACCTGAGGCTTGACGCGCCACAGCAATTCATGTAGTTGGAGGTAGTTGAAATTGAAATTCATTTGTGTTTTCACAAAATGCCTGCAGATGTGAAGGCGACTTCGGATGAACGCGCGACCCTCCCTCATCTCGATGACCGCGATCGCGGTCCGCGACACGATGCTGGCGCCGTTCGATCCCCAATTTTTCGCTAGCACCTTTGGCGTCGCCGACCCGCGGCATGCGGGGCTTTACGCTCGGGCGGACCCTGCCAAGGACTTGAAATTCAAAGGAACCCTTCAAAATCCGTTGCAGCCTTCGAGCTACCCCCCGTATCTCCGCGGGTCGGGGCGGTCCGAGCCCGCTTTCCAAGGGATGCCACAGTGATTGCTTCTGCCATCAAAACTTGGTTTCTCATTCACAAGTGGACGAGCCTGATCTGCACGGCGTTCATGCTCCTTTTGTGCGTGACGGGCCTGCCGCTGATCTTCCACGAAGAGATCGACCGCGCGCTCGGCTATGTGGCCACCCCCAAGGAGATGCCGGGGGAGGCCCAGCGCGCGAACGTGGACGATATGGTGGCCGCGTCCCTGGCGCGCAAACCGGGACACGCCGTGCAGTTCCTCTTCGAGGACGCGGCCGAGCCGGTGTGGTACGTGCGCTTGGGCGAAACGGCGGCCGCGGAGGAGCCGTCGGCCGTGTACAGCTTCGATGCGCGCACGGGTGAGTACCTGAACGAGTACCCGCTGAATCAAGGGCTGACGAACGTCCTTTTGCGGTTGCACGTGGATATGTTCGCGGGCCTCAAAGGAACCTTGTTCCTCGGGTTCATGGGCTTGCTGCTCGTTGCTTCGCTCGTGTCCGGCGCGGTGCTCTATGCGCCATACATGCAGAAGCTCCACTTCGGCACCGTGCGGCGCGATCGCTCGCCCCGTCTCAAGTGGCTCGATCTTCATAACCTGCTGGGGATCGCCACCTTGGTGTGGTTCCTGGTGGTGGGAGCGACCGGTGTGATCAATACGTTGGCCATCCCCGTCTTCGGCTGGTGGCAAACGACCGAGCTGGCCGAAATGACCGCTCCGTACCGCGACAAGCCGCCGCTCGAGTCGATTGGCTCGCCGCAAAAAGCCATCGATTCGGCGCTCGAGGCGCTGCCGGGGACCAAGCTGGGGTTCATCGCCTGTCCGGGCAATCCCTTTGCGGGCCCGCACCACTACGTGGCCTTCATGAAGGGCACCACGCCGTGGACGTCGAAGCTGGCCAAGCCGGCCTTGATCGATGCTCGAACGTCGAAGGTGGTGGAGACGCGCAGCTTGCCCTGGTACGTGAGCGCGCTGCTCGTGTCGCAGCCGCTGCACTTCGGCGACTACGGCGGGCTGCCCCTCAAGATCCTGTGGGCGGTGCTCGATACCCTCTCCATCGTGGTGCTCGGCAGCGGGCTCTATCTGTGGCTGCGGCGGCGCAATGTCTCGTTCGAGGCGTGGGTTCGCACCATGCAGGCCGACAAGGAGGACAAAGAGCACGAGGAGCCGGTGGTGGGCGCGGGAAAGCAGGCCACGGGCGCATGAAATCGTCGTCGGCACCGGCATCGCCGCGCACGCGCACCCTGACGTCGAAGGAAATTTGGCGCGCGCCGATTTGGCTCGGGGTGATCACGGTGGTGGGGCTGCTCGCCGCGCTGTTCTCCGATGGCGTGGGGGATGGCGCGTCGTGGCTGGCGTTGGCCGTGCCCTCCGCCGTCTCGATTTGGTTTGCGGTTCGTCCGGCGCGTGATGCGCGCAGCACGGATCCCACGCGGACTGCACGTCCAACGCGTCCCACGCAGAGCTGATCGATGCGGAAAATTCATTCGTACGTGGCCGCGACGGCCGTGGCCTTCGTGTCTCTTTTGGGTGGCGGGGGAATGTCGTATGCGCAGGATGCAGGTGCGTCTTCCGATGCGCAGGCTGCTCCCTCGTTTTCTGGTGCGCGTGCGCGTGCGCAGGCGCCGGCGGTGTCGGGGGTCGAGCCGCCTCGGGTGGTGGAGTTCGTGGAGGCGGAGTATCCGGCCGAGGCGAAGACGCAACGGATCGAGGGGCGCGTGGTGCTGCGGCTCTCCGTCGATACCGAGGGGCGGGTGACGGCGGCGGAGGTGGCCGAATACGCCGGCCATGGCTTCGACGAAGCTGCGCGTGCGGCGGCGCTGCGCTGGCGGTTTTCTCCGGCGCGTCGCGATGGAACGCCCGTGGCGGTCCGCATTTCGTACCCGTACGAGTTCCGTCTTCCCGCGGAGCAATCCGCGCCGGAAGCCGCGCCCGCGCCGGTGGCTGCGCCTGCGCCGGTGGCTGCGCCAGCGCCGGAAGCTGCGCCCGCGCCGGGGGGCGCACCCGCGCCCGAAAAAGGCGTGGCCGAGGTGACGGTGCGCGGCAAATCAGAGGCGGATCGTTTGCGGCAATCGGCGCAGGCGGTGCACGTCATCGAGGTGGAGCAGGCGAAGCGCCAGACCGCCGATCTCGGCGAGGTGCTGGCGCGCTCGCAAGGCATCGGCGTGCAGCGCGGCGGCGGGCTCGGCTCCCAGATGCGCTTTTCGCTCAATGGGCTCACCGACGATCAAGTTCGCTTCTTCCTCGACGGCGTGCCGCTCGATCTCGCGGGCTACCCCTTTGGTCTCGCCAACGTACCCGTGAACCTGATTCAGCGCGTCGACGTGTACCGGGGCGTGGTCCCGATCCGTTTCGGCGCGGATGCCCTCGGCGGCGCCGTCAACCTGGTCAGCGATCGCGAAACGCGCGGCACGCATGGCTCGGCGTCCTATCAAGTCGGCTCCTTCGGCACGCACCGCCTCACCCTCGGCGTGCGTCACCTCGACGAGCCGAGCGGGCTCTTTGCGCGCGCGGCGGGCTTTTACGACTACGCCAAGAACGACTACGCGGTCGACGTCGAAAGTGCGGCTCCCGACGGCCGGCTCACGCCCGTCCGCGTCGATCGCTTCCACGATGGATACCGCGCGGCGGGCGGCCATTTGGAGGTGGGGTTCGTCGATCGCCCATGGGCCAAGAGCCTGCGCCTGAAGGTCTTCGTCACCGACTACACCAAGGACCTTCAGAACAACGTCTTCATGAAGGGCGTCCCTTACGGTGCCGGTGACTACGGGACATTGGCGGCAGGCGCCACCCTTCGCTACGAAAACACCTTTGCCACCGAGGTTGGCCGCATCTCGATCGACGCGCTCGGCGGCTACACGTATGGGCGCACCTTTCTGCACGACGTAGACGGGTGCGTCTACGACTGGTTCGGCCAATGCACCCATCCAAACGGCGTGGGCGCCGGTCAAATCCAACCCGGGCGACCGCGCGACCAGACCTTGTACGACCACGCCGCCTTCGGGCGCGTGAACGTCGGCTGGCGGCCGCGTGGAGGGCACGAGCTGCGCATCTCATTATCGCCCACGTACACCACACGCACGGGCGACGAGAAGCTCCCGCTCAGCCCCAACATCCCCGAGCCCATCACCGCCAAGCAGCACATGTTCGCGCTGGTGAGCGGCATCGAATACCAAGTCGATCGGTTCGACGGCCGGCTCGAGAACATCGCGTTCGTCAAAAACTACCTGCAGGTGCAGCGCGCCCAAGAGCTCCTCGCCAGCGGCGTGTTCGTCCCGAGCGACCGCGAGACGAACCGCTTCGGCGCCGGCGACGCGCTCCGGTTTCGCTTCACCTCTGGCCTCTACGCGAAGGCATCGTACGAGTGGGCCACCCGCTTGCCGCGCGCGGACGAGGTCTTCGGCAACGGTGCGCTCATCAAGAACAACTTGGCGCTACGGCCCGAGGTCAGCCACAACATCAACCTCGGCTTGACCGTCGATGCGCGCGAAACGCCGGCCGGCGCGCTTCGGGGTGACGTGAACGGCTTCGTCCGGGAGGTGAGCGACCTGATTTCGATGCAGGGCGACTTCCAGGGCTACATGTACCAGAACGTCAACGCCGCGCGATCGGTGGGGGTCGAGGCCGCGGCAGGGTGGACGTCGCCCGGCGACTACTTCGTCATCGACGGCAATGTCACGTATCAGAGCTTTCGCAACACCTCGCGCGAGGGCTTGTTCGGCGCTTACGACAACGATCGCATCCCCAACCGGCCGTATCTCTTTGCCAACGGCTCGGCGCGCCTTCAACTCCGCAAGGTGCGACGTCCCGATGACGAGCTCGCGCTCATTTGGAACACGCGCTTCGTGCAGGGGTTCTTCTTCAACTGGGAGAGCGCCGGGGACCCGAACGACAAGCCGAAGATCCCCGCGCAGCTGCTCCACGCCGTCGCGCTCACCTACGGCATCCATAGCGATCCGCTGTCCGTGAGCTTCACCGGCGAGGTGCAAAACCTCACCAACGAAAAGGCCTACGACTTCTACGGCGCGCAGCGCCCTGGGCGGGCCTTCTTCTTCAAGATGACCGCAGATCTCTAATTCATCGAAAGGAACACCCATTATGAAGAAACTCCATGGTGCGGGCGGGGCCTTGTCACTCGTCCTCGCGGGCCTCCTCGGGACGGCGAGCGGCTGCGGGAGCGACAGCAACGACACGGGCGGCGGCGGGTTGAAGGGGACCACGCGCTTCGCCGTCTCCAGCACGGTCTCCAACAACGACAGCAACGCCGCGGGCTATGTGACCATCCTCGACTCCCTCGAGCCGCGCGCGAAGCTCTCGCTCAAAAATGCGCGCGAGTTCGTAGGCCAGTCCGACATGTGGACGTACGAAGGAGCCGTCTTCGTCGCGAGCGGCGACGAGCCGAAGGTCACCAAGTTCACGGTCGGCGACGACGGCCGCCTGGTGCAACAGGGCCAGGCCCTCAGCTTTGCGGCTTACGGCTTCCAGCCGGGCGACGCGGCCTTTTGGTACAACCGCTTCATCAGCCCGACCAAGGCATACATGATCCACGGCACGGCGGAGTACGTGGTCTGGAATCCGGCGGAGATGAAGATCATCGACAAGTTCAACCTCCCCAAGATGGAGCCGCGTGATGGGATGATCCCGCGCGCCGCCTTCATGGACCGCGGCACCGTGGTCCACAACGGGCGCCTGTACCAACCGCTCTATTGGACGGACGAAGGCTGGGAGCGCCGCCCCGACGACTCGAAGATCGCCGTGTTCGACGTGAACACCAACCAGTTGATTCAGCTGCTCTCCGCCCCGTGCCCGGGGCTCGACGTGGCCACCCTCGACGAATCCGGCAATATCTATTTCAGCCCCTGGACCGGCGGCGCCGCCGTTCACTTGGTGCTCGAGAACGCCGCCACGTGCGTGGCCAAGGTCGACACCAACACATTGAAGGTGTCCGTCGAGTTCAACTTCAAAGACGTGACCGAAGGGCGCGAGGGCTCCGCCTTTTATTATGCCGGCAAAGGCCAATTCGTCATGTCCGTGTTTCACCACGAGAAGGTCGATGTGGCGGGCGCCAAAAAGCCCTTCGACATCATCCACGGTTTGAATTGGCACATTTGGAGCTACGATCCCAAGTCGCATAAAGCCACCGAGGTGAGCTCCATCGGGTGGAACAGCGGGGCCACGTATTGGACCCGGGTCGACGGCGCGCCGTATGCCCTCATCCCTGGGGCCAATTATGCGTCCACCATCGTCTATGGTTTCAATACGGCGGACTCCACCGCCACCAAGCTTTTCGATACCGATGGTTGGATGACCCGCCTCTTCAAAGTTCGATAGTCGGCGCGCTCGTGCCTTGAGATGATGGCGCTCCTGCTCGCGCGCGACACGGCTGCCGCCCAGCGGGGCACCCGCGCGCGGCGCAACCTCGCGCGGCCCGGCCATGGGCGGGCTGACCCGAACCGCCTCATTTGCACCTCTCGACGCCACGAAGCTCGTGCCAGAAACGACCACACCCGCCTACGTGAGCGACGTCCACGCGCGGGATCGCGGTCGAGGCCTCGTCCGTGGGGACAACGGCCAAATCGTGCCGACCTGTCGCCACCGCGACCCCGACTCCAGCTTCGACCGCACGGATTTGGTCGTCGCGCCACGGGCTATGCTCCCGGCAGCCGGCGTTGCAGCCGCTCGAGCACTTCATCCGCCGGGACACCAAGAAGCGCGATGTCGTTGCCCTGGACCACGCGCTCTCCCCGCGAAAAAATCGATGACCGGGCGAATTTTCGTGGCCAACGCCGATTGGCACACCCATGGGGCGGCGGCGCCCGACTTGGGCATTGGAGCGTATCGCAATGCCGCCATCCTCGATGCCGTCATGCGGCGCGAGGTCGACGCGCTCCCCGAGCACACGGCCTACACCCGGTTTGCATTGCCGGAGGCGCGCCCCTAGCGGCGCCCCACGCGGGCACCCCGCTCGATCGCGCAGAGAAACGCTTTTGCGGTGGGGACAAAGCGCTGTATTTGGGAGAGCCATGGCCCTTTCCCTCTCCATTCGCTCGGCGCAACCACTGGAACTCGAGGCGGACGTGACCGTCTTCGGTGTTTGGGCGTTCGATCCGTCCAAGAAACTCCCTGACGCCATCAAAGACGTCGATCGAGCCCTGGGGGAGGGTGGCCTTCTCGCGCTCGTCAAAAAGGAAGAATTCAGCGGCAAGCCGGACCAGTCGCTGTCCATCCCGACCCTCGGCCGCGTCCCCGGCATCAACCGCATCGTCTTTCTCGGCCTGGGCGATCGCGCCTCCGTCAAAGACCCCGAGACCCGCACCTTCGCCGCCCGCGCGGCGCGCGCTGCATTGGGCGATCGCGCCAAGTCGTTGGTGGTGGTGCTCCCCGAGGGCATCGAGAAGCACCTTCGCGCCGTGGGGGAGGGGATCGAGCTCGGAGCCTACCGCTTCACCAAGCACCTGACCGGCGACCGCCGCCCCAAGGAGGTGCTCGAGACGGTCACCTTCGTCCTGTCGTCGAAGAAGTCCGGGGATGGCAAGGCCGATGGAAAGAAGGACATCGCGCTCGGCCAAAAGATCGCCTTCGGCGTCAACCTCGCCCGCGACTTGAGCAACGAGCCGGCGAATATCCTCACGCCCGCGGCCCTCGCCAACGAGGCGCAGAAGATGGCCAAGGCCAACGGCCTGAAAATCGAGATCTTCGACTACAAAGAGATCCAGAAGCGCGGCATGGCGCTCATCGACGCCGTGGGCCGCGGAAGCGTCAACGAGCCCCGCTTCGTGCACATCTCGTACACGCCGGCCAAAAAGGCGAAGAAGAAGTTCGTCTTCGTGGGCAAGGGCATCACCTTCGACACCGGCGGCATCAGCATCAAGCCGGCGCAGGGCATGGGCGAGATGAAGCACGACATGTCGGGCGCCGCCAACATGGTCGGGTTGATGGCCGCGGTCGCCGCGGTCAAACCCCATGTCGAGGTGCACGCGCTCATGGCGTGCGCGGAAAATATGCCCAGCGGCAACGCCTACCGCCCCGGCGACGTGTGGCCTTCGCTCGACGGCAAGAGCGTCGAAATCATCAACACCGACGCCGAAGGCCGCCTGGTCCTCGCCGACGCGCTCGCCTACGGCGCCCAGCTCGAACCCGATCTGCTCGTCGACAACGCCACCTTGACCGGCGCGTGCATCGTGGCGCTCGGCAACACCTACTCCGGCTGGTACGCCAACAGCGAGGACGCCATCCGCGACTTTTCGGACGCGCTCAAAGCCTCGGGCGAGCAAATGTGGCGCATGCCGCTCATCGAGGAGCTCCGCGAGCAGCTCAAGAGCGATACGGCCGATCTCAAGCACATGGGCGATCGCTCCGGCGGCTCCATCACCGCGGCGCTATTTTTGCGCGAGTTCATCGGCAAGACCAAGAACTGGGTGCACGCCGACATCGCCGGCCCCGCCACGTCGGACCGCGCCACCGGCTGGAACGCCAAGGGCGCCACCGGCCATGGCGTGCTGACGTTCCTTTCGCTCATCGAAAAGGCGGGATAGAAGGCGGAGCCCGACGAGCGGGTGCGCTGCAGCCGCTCCGTCGTACCCGTAGTATGGGAGAAGCCGTGGTAGACGCCGTCGATCTCGAAAAGAAGCTGAGTCGCGCCATGGGGCGCGCCATCGGGGATTTCAACATGATCGCCGAGGGCGACCGGATCCTGGTGGCGGTCAGCGGCGGCAAGGACAGCTACACCATGCTGCACCTTCTCCGTCAGCTGCAGGAGAAGGCTCCGGTGAGCTTCGAGCTGGAGGTGGTCAACATCGATCAAGGCCACCCCGGCTACCCGGCCGACGTGCTGCGCGACTACATGGCGCGCGAAAACCACCGCTTCACCATGATCGAAGAGGACACCTACTCGATCGTCACCGAGAAAATCCCGGCGAACAAAACGTATTGCTCGCTCTGCTCCCGTCTGCGCCGCGGCATCCTCTACCGCGTCGCCACCGAGCTTCGCTGCAACAAGATCGCGCTCGGCCACCACCGCGACGACGTCCTGCAGACCTTTCTGCTCAACTTTCTCTTCGCCGGCCAGCTCGCCGCCATGCCGCCCAAGCTGGTGGCGAGCACGGGTCACATCGTCCTGCGCCCGCTGCTCTATTGCGCGGAGGAGGACATCGCCGCCTTTGCCGAGGCGCAAAAGTTCCCGATCCTCCCGTGCGACCTTTGCGGCTCGCAGGACAATCTGCAGCGCAAGGTCGTGGGCCGCATGATCGACCAGCTCGAGCGCGATCGCCCCGGCACCAAGGCGAGCATGCTCGCGGCCCTTCAGAACGTGCGCCCCAGCCAGCTCCTCGACCGGAATTTATGGGCCCAGCTCGGGCTCGAGGCCGCGCGCGATCTCCCCGAGTCGGGCGGAGAATCGGGCGCCCCGCTCATCATGGCCACGCGCCTCGCGCGGCATGTTTCGTAGAGGCACGAAGACATGGCGGCGAGCGACACCCCCACCCCCGCCGAGGACCAGGACCTGACCGAGCGCATACCGGTGCGCACCCGTCCACGTTTGTTCGAGCTGGGCTCCGTCGCCCAGGCCAGCGTCCCCGGCGCGTATGCCTGGTTCGTCACCGTGGTGCCCACCGCATGGTCGCGCGGCGCACCTTGGTCGGCGAAGCTGTTCGCCGTCATTGGCGTGGCGCACGTCATCGGCGCCGCCTTGCTCGAACCCCGCTGGCCGAAAGGTGCGCGCATCGCCTCGGTGTGGGGGCTCGCCACCACCAGCGTCATCGTGTGGGCGCTCTGCCCTTCCGCCCTCGCCTCCACCCGCTTCGACACGGCGCGCGGCATCACCGGCATGATTGGCTGGGGACTTTTCGCCTATGCCTCCGCGGCCCCCGCGGTCATGCGCTCGCCCATTTCCATCGTGGAGGATGCCGCGCCGCTCAAACCCCGCGGCCGCGTTCCATGGGGCGGGAGCATTTTCATCACCATCGGCACCGTTCTGGCGACCGCCCTGCAATTCATCGGCTGGCAGACCACGTCCTCCCCCGAGCGCGCCGTCCTGGTCCGGCTCGTATGCCTGGCGCTGGGCCTTGGCCTGATTGGCGCGTCGACATCCATTGCCCTGGCGCGGCACCAGGTCCGTACGCGCACCTCCCCCCGCCAGCGTATGCGGGTGGTCATCCCGTGGTTCCTGGCCATTTTCCTTTTGGCCATCGTCGGTGTCGTTTATCGACTTACGCACTGACCCTTCTGCCGTGCAGTAGTGCGAATCGCCCGCCCCGTTGTATTCTGGCGCCGGGATGCATCTTTACGATGTCCTCGCGGTGATCGTCTTGGTGCTGGGCGCCGTCGCATTCGTCCTCGGCGCCCTCGCGCTCGCGCGCGCCGACGATTTGATCGCGCTCTACTGGATGGTGGC